>CAYNYQ010000881.1:0-1503 GCA_964401305.1 uncultured Acetobacteraceae bacterium | reverse complement strand
CGGGTCGAAGGCGCGCGGCAGGCCTGGGCAGGGAGGGCTCCGTGTCCGGCGGCGCGCCCCCGGGGAGGCAAGGCGCCCCCCGTCTGGTAGCCGCGGGGCCGCATCATGTCACGGGCGGGGGTGGCGCGGTGGTCGCCACCCTTCACACTGCGCGGCGGCGCCGCGCGCGCCCGGCCGCCGGCGCTGCGGGGATCGGCGCGTCGCTCGTCGCGCCGGCGCCCCGGGCCCAGCTCCGCCCCGCGCTGCGCCGGCACCCCGGGCTCAGTTCCGTCGCTCGTCGCGCCCGCGCCCCGGGCCCAGATCCATCGCGCGCCGCGCCGGCGACCCGGGCTCAGTTCCGCCGCTCGTCGCGCCAGCGCCCCGGGCCCAGATCCATCGTGCGCCGCGCCGGCGACCCGGGCTCAGTTCCGCCGCTCGTCGCGCCAGCGCCCCGGGCCCAGATCCATCGTGCGCCGCGCCGGCGCCCCGGGCTCAGCTCCGCCGCTCGTCGCGCCAGCGCCCCGGGGTGGTGCCGACGACACGGCGGAAGGCCGTGGTCAGGTGCGCCTGGTGGGCGAAGCCGCAGCGCCGCGCCACCTCGGCGAGCGAGGCGTCGCCGGCGAGGATCAGCGCCTTGGCCCGCTCGCAGCGCCGGCGCGTCACATAGGCGTGCGGCGTCTCCCCCGTCTCGGCGCGGAAGGCGCGGGCGAAGTGGAAGCGCGACATGCCGGCGGCGGCGGCCATGTCGCCCAGCCCGATCGGCCCGTGCAGCCCGGCCTCGACCTGCTCGACCACGCGGGCGAGGCGGCGCGGCGCCATGTGCAGGCGCGACGGCGGCCGCTGCAGCCCCATCAGCCGCAGCGCGGCGAGCACGATCCAGTGCTCGGCGAAGGGGCTGCCGAGCCCGCCCTCGGCCACGTTGTGCGCGACGAGCGCGCGGACCAGCGCCTCGAGCGGCGGGTCCTGCACCCCGGCGCGCGGCGGCAGCAGGCTGGCGCAGGCCGGCAGCCTGTTCTCGGCGGCGAGATCCTCCAGCCAGGCGCGGGTGAGGTGCAGGTGCAGCGCGTGGTGCTGCGGCCCGGCTGGTCCGACCCAGCGCGACCGCATGCCGGCGGGCAGGACGTAGGACGCCGGCGGCAGGCCGCCCGGGCTGGGGACAGGGCGCCCGTCCAGCCAGGCCAGGTGCCGCCCCGGCGCGACCGAGAGGCGCCAGAGCAGGACATGGCTGCCCTGGGGCGGCGCCTCGGCCTCGAAGCTCTCGGCGCCCGCGGGAAGCTCGGTGCGCAGGAGCCCGGCCCCGTCGAGCACGTGGAGCTCGCGCACCACCGGCGGCACGGTCCAGCGCGAGACGTCGAAGCTGGCGAGCCCGGTGCGCACCGCAGCGGAGGGCAGGGCGCCACCGGTGGCCCAGGCCGGCCGATCCTGCGCGGTGCGGCCGCTCGCCAGCGCCGGCCTGCCCGGCGGGGCGGCAGCCCGACCAGGAAGATCACCACCAGCAGGGCCTTGATCGCCCACATGTTGAAG
>CAYNYQ010000880.1:0-1503 GCA_964401305.1 uncultured Acetobacteraceae bacterium | reverse complement strand
AGAGCGTCTGCCCGGTGAAGATCCCGCTGCCCAAGCTGATGCGCCACTGGCGCGAACGCGAGTTCGAGCGGCACCTGACCCCCGGCGCCATGCGCAGCAACCTCGCCCTCTGGGCCTTCCTGGCGCGGCGCCCGGGCCTCTACCGGCTGGCGACGCGCCTCGGCATCGGCGCGCTCGGGCTGCTCGGGCGCGGCAGGGGGGCGTTCCGGTCGCTGCCCCTGGCGGGCGGCTGGACCAAGGGGCGGGACCTGCCGGTGCCGGAACGCGGCGGCACCTTCATGGTGCAATACGCCGCCCAGCAGCGGGGGGCCCGGCGATGACGCCGCCGCGGGAGCGCCTGCTCGCCGCCATCAGCGGCGCCTGGTCCAGCGCCACAAGCACGCGCTGGCGGCCGGATGCGCCGGCGACGGGCCAATGCAGCGTCACCGCCCTGCTGCTGCACGAGGTCCTGGGCGGGCGCCTGCTCAAGACCCCGGTCGAGGGCGCCTGGCACTTCTACAACGAAATCGACGGCCAGCGCCTCGATCTCACCGCGGGGCAATTCCCCCGGCCGATCCGCTACGAGGATCGGCCCGCCGACCCTGCCGACGCACTGGCCGACACCTCGCCGGAGCAGCTCGCCGCGCTCCGCGCCGCCACCGAGGACGCTCTCGCCCGATGAGCCGCGACGTGATCCTCGGCGCCATCCGCCGCGGCCTCAGGCGCGGGCCGTTGCCGGAGGACCAGCGGACGATGCTGGCCGGGCGGCTCGCCGCGCATCCGCGCCACCTGATCCCGGCCCGCGCGCAGCTGCCGCGGCCGGCGCAGGTCGCGCTGTTCCTGCGCAACGTGGAGAAGGAGTTCGGCACCACCGCGCGCGTCGCCGATGCCGCCGCCGTGCCGGGCGCGATCGCCGACTACCTGGCGGCGCAGAACCTGCCCTCACGCTTCGTGCTCGCCCCGCATCCCGAGCTGCTCGGCCTGCCCTGGGCCGAGCGGCCGCTGCTGGAATTCGCCGCCCGCCGCGCCGAGGCGGAGGACCAGGTGGCGGTGCAGCACGGCTTCGCCGGCATCGCCGAGACCGGGACGCTGATGCTGCCCTCGGACCCGGCGCGGCCGACCACGCTGAACATCCTGCCCGACACGGCCGTGGTGGTGCTGCGCGCCTCGGCCGTGCACGGCGCCTACGAGGAGGCCTGGGATGCGCTGCGCCGGGCCGGCGGCGGCGCCATGCCGCGCAACGTGATGCTGGTGACGGGCCCTTCGCGCAGCGCCGACATAGAGCAGACGCTCGAGCTCGGCGCGCATGGGCCGCGGCGGCTGCATCTGGTGCTGATCGACGACGACCCGGCCGCGCTGCCGGCGCCGGCGGCGTGAGATGCGCGCCGCCACCCGCCCGCGCGGCCTGACCTCGGCCGAGCGCCTGCTCTGGCACGACTGGGCGCGTCGCACCCGGGTGGTGCCGCTGCCGGGCCGCGCGATGGACCCGCCGCCGCAGGCCGCGCCGCCTCGACCTGCCGCGGC
>CAYNYQ010000879.1:0-1504 GCA_964401305.1 uncultured Acetobacteraceae bacterium | reverse complement strand
CCCACCGTGATCACCGCCGCCCCCAGCAGGGTCCAGCCATCCGGCCAGTCCGCGAAGACCAGGATGCCGGCGATCGTCGTCCAGACCAGCTGCGTGTAGGAGAGCGGCGCCAGCAGGCTGACCGGCGCCCGCGCATAGGCCAGCACCAGCAGCCCATGCCCCGCGCCCCCCAGTATGCCCAGCAGCGCCAGCAGTCCCCAGTCCGGCAGGCTGGGCGGGGTCCAGACGAAGGGCTGCACCACCGTCGTGGCCAGCGTCGCGGCGAAGCCGGTGTGCAGGATGGTGGTGCGGCTGTCGTCGATGGTCGCCAGGCGGCGCGTCAGGATGCTGTAGACGGCGAAGGCGGCGGCGGTGCCCAGCGGCAGCAGCGTCGCCCAGTGCATCGTCTGCCCGGTGAGGAAGGGCGGGCGCAGCGCGATCAGCACCCCGGCCATCCCGAGACCGACGCCGAGCCAGCGCCGCGCCCCCACCGCCTCGCGCAGCCAGAGCGCGGCCAGCGCCACCGTCAGCAGGGGTGCCGCGAAGCCGATGGCGGTGGCGTCGGTCAGCGGCAGGTGGACCAGGGCGGTGGAGAACATCAGGTTGCAGGCCGCCAGCAGCAGGCTGCGCAGCGCCTGCAGGCCCGGGGCGCGGGACCGCCAGGGCAGGTGGCCGGTGACCAGGCGCAGCACCAGCGCGACCGCGACGAAGCCGAAGAGAAAGCGCGCCCACATGAGTTGTGGCACGCCGAAGCGCGCCGTCAGCAGCTTCACCAGCGTGTCCATCACGACGAAGAGCAGCAGCGCGCCGAGATGCAGCCCGACGCCGAGCAGCGCACCGCCTCGCCGCGCGGCCTGCGCGGGACGGGTCACGCCGGGACGACCCTCTCCGGGCAAGCCGGCGACGCCAGGAGCCGTGGCGCGGCGATGACGCGGCAACCGGGCTGCCCGTGCGCGGCGGGTCGCTTCAGCCCCCGGCGCCCGGCGGCGCCCCGGCGATCGGGCGGAGGCGTCACGCCAGCCCGGGCAGGCGCCACCGATGCTCCGTCGGCCTGCCGGCGTGGCGATCGGCGTTGCCGCAGGCCTGGGGCGGGGCGGGCGGCGAGAGGGACATCGGTCAGAGCATCGGGGCAGCCGCGGCCGGCGCCAAGGGCGGGGCACGCATCCGTGCCATGTGCCGGCCGGACCGTGCCCGGCCGGGGCGGATCAATCCGGCCTCAGGCGGCGTCCTCGCGGCGGTCGCGCACCTTGACGTAGGCAATGGCGGCGTGCTCGGCGCAATAGGGCTTGGAGGGCAGCGCATCGCAGCCGCAGAAGCGGAACTCGGCCGTTCCGGGCTCGCCCATGGGCCAGCAGCAATGCCGGGGCGCGGCGCGGGGGAAGTGGCGCACCACCGCGCCGGCCGATGCAGCGGCGGCGAGGGGCGCGGCGGCCGTGGCGCCGAGCGGTGCCGCCGGCCGCGAGGTGAGCGGCGCGGCCCCGAAGCCGGCTTCCAGCCGCCGCATCGGCGGCGCCGGCGGGCGGGC
>CAYNYQ010000878.1:1319-1512 GCA_964401305.1 uncultured Acetobacteraceae bacterium | reverse complement strand
AGATGCCGGAGCTTGCGGGGGCGGCGATCTTCCTCGCCTCGGACGCGTCGAGCTATGTCAACGGGCACCTGCTCTTCGTCGATGGCGGCATGACTGCCGTGCTGTAGCCGCCTTCGTCGCGACGGCGGCCCGATTCAGCCCTCCGCGCCTCTCGGCGCTCCGGCCATCGGGCCGCGTCACGGCGGCGGGCCGA
>CAYNYQ010000878.1:0-1219 GCA_964401305.1 uncultured Acetobacteraceae bacterium | reverse complement strand
TTCAGCCCTTCGCGCCTCGCGGCGCTCCGGCCATCGGGCCGCGTCACGGCGGCGGACCGATTCAGCCCTTCGCGCCTCGCGGCGCTCCGGCCATCGGGCCGCGTCACGGCGGCGGCGCCTCGAAGCGCAGCGGCCGGCCGGCGAAGAAGGCGGCGAGGTTCTCCTCGAGCACCCGCCGCTGCGCCCGCTGCGCGGCCAGCGCGACGGCGGCCATGTGCGGCGTCAGCACGACGTTCTCCAGCACCTTCAGCCGCTCCGGCACATGCGGCTCGTCGGCATAGACGTCGAGGCCGGCACCGGCGATCACCCCCTGCTCCAGCGCGTCGCAGAGCGCGGGCTCGTCCACCAGCACGCCGCGGGCGATGTTCACCAGCACGCCGCGGGCCCCGAGCGCGCGCAGCACCGCGGCATCCACCGCGCCGCGGTTCGCCGCGCTCGCCCGCGCCGCCACCACCAGCACGTCCGACCACTCGGCGAGCGCCAGCAGGTCCGGCAGGTAGGCATAGGGCACGTCCTCGCGCCGGGTGCGGTTGTGGTAGCCGATCTCCATCTCGAAGGGCTCGGCGCGGGCGGC
Source organism: uncultured Acetobacteraceae bacterium (assembly GCA_964401305.1). Classification (GTDB taxonomy): domain Bacteria; phylum Pseudomonadota; class Alphaproteobacteria; order Acetobacterales; family Acetobacteraceae; genus JAIEOP01. Next base: position 645 of record CAYNYQ010000878.1, on the reverse strand, counting down.
GATCTTCCGCCCGATCGTGCCCATGCCGTAGATGCCGAGGCGCTTGCCCGAAAGCCCCGGCGTCATCTCCATCCGGTCGATGCCGAGGCTGGTCCAGCCGCCGGCGCGGATCTTGCGGTCGCCCTGCACCATGCGCCGCGCCGCGGCGATGACCAGGCCCATGGCGAATTCCGCGACGCTCGTGGAGTTGGAATCGCCGGCATGGGTGACGCGGATGCCGCGCGCCAGGGCCCCGGCGCGGTCCACGCCCTCGTAGCCGGTGCCGTAGCAGCAGATCAGGCCGAGCTCGGGCAGCGCCGCCAGCATGGCCGCATCCGTCGTGAAGCCGCCGAGCGTGACCAGCGCCCGCGCGCCGCGCGCCGCGGCCGGGATCGAGGCCGGCGCCGGCGGCTCGAGCGGGCCGAAGACCTGGTAGCTCTCGGCGAGATGCGCCACCTGCGCCGCGGGCAGCGGCATGGCGTGCAGGATCACGGGCTTGGTCATGCGGCGGCGCATCCGGAGGGGCGGCGCAGTGCAGCATGGCCGCCCCGCGCCCTCAAGCCGCCGCGCCGGGTTGACGCGCGGGCCCGGCGGGGGAAGCTTCTCCCCCGTCAGCGGGAGGAAGGGCGCGCCCATGAGCATCAGCGGCAAGGCCTATATCGTCGG
>CAYNYQ010000877.1:0-1513 GCA_964401305.1 uncultured Acetobacteraceae bacterium | reverse complement strand
GCGCGGCGGCGCTCGGCCTCGGCCTCGCGCCGCTCCTCGCCGCCGGCGGGCCGGCGCGGGCGCAGCGCGGCGTCGCCGGGCCGGTCGACCAGCGCAACATCGACGCGCTGATCGAGGGCGCCGAGGAATGGCTCGCCGCGCTCGAGGAGAAGGGCTGGTTCCTGCGCGGCCAGATGACGAATTCCGTGCTCGGCCAGCCGCGCTTCCGCTCGCCCTATCGCGGGCCGAACAGCCTCGGCCCGCGGCCCGAGGGCACGCTGATGCAGACGGTCGACCTCGTGATCGGCCGCCGGCTCTGGCACAATGCCGAGATCGTCGCCGTGCCCTCGCCGACGCGCGGCTACGGGCTCTCGAACAATGTCGGCCTCGGCGGCCTGGCCAATACCGAGGCCTTCCACGGCGGCACGAACCAGTGGGACTTCAACCTCGCCCGCCTCTTCCTGCGCCAGACCATCGACCTCTCCTACGATGCGCGCGGCCAGGACGACGACCCGATGCGCTTCACCGGGCCGCTGGCGCGCGAGCGCATCACCATCACCGCCGGCAAGTTCGCGGTCTGGGACTTCTTCGACAACAACCGCTACGCCCATGACGCGCGCACGCAGTTCCTGAACTACACGCTGGTCGGCACCGGCGCAGTGGACTTCGCCGGCGACCCGGCCGGCTACAACTACGGCGCGGTGCTGGAATGGGAGAACGGCGACTGGGCGACCAGGCTCGGCGCCTTCCAGGTGGCGCGCAACCAGGGCGGCGAGTACCTCGATGCGCGGGTGACGCGGGCCTGGCAGCTGCTGTTCCAGCTCGACCGCACCTGGTGGGAGGGGACGCGGGCGCGGGCGGTGCGCGTGCTGCTCGGCGCCTCGCGCACCCGCTCGGCGCGCTACGACGACCTGACGCGGGCGGTCGCGGCCGGCGAGGAGGACACCGAGCGCTTCCGCGCCTTCCGCACCAAGGCGATGGTCGCGGTGAACGCCGAGGCGCAGCTGACAGAATCGGTCGGCGTCTTCGGCCGGCTCGGCTGGAACGACGGCCGGTCGCAGAACTTCATGTTCCTCGAGATGGACTGGTCCGTCTCGGCCGGCGTGTCGGTGAACGGCTGGCGCTGGGGACGCCAGGCGGACACGCTGGGCCTCGCCTTCAACCTCGGCGGGCTGCACGCGCCGCAGCGCCGCTTCCTCGCCGCCGGCGGCACCGGCTTCATCCTCGGCGACGGGCGGCTGAGCTACGCGCCGGAGGTGATCCTCGAGAGCTACTACCAGGCGACGCTGGTCCCCGGCCTGGCCGCGGCGGTGGGCGGGCAGCTGATCGTCCATCCCGGCTACAACGCCGATCGCGGCCCGGTGCCGGTCGGCTGGCTGCGGCTGCGCGTCGCCTTCTAGACCACGATCCGGGCGTACGGGATCGCGGATCGTGGTCTAGCTCGTTGTTTGGTCGCGTGATTCACGCCTGCGGGCGTTGCGCCCTTCGGCGATCACGCTCTCGACCACGAGCCGGGCGTACGGGATCGCGGATC
>CAYNYQ010000876.1:0-1528 GCA_964401305.1 uncultured Acetobacteraceae bacterium | reverse complement strand
CCTTGAATCACACTATCCAGAAGACGGGAATCCCAAGAGTCCACAGGACCTAGGGCGGAGGGTGTCACCGGTCAGGCAGCGATGGCGCGGGCGCTGAGCCGGCGAGGGGTGCCGGTGCCGTCGGGGCGCGGGGCGTGGACTCATACGACGGTCGCGCGGGTCCTGGCGCGGACCGAAGCGCTGTGGAAAGCGGAGCACCAGGCGTCCGTCGGGTAACGACGCTACCCTCAGTCATGATCTGAGGTGGTGTCAAATGCGGCTTTTCGGTCGACCGGGCATGCGGCACCGCGCCGTTGGAGAAAGGCGCTGCGATAGACCGCATAGGAGTCGATCGAGTTCGCATCTACCTGCGAGAGCTGCTCATGTGTCTCGGCGTAGCCGGCAAATAGATTGACACCGCTCCACGCCAACGTGGGTTCCGGTCCAAGCAGGAAGGACAAGGCAGCGCTGCTGCCGCCCAGCGCTGCTGCATCCCGCAGCGTCGAAGGACCAAGGACAGGAAGCATCAGGAACGGCCCGCTCGGGACACCCCAGCGGCAGACGGCATCTGCTACGGCCAGCGCCTGACGCGGGAAGCCCAGGTCGGTCGCGGGGTCGCGGATACCGGCGAGGCCAAGCGTCGAGTTGATCCCGAAGCGCGCCACGGCATTGCACGCAAGGTCAACATCGCCCGCGATCAAGCCGCTTGCGGCCGTGATCGGCTCGTTCAGGTTGGCCAGGGCACTGGCGATCCCCCGGCGCAGCCAGTCAGGTGTCTTCGATCGGTACAGTTCGGCGGCCGGGCTGAGCACCTGTGCCCGCAAGACTTCATTGAAGGCATGAACCCGCCGGTTCATCGCTTCAAGGGGGTCGGCTGACTGCGCCGCTACAGGCTGAGCGGCTGCCATGAGCGACACCAGAAGTAGGCAGCCAGGGAATACGCAACGCGGCATGATCTGCACCAGCCAGGATCGAGAGTATGATGGCAGCAAGGGGTCGGCGCAGTCGCCAAAAACTGCGGCCATACCGGCCAGCCTGTCACAGTGCCGCCCCGTTCACCACCCACCAACGGTCGTTGGTCGGTGTTGAACATGCTCCGATGCACGGCGCGTCGTCAGCCCTCCGGCGGCTCGGCCGCGTCATCCTCCGCCGCCAGCCGCGGCGCCGGCGCGTGCTGCGCGAGCCAGTCGTCACCGCTCGGGCTCTCCGCCCGTGGCACGCCGCTGTAGATCACGTACGGCTCGGCCCCGGCGGCTGCCGTGTGCTCGACCTGCGACTTCTCGCGCCAGCCCGCCCTGGCCTTCATCCAGAAGATCGCGGCGGCCACGTTTTTCCCCGTCGTCGCCATCTGGAACAGCGACTGGACACCTCGAATAACCCCGTCAATGGGCGCTGCTGAGGGCCGTTTATGGTGCCGTTGCGCGCGGAGCAGCCGTTTTCGAGCCCTGACCCGCCTCTGTACGGCGGGCGGTATGGGTTTTCGGCGCTTGGATTCGTCAGGCGGGCACAACTCTCCCCTCGATCCAGGCGAGGCGGCGCATGTTGTAGG
>CAYNYQ010000875.1:0-1529 GCA_964401305.1 uncultured Acetobacteraceae bacterium | reverse complement strand
TCGGCGTCTATGCCGAGGTGCTGGAAGGTGGCCGCGTCGCGGTCGGCGATGCGCTTGAGCCGCTGGAAGCTGACCTGCTGCACTGAGGCCGTCGCGGGGCGGCGTGCGCGAGATCGCCGGCCCCCCCCTGGGGGGTGAGGGGAGGGGTCGCCGCCTTCCGTGCCGAGGCCGCACCCCGCCTGCCGCACGCGCCACCTCCTGCGACAGCGTGATCGTATGCTGTTGATTTTCATTTTAACGTGACTTATTTTAGTTAAAGCGAACGGAGTCGGGTTCCTGCGAAACGGGGACGCTTCCACGCATTCGCTTCCCATCGGGGCGCCGAGCCGCGGCAGGGGCGTGGAACCCTGTGCCGCTCGCGGCGATCCGACGCACAGGACCGCCGCCGTGTCGGATCGCGACCTGCCGCCCCCGTCCCTCGACCCGGAAAACCTGCGGAGAGCGCTGGACATGGCCGGCGTCGGCGTCTGGTCCTTCGACCCACGCAGCGGCGAGACCGCGCGATCCGGCGCCCATGACGCGATCTACGGGTATCCCGGTGGCTATCCCGGCCAGTGGGACGCCGAGACCTGCCTCGCCCACGTCCTCCCGGAGGACCGTGCGATGGTCGAGCGGAGCTGGAGCCGCGCCATCGAGGACGGCCAGCCGATGCGGCTGCTCTACCGCATCCATCGGGCCGACGACGGCGCTATCCGCTGGGTCGAGGCGAGGGGCAGGCCGTCGCCGATGCCGGACGGGGCGCCGCGCTACCTCGGCACCCTCGCCGACGTCACCGAGAGCGAGGAGCGCGCCAGCCGGCAGGCCCTGCTGGTCGGCGAGATGCGGCACAGGGTCAAGAACCTCCTCGCCAACGTCCAGTGCGTGGCGGCCCAGACGGGGCGCGAGGCCGCCTCCGTCGAGGCCTTCCTCAGCACCTTCGGCCGGCGGCTCTCGGTGCTGGCCGAGGCGCATGAGCTCTCCGTCGCGCCGGGCGGCGGCGGCGAGTCCCTGACCGCCCTCGCCCAGGCGGCGCTCGATCCCTGGGCCGGCGGCGGCCAGATCGAGACCAGCCTGCCGGACCTGCGGCTCAACGCCCGGCAGGCCCTGGCCGTCTCCCTCGCCCTGCACGAGCTCGCCACCAATGCGACCAAGCACGGGGCCCTGTCGGTGCCGCAGGGGCGCGTGACCCTCGCGGCGGCAACGGGGCCGGCGGGCGGCGTGGTGCTGCGCTGGCAGGAAGCCGGCGGCCCGCCCGCCCGGGCCGATGCGCTCGGCAGTGGCTTCGGCACCCGGCTCCTGCTGCGCGCGCTGCCTGCCGAGCTGGGCGGCGAGATCACGCTGCGCGCGGCGGCGGAGGGGCTCTGCTGCGACATCCGCTTCGTGGCCGGGGACGAGGCCCGCCGCGCCGGGGCATGACCGCCATCGCTCGCGCGCCGGGCGGCGTCCTCGCCCGCCCGGGCCCGTCCCGCATCGGCAGACCAGAACGTGGCGGAGAATGGAGCGGGTGACGGGAATCGAACCCGCACAACCAGCTTGGAAGGCTGGGACTC
>CAYNYQ010000874.1:0-1533 GCA_964401305.1 uncultured Acetobacteraceae bacterium | reverse complement strand
GTCCAGTCCGCGGGCGCCTCGCCGCCGGCGACGAGCGTGGCCAGCGCGCCCTCCATCAGCCGCTGCGCGCAGGCGAGGGTCGCGGGGTCGCTGTCGGTCAGCCGGACGCGATGTCCGCCCAGCGCATAGACCAGCGCGATCGCATGGCCCATCGTCCCGGCGCCGATCACGGCGATGCGTGCCATATCCGTCCTCCTTCGCGTCCTGCCGCGGCGGCCGCCACCGCGTCGGCGGCGCGCATCGCCCGCCCCTGCATCGTCAGGCCGGCGGGTCCCAGGGCGCCGGCGCCCGGCTCTCGATATCCGTCGCCACGTCCACCACCACCGGCTCCTCCATCGCCAGGGCGCGCGCGAGGGCGGGGCCGAGCTCCTGCGGCGCCTCCACGCGGATGCCCTGCACGCCGAAGCTCCGCGCCACCGCGGCGAAGTCGGTCGGGCCGAAGCGCAGCAGCTGCTCGGCCGCCTGCGGGCGGTTGCCCACCTGCCGGACGAGGTTCGGCCAGCCCTGGCCGAAGCCCGAATTGTTGTTCACCACCAGCACCGCGGCGATGCCGCGCCGCCGCGCCGTCTCGAGCTCGGCCAGGTGGTAGTAGAGCGCGCCGTCGCCGGACCAGCAGATCACCTTGCGATCCGGCGCGGCGAGCTTGGCGCCGAGCGAGGCGGGGAAGGCCCAGCCGAGCGAGCCCGCGGCGCGCAGGTAGCGCTGCCCCGGCTTGAGCTCGACCAGCGTACCGGTCCAGATGCCGGAATAGCCGGTGTCGGCGACGAGGATGCCGTCGGCCGGCAGCGCGCGCGTGATCTCGGCGGCGATGCGCGCCGGGTCGATCGGCGTCGCGTCGCTGGCCAGCCGCGGCGCCACCGCGGCGCTCCAGGCCGCCACCACGCCCTGCGCCCAGGCGAGGTAGCCGGCGTCCCGCTCCGGCCGGCCCAGGGCCTGCGCCAGGGCACGGAGCGCCGCCCTGGGGTCGGCCTGCACCGTGGCCTCGGCCGCGTAGCTGCGGTGGAATTCCAGCGGATCGGCGTCGATCTGCACGACGCGGAGGCTGCCCGGCTTCGGCACGCGCCAGTAGTGCGTCACCTGGTCGCCGGTGTCGCACCCGACATAGAGCACCATCTCCGCGGCGCACAGGATCTCGTTGGCGGGCGGCGCGGCGTAGTTGCCGACCACGCCGACATGGAGCGGATGCCGCGTATCGACGATGCCGCGCGCGCCGAGCGAGGTCGCCAGCGGCGCGGCAAGCGCCTCGGCCACGGCGAGCAGCTCGGGCCCGCAGCCCGAGAGCGCCGCGGCATCGCCGGCGACGATGACGACGCGGCCGGCCGAGCGCAGCGCCGCCGCCAGCGCCGCGATGGCATCGGGGTCGGGGGCCGGCCGGTGCAGCGGCATGGTCCAGCCCGCGAGCGAGGCGGGCGGCGCCTCGGTCGTGCCGGTCTCGACGAGCTCGCCCATCAGCCCGTTGAGGTCGAGATGCACGGGCCGCGGCGGCACCGACAGCGCGGCCGACCAGGCCTGGCGGAATTGCCGCGGCAGGTC
>CAYNYQ010000873.1:0-1538 GCA_964401305.1 uncultured Acetobacteraceae bacterium | reverse complement strand
GGCATGCCGGGCGGCGTGCCGGCGATGAGGGTGACGCTCGTCGTGCCGGCGCCGATGGTCTCGCTGGCGACGCCCGCGGCCCCGGCGCCGCCCACCCCGCCCGCGCCGCCGGTCGCGGTCAGGCGCAGCGCGACCGTGTCGGCGACGTCGCTGCCGAGGATGCTGGCGTCGGCGACGCGGGCCGTCGCCGCGCCGCCCCTGCCGCCGTTGCCGCCATCGCCGGCGCCGGCATAGGTGCGGGTCTCCAGCCGGTCGGTGACGCCATCGATGGTGTCGATGTCGCTGACGATGCCGAGGCCGGAGGCGCCGCCCGCCCCCCCCTGCCCGCCCGCGCCGCCGGTCGCGGCCAGCAGGATGGTCAGGTTCAGGCCCGAGGCCGTGGCGAGGCTGGTCGCGGCAGCGGTCAGCCCGGCCACCTCGACGAGCGCCGTGCCGCCATCTCCGCCGCGCCCGCCATCGCCGCCCACGGCGCCGATCGAGCCCGAGCCGCCGCGCGACCCCGAACCCGCGTTGCCGCCGGCGCCGCCCGTGGCGAAGCCGGTGAGGCCGACCAGCATGTTCTCGCCCGTGGCCTCGATGGTCCGGAAGGCCGCCAACGCATTGCCGCCGCGCCCGCCCGCCGCGCCGTCCGGGGCGACGCCGCCGGCGGTGCCCTGCTGGCTGTAGGTGCTGTTGAAGGCCGAGCTGGTGGTGATGGTCTGCCAGTCCGCGGTGTAGCTCGAATCGCCGCCGGCGCCCGAGGTGCCGCCGGCCCCGCCGGCGCCGCCATTGGCGCGGGCGGTCAGGGCCAGGCCGTTCTGCGCCGCGGTGCCGCCGGCGAGATCGGTGTCGAGAGTGCCGAACACCACGTTGCCGCGCCCGCCCGCGCCGCCGGGGCCGGCGGTGCCGCCATCGCCGGGCTGGTCGTAGGTGACGCTGGTCAGCTGGAAACCGGGGCCGGAGCTGTTCACGACGGTCGGCTGCGCGGCCGCGCCGCTGCCGCCATTGCCGCCGCTGCCGCCCCGCCCGCCATTCGCGGTATGGTCGTAGCGGACCTGGTCGCCGCCCGCGTCACCAAGCCAGGCAAGGCCCGCGAGGGTCAGGACCTTCCCCGCGCCGGCACCGCCGGCGGTCCCGTCCTGGCCGGGCCGGGAGGCGGTGGTGCCCGAGGCGCCGCTCAGCCCCACGGCGCCCTGCGCCCCGGACTGGGACAGGCTGAGGTTGATCGCAAGCGTCATGGCGTGCACCCGGACCGTTTACGATTGGTTTCGGGTGGACGCGCGGATCCCGGCAAGTCCCAAATTGTCACTATGTCGCATCGAAATCGGACCCCCGCGGCGACCCTCCTTCAGGGGCCGCCGCGCGGGGCCGCGCCGCGCTCAGGCGACCTCGAAGAGCCCCGCCGCGCCCTGGCCGCCACCGATGCACATGGTCACCACGACGTATTTGGCGCCGCGGCGCTTGCCCTCGATCAGCGCGTGGCCGGTCATGCGCGCGCCGCTCATGCCATAGGGATGGCCGATGGCGATGGCGCCGCCATTCACGTTCAGCCGCTCGTC
>CAYNYQ010000872.1:0-1539 GCA_964401305.1 uncultured Acetobacteraceae bacterium | reverse complement strand
GAGAATTGCGGCTGCTTCGGCGTCTTCCTGGCGCGGCCGCTGCGCCCCTGGACGCCGCTCGAGGACCTGGTTCTGGCCGGGCTCGCGCTGGCGGTGCTGGCGGGGTACCGGGCGCGGCGCCGGGCCGCGGCACTAGCGCCGTGCTGACGGCGTCGCCCGCCGCGCCTGCGCTGGCGCCACGCCGCGCCCTGCCGGCCCTGCTGCTGGCCACCCCGGCCGCCGCGGAGGCGGAGTTTCCCGCTGGCGCTACCGCCGCCGGCCGCACCCTGGTGCTGAACGGCACCGGCGCGCGCCGCTACCTCGGCGTCGAGGTCTATCGGGCCGCGCTCTACCTCGAGCGGCGCAGCGATGCGGCCGAGGCCATCCTTGCCGCCCCCGGGCCGAAGCTTCTCCTGCTGCGCTACCGGCGCGAGGTCCCCGTTGCCGCCGTCGCCCGCGCCTGGGAGGAGGCCTTCGCCGACACCTGCGCCTGCCCCGTGCCGGAGCCCCTGCGCGCCTGGTTCCGCCCCATCGCCGCCGGCGACCGCGAGCGCTACCTGATCCTGCCCGACGCCGCCGAGGTCGCGGCCAACGACGCGCCGCCGCAGCGCATCCCCGGCGCCGAGGCGGCGCGCACCCTGCTCGCCAGCTTCATCGGCCCGGGCGCGCCGACCGCGGCACTGCGTCGCGGCCTGCTGGGCCAGCGCTGATGCGGCGCCTCCCCCACCCCATGGCAAGGACCACCCCCATGCACCGCCGCACCTTGCCGCTGCTGGCCGGCCTGGTCCTGGCCGCCCCCGCCGCCCCCGCCCGGGCGCAGCGCTTCGAGGCGCTCTTCGCCCCGAAGGCGCGGCTATGGGAGCGCTGGACGACGCAGGATGCCGGATCGCGCCTCACCCTCGACCATGGCGCCTGGGACGGCTTTCTGCGCCGCCACCGCCGCGACCTGCCCGGGGGCGCCGCCGGCATCGCCTATGCCGCGGTCACGCCAGCCGAGCGCCAGGCGCTTGAAGCCTATCTCGGCGCCCTGGCCGACGTGCCGGTAGACCGGCTGGCCCGCCCCGAGCAGTACGCCTACTGGGTGAACCTCTACAACGCGCTGACCGTGCGCACCGTGTTGCTGGCCTTCCCGGTGGCCTCGATCCGCGACATCAACCTCTCGGGCGGGCTGCTGCTGCGCGGGCCCTGGGACGCGCACCTCGTCACCGTCGCCGGCGAGAAGCTGACGCTGAACGACATCGAGCACCGCATCCTGCGCCCGATCTGGCGCGACCCGCGCACGCACTACGTGCTGAACTGCGCCTCCATCGGCTGCCCCGACATCCCGCCCCGGGCGCTGACCGCGGCCAATGCCGAGGCGCTGCTGGAGCAGGGCGCGCAGGCCTATGTGAACCACCCGCGCGGCGTCGGCGTGCTCGCGGATGGCAGCGGGCTGCGCCTCTCCTCGATCTACAACTGGTTCGCCGAGGATTTCGGCGGCGAGGCCGGGGTGGTGCCGCACCTGCTGCGCCATGCCGCGCCGCCGCTGGCCGAGGCGATCCGGCGCAACCCGCGCATCGC
>CAYNYQ010000871.1:0-1540 GCA_964401305.1 uncultured Acetobacteraceae bacterium | reverse complement strand
ATGCCGCAATAGGCGGTGGCGTGCAGCAGCGCCGCCTTGATCTCCTCCACCGTGATGCCGTTGTTCAGCGCGCCCTTCACGTGCAGCTTCAGCTCGTGCGGCCGGCCGAGCGCGGTCAGCATCGCCAGGTTGATCATCGAGCGTGTGCGCCGGTCGAGCGTCGGGTCGCCCCAGGCCCAGCCCCAGCCCCAGGCCGTGGCGGCGCGCTGGATGCCCATCATGAAGTCGTCGGCGGAGTTCAGGCTGCGGTCGACATAGTCGCTGCCCAGCACGGCGCGCCGAATCGGCAGGCCCTTGTCGAAGAAGGCCGCGTCGTCGGACATGGATCTGTCTCCCTAGGTTCTTCGTGGTCTGGTCGTCGCTGCCTGTCGCCGACAACGACGTGAACCAGCCCACCGGATCTCGGTCTGGTGGTGTTCGTCACGCCGCAGATGGCGGGCGCCATCGACGGCGATCGCGCCACCAGGGCGCGCAGGGTGGCGCCGCGCGCCGGAGCGGACAAGCGGCGCCGGCCAGGGGCTCAGGCCAGCGCCTCGCCCTCCAGCGTGATGCGGTGCATCAGCCGCCGCTCGCCGTGGTAGTCGTTCGCCGCGTAGTGCCAGGTGGCGCGGTTGTCCCAGAAGGCGATGGAGCCGGGCTGCCACTGGAAGCGGACCTGGAATTCCGGCCGCGCCGCGTGGCGGTAGAGGTACTCCAGCAGCGGCCTGCTCTCCTCGTCCGTCCAGCCCTCGAAGCGCAGGGTGAAGGCCGGGTTCACGTAGAGCGCGTGGCGCCCGCTGCCGGGATGGCGGATCGCCACCGGATGCACCGCGTCCTGCGTCGCCAGCTCCGCGTTGCCGATGCGCCCGTCGCTGTTCTCCTCGCGGTCGCGGCGGCCGAAGACATGGCGGCTGGAATGCACGGCGCGCAAGCCGAGCAGCGTCTGCCGAAGCCCCTCCGACAGCGCCTCCCAGGCCGCGTACATGCTGGCGAAGAGCGTGTCGCCGCCGCTGTCCGGCAGCTCGCGCGCCAGCAGGATGGAGCCGAGCGCGGGCACCTGGTCGTAGCTGTGGTCGGTGTGCCAGCCGCCGCCGATGTTCCGCGTCTGGTCGGGCTCCTTCCTGACCTCGGCGATCTTCTCGTGGTCGGGCACCTTCGTGAAGAAGCGGTTGATGTTGATCGGCGCGAAGCGCTCGGCGAAGGCGATGTGCTGCTCCGGCGTGATGCTCTGGTCGCGGAAGAAGACCACGCCGCGGTCGAAGAGCGTGCGGCGGATGGTCTCGACCTCGGCGGCGGCGAGCGGCGCGGCGAGATCGACGCCGCGGATCTCCGCCCCGACCACGGGGCCGGTCGGCACCACCTCGAGCGTCGTGCTGTTGCGCATGGCGCGGTTCCTCCCCGGATGCGGAGGGGAGTCTCCGGCCGCCGGCCGGCGCGCGTCAATGCGGGGGCGGGCGCCGGGGCGCGGCGCTCAGCGCCCCGGGTCCGGCGGCTGGCCCGCGCCGGGGCCGAGCGGGCGCGTCATCAGCACGCTGTCCACCCAGCGCCCGTGCTTCCAGCC
>CAYNYQ010000870.1:0-1541 GCA_964401305.1 uncultured Acetobacteraceae bacterium | reverse complement strand
GGTGCCGGCGCAGCAGGGCGCGGATCTCGCGCAGGTCGAGCGCGCCGAGCGCCTGCGCCGCGGCGAAGAACACCGCCCCGCCCGCGCCGACGAGGACGGGCACGAGCAGCACGTCGGGCAGGCGCGGGGCCAGCGCCGCGGCGGCCGCGCCGAGCGCCCAGAGCGCCGCGGCCATGATCGCGCTCGCCGCCAGGATGCGCGGCGCCCGCCGGCGCAGCTGCCGGTCCAGCACCAGCCGCCCGCGCCGCGCCAGCAGCAGCCCGAGCGCCAGCGCATTGGCCCAGGCCGCCAGCGCGGTGCCGAGCGCGATGCCGACATGCGCCAGCGGCCCCATGAGCGCCAGGTTCAGCGCAATGTTCAGCGCCACCGTGCCGAGCCCGATGACCACCGGCGTCGTCGTGTCGCCGCGGGCGAAGAAGCCGGGCGCCAGCGCCTTCACCAGCACGAAGGCCGGGATGCCGAGCGCGTAGGCCGCCAGCGCCGCGGCCGTCGCCGCCGTCGCCGCGGCATCGAAGGCGCCGCGCTGGAACAGCGCCGCGACGATGGGCCCGGCCGCCAGCGCCAGCCCCGCCGCCGCCGGCAGGCTCAGCGCCAGCGAGATCTCGATCGCCCGGTTCGCCGTGCGGTGCGCCGCCAGGGGCTGGCCGCCGCGCACCTGGCGCGAGAGCAGCGGCAGCAGCGCGGTGCCCACCGCCGCGCCGATCACCCCGAGCGGCAGCTGCCCCACCCGGTCGGCGTAGTAGAGGAAGGAGACCGCCCCCGTCGGCAGCAGCGAGGCGATGATCATCGAGACGAACTGGTTGATGTAGAAGGCGCCGGCGCCGATCAGCCCGGGCCCCATCTTGGCCAGCACGGTGCGCACGGCAGGCGTCATCCGCGGCCGGCGCAGCGGGTTCAGCGCCATGCCCGCCTGCCGCGCCGCCACCCAGACCAGGACCAGCTGCGCAACGCCCGAGGCCGCGACGCCCCAGGCCAGCGCATGCGCCGGCGTCGCCACGAAGGGCGCGAGGCCGAGCAGCGCCGCCATGGCGAAGACGTTGAAGAGCACCGGCGCCGCGGCGGCGGCGGCGAAGCGCTCGAGCCCGTTCAGCACGCCGGCGACGAGGGCCGTGAGGCAGATGAACCAGAGATAGGGCAGGGTGATCCGCGCCAGCTCCACCGTCAGCGCGAATTTCCCCGGCGTGGCGAGGAAGCCCGGCACCAGCACCGCCAGCACCTGCGGCATCGCCACCAGGCCGAGCCCGGTCAGCAGCGCGAGCCAGAGCCCCATCAGCCCCGCCATGCGCTCGGCGAGGTCCTGCGCGGCGGCGCGCCCGTCCCGCGCCAGGGCGCCGGCGAAGGCGGGCACGAAGGCGGCGGCGAAGGCGCCCTCGCCGAACAGGCGGCGGAACAGGTTGGGCAGCTGCAGCGCGACGAAGAAGGCATCGGCCATCGGCCCCGCGCCGAGCCGCGCCGCGATCAGCATGTCGCGGGCGAAGCCCAGCACGCGGCTGGCCATGGTCCAGCCGCCGACGGTGAGGACGCCCCTGAGCATCCCGGGC
>CAYNYQ010000869.1:0-1542 GCA_964401305.1 uncultured Acetobacteraceae bacterium | reverse complement strand
GGCCGGAGGACATCGCCTTCCTGCTCTATCCGGGCTGCACGGCGCTCGACTTCGTCGGCCCGCACAACATGCTGCGCGGGCTGATGGGCGCGACCGTGCGGCTGGTGGCGAAGACCCGCGATCCGATCGTCACGGACACCGGCCTCACGGTGGTGCCGGACACCGACTTCGCAGGCTGCCCGGAACAGCTGACGCTGATCTGCGTGCCCGGCGGCAGCACCGGCACGCTCGACGCCATGGCGGATGCGGAGACCATGGCCTTCCTCGCCGACCGCGGCCGGAAGGCGACCTGGGCAACGGCGGTCTGCACCGGCTCGCTCCTGCTCGGCGCGGCGGGGCTGCTGCGCGGGTATCGTGCCACCTCGCACTGGATCACCCGCGAGTTGCTGCCTCTCTTCGGCGCGGCCGCGGTCGAGGAGCGCGTCGTCATCGACCGCGACCGCGCCACCGGCGGCGGCGTGACGGCAGGGATCGACTTCGGCCTCGCCATGGTCGCCGCGCTGCGCGACGATGCCTATGCGATGGCCGTGCAGCTCGTCGCCGAATACGACCCTGCGCCGCCCTTCGATGCCGGATCGCCGGCCCGGGCACCGGCCGATACCACCGCGCTGATCACCGCCATGTTCGCCGGCTTCCTCGACCGCGCGCGTGCCGATTGCGCGGCGGCGGCCAGGCGCATGCCGGCCTGAGGGGGAGCAGCCATGGCTATCGGAACGACCGGGCCACGGGCGGGGCGGCGTCGCCGCACCCGGAAGGGCGGCTTCGCCGTCCGGGCGGCACGGGCCGCGAGGGGAGGCGAAAACTTGATGGCACCGCCAGGCGATCCTGTGCCCCCAACGGCCGCCTTGCCAACGACACACGATGCCAACACAAGGAGACCTGCCATGCCGCACCGCGCCACCCGCCGCGCCCTCTGCACTGTCACGCTCTGGGCCGCCGCCCTCGCCCTGCCCGGTGCGGCGGCGCAGGCCCAAACCGACGGGGGCGAGACCCGCGCCGGCGACCTCGTCATCACCCAGCCCTGGAGCCGGGCCGCCGGGAAGGGCAGCCGCGGCGCCGGCTACCTCACCATCGCCAACCGCGGCACGGCGCCGGACCGGCTGCTCTCGGCCAGCACGCCGGCCGCCCCGCGGGTCGAGCTGCACACCCACATCAACGAGAACGGGGTGATGCGCATGCGCGAGGTGCCGGGGATCGAGATCCCCCCCGGGGCGACCGTCAGCCTGCGGCCCGGCGGGCTGCACCTGATGCTGATGGGGCTCGCCGAGGAGCTGCGCCAGGGCGCGACGGTGCCCGTCACCCTGCGCTTCGAGCGCGCGGGCGAGGTGCGCGTGGCACTCGCCGTGGCGGCGGCCGGGGCGCGCGGCCCCGGCGGCCACGGGCACTGAGCCCCCGCGATGCGCCCGGGGCGGATGCGGGAGAGGCTGCTCGCCGCCGCGGCCCTGGTGCTGCTCGCAACACCGGGTGCGGCGCAGGCGCCGCCGGCCATCCCGCCCTCCGTCCTGCCCGGGCTGGGCGAAGCCGATCCGCGCCGCCCGGTCG
>CAYNYQ010000868.1:0-1544 GCA_964401305.1 uncultured Acetobacteraceae bacterium | reverse complement strand
CCGGGCTCGGCGTCATCGCGGCCACCCCGCTGCGGGATGGGCTGGCACGGACCCTGGCCGACGGCTGATTGACGTCCATATGGTTGCAAGGGCGGACTTCGCGCAACGCGAGGCTCCGCACGGCGTTACTCCCTGAACAGCCTTGGTGGCAGGTGGAGTGACATGCCCCGGGCACTTGACCGGACGGTGCGGCGATAAACTTTAGATTGTCTTCAACCACCAAAGAGGACTACCTATACGGGTAATTCGCCTGGGCACTCCATAATTCCGTTCCACCCCGAGTGCGGATGCACGAATGATGCGAGGCCAAAACATTCATTGGACGACGACCAGGGAAGAACTGGCCCCGGCGCAGGCGCGGGAGGGCCGGCTGCCGGACCGCCTGTCCGTTTCGACCTCCTGGCTGGTCATCCTCGGCCTGTCCTTCGGGCTCTGGGGCCTGATCGGGCTGGGCCTGAACTGGGCCTTCGGCTGGTTCTGACAGGCGCCTGACGGGCGGACCATCCGGAGTCATCCGGGCGGCGGCGCCCGGCAGAGCGCCAGGAAGGCGGCGAGCCGCGCCTCCCACCCCCAGCCCTCGGCCGCCGCCCGCGCACCGGCCGAGAGCCGCCCGGCCAGCGCCGGGTCGTCCAGCAGGCGAAGCACCGCCGCGGCGATCGCCGCCGCCCCGTCCACCAGCAGCCCGGTCCGCCCCTCCGCCACCGCCTCCGGCGTGCCGCCGGCGCGGCCGCCGATCACCGGTCGGCCGCAGGCCATGGCCTCCAGAACCACCATGGGCAGCCCGTCGCTCTCGCCGGGCTCGGCGCGGTTGGGCAGCACCACCATCTCGGCCAGGGCGTAGAGGCCGGGCATGGCCGCCGCCGGCATGGCGCCGGCAAAGCGCACCGCCGCCGCGCCGCCGGCCGCCTCCGCCATGGCCTCCAGCGCGGGGCGCTGCGGCCCCTCCCCCACCACCAGCAGCACCACGTCCGGATGGCGGGCGCGGATCGCCGGCAGGGCCTCGATCAGCCGGTCGAAGCCCTTGCGCGGCACCAGGCGTGAGGCCGCCAGCAGCATCCGCCGCCCCTCGAGGCCGAGCGCTGCCCGCAGGCCGGGCGGCGGCGGGCCGGGCCGGAAGCGGCCGAGGTCGACCCCGTTCGGGATGGTGGCGATGCGCCCTGGCGGCACCCCGTAGTCCTCGTGCAGCCGCGCCGCGGCGAAGGCGCTGGCGGCGACCACGGCATCGGCGGCGAGGAACCAGCGCCGCCGGGCCCGGCGCGCCGCCGGGTCGGTCTCCACCAGGTCGTCGCCATGGCAGTAGATCAGCGCCCGCCGGCCGAGCAGGTGGCGGGCGAAGGGCGCCAGCCAGCCGACCGTCTCGTCGTCGCAGACGCAGACCGCATCGGCGGCGTGGCGGCGCGCGAGGCGGGCCACCGTCGCGGCGAGGCCCAGGGCGCGCAGGCCCCATTCGGCATGGCGGCGCAGCGGGTCGCGGGCGGCCGCCCCGGCCAGCTTCGGCCGCACCAGGCCGATGCGGTGCACCGGATAGGGCGCCGCGGCATCGA
>CAYNYQ010000867.1:0-1552 GCA_964401305.1 uncultured Acetobacteraceae bacterium | reverse complement strand
CGGCGTGGAAGACGTAGTGCCTGCGGGCGCCGTGGAAGCGCGCGGCATTCTCGGCGAAGCGCTGGCGGAAGCGGTCGTCCATCGGCAACACCTGGTGCCGCTCGGCCTCCTGCCACCACAGGGCCACCAGCTCGGCCAGCCTGCCGGGGTGCGCGGCGGCCAGGTCGCTGGTCTCGTTGAAGTCCTCGGCCAGGTGGAACAGCTCCCAGCGATCATCCTCGTAGGGCGTCTCGGGCGGGTGATAGGCCACCGCCTTCCAGCCCTGGTGAACGATGCCGCGATGGCCGAACATCTCGAAATACTGCGGCGTCGGCTTGGACGGCGCGTTCGGATCCCGCAGGCTGGCGGCAAAGCTGACGCCTTCCAGCGGCATCTGCGGCACGCCATTCACCGTCTCGGGCGGCGTCACGCCGACCAGTTCCAGCAGCGTCGGGGCGAGATCGCAGGCATGGACGAACTGGTGCCGCAGCTCGCCGCGCGCGGGGATGCCGCGCCGCCAGCTGATCACCAGCGGGTCGCGGATGCCGCCGCCATGGGTGTTCTGCTTGTACCGGCGGAGCGGGGTGTTGGAGGCCATGCCCCAGCCGAGCGGATAGTTGGTGAAGCTGCCGGGGCCGCCGATATCCTCGAGGCGGGCGAGCTTCTCCGCCATCGGCTCCGCCCTCAGGTTGCGCGGACCGAGCAGGTTGACGCCGCCGAGCGGCCCGCCTTCCTGGCTGCCGCCATTGTCCGAGAGCACCAGCACGAGCGTGTCGTCGCGCAGCCCGGTGCTTTCCAGGAAGCCGATGAGCCGGGCCAGGTGCTGGTCGGCATGGTCCATCATGGCGGCGAAGGCGGATTGCAGCCGGGTCAGGTAGCGCCGCTGGTCGGGCGAAAAGCTGTCCCAGGGCTGCACGCCGTCGTTGCGGGGCGGCAGCACGGTGCCGGGAGGCACGATGCCGAGCGCCTTCTGCTTCGCCAGCCGGCGCTCGCGCTCCACGTCCCAGCCGTCCTGGAACATCGCGTCGTAGCTGCGGATCAGCCCGGCCGGCGCCTGGTGCGGCGCGTGCGGGGCGCCGAGCGCCAGCCAGCACAGGAAGGGGATGTCTGGCTTCTCCGCGACGTGCCCGGCCAGGAATGTGATGGCCTGGTCCACCAGATCCTCGGTCAGGTGGTAGCCCTGCTCCGGCGTGCGTGGCGGCGGGATCGGCGAGTTGTCGCGCATCAGTTCCGGCGTGAACTGGTCGGTCGCCGCGTCCATGAAGCCGTAGAAGCGGTCGAAGCCGCGCGCGAGCGGCCAGCCGTCGAACGGCCCGGTGCTGCCGCTTTCGGTCAGCGGCGTGACGTGCCACTTGCCCAGCATGTAGGTGCGGTAGCCATGCGGCCGCAGCATCTCGGCCAGCGTCCCGGCCTCCTTGGCGATCTTGCCGCGATAGCCGGGGAAGCCGCTGTCGAAATTGGCGAGGCTGCCCATGCCGGCCGAGTGGTGGTTGCGCCCGGTCAGCAACGCCGTGCGCGTGGTCGAGCACATGGCGGTGGTGTGGAAGCCGGTGTAGCGCAGCCCCTCGGCGGC
>CAYNYQ010000866.1:0-1552 GCA_964401305.1 uncultured Acetobacteraceae bacterium | reverse complement strand
TGCCCTCCATCACCGGCTTCGAGGCCAGCGCGCCGAGGTCGCCGAGGCCGAGCACCGCCGTGCCGTTGGAGACAACGGCGACGAAATTCCCCTTCGAGGTGTAGTCGTAGGCTAGGCCCGGGTCGCGGTGGATGTGCAGGCAGGGCTCCGCGACGCCGGGCGAATAGGCCAGGCTGAGGTCGCGGGCCGTGACCAGCGGCTTGGTCAGGCGGATCTCGAGCTTGCCGGGGCGGCCCTCGGCATGCATCGCCAGCGCCTCCTCGCCGGTGACCCGGGCGGTTCGTGTATCGCGCGGCGCGTCGTCCATCGGAAAGGCGTCTCCCCCAAGCCGGGGGGCATGATGCGCCGCGGGAACCGGCCGCGCGAGCCCCCCGCTTCGCAGCCGCGGCACGGATGCGCAGCCTGGCGCCCGAAGGCCGCGCGGCCGGGTGCGGGCGGCGTTCGACAGCGGCCCCGGCCTGCCGTTAGGAAGGTGCCGATGGACCGCCCCCCCGCCTCGGCCGGCCCCGATGATTCCGCGCCGGCCGCGGGCGACGCCGCGCCGCCGGCCGCCGGCGACTCCCTCCCGCGCGCCTCCGGCGACCTCCCCCCGCGCGCCATGGGCGACTCCCTCCCGCGTGCCATGGGCGACTCCCTCCCGCGCGCCATGGGCGCGACCCCCGCCATGGCCCAATGGTTCGCCGCGAAGGCCGAGCACCCGGACGCGCTGCTCTTCTTCCGCATGGGCGACTTCTTCGAGCTGTTCTTCGAGGACGCCGAGGCCGCGAGCGAGGCGCTCGACATCGCCCTCTCGCATCGCGGCGAGCACCAGGGCCGCCCCGTGCCGATGTGCGGCGTGCCCGCGCATGCCCATGAATCCTACCTCGCCCGCCTGATCCGCCGCGGCTTCCGCGTGGCGATCTGCGAGCAGATGGAAACGCCGGAGGAAGCCAAGCGCCGCAAGGCCCCCGCGGTGCGGCGCGAGGTGGTGCGCCTCGTCACCCCCGGCACCGTCACCGAGGAGAGCCTGCTGGAGGGCGCGCGCCCCGCCTGGCTGCTCGCCCTCGCCCCCGAGGGCGCGACGATCGGCGCCGCCTGGCTCGACGTCACCACCGGCGCCTTCGAGACCGAGCACCTGCCCGAGGCCGCCGCCCTGCCCGCCCTGCTGGCGCGGCTGGAGCCGGCCGAGATCCTCGCCCCCGCCGCCCTCGCCGCCGACCCCGCCCTGGCGCCCCGCCCGACCGAGGCCGCGCCGCCGCGCGACGCCGCCCGGCGCCTGGCCGAGGCCTATGGCGTCGCCACGCTCGAGGGCTTCGGCAGCTTCACCGCGGCCGAGACCGCCGCCGCCGCCATGGCGCTCGACTACGTGCGCGCGACGCAGCGCGGCGCCCTGCCGCGCCTCGCTCGCCCGGTGCCGCGCGGTGCGTCCGGGCTGCTGCAGATGGACGCCGCCACGCGCCGCAGCCTCGAGATCCTGCGACCCGCGCGCGACGGCGCGCCAGGGTCCGGCGCGCGCGACTGCCTGCTCGGCGCCGTGGACCGCACCCTGACCGGGCCCGGCGCGCGGGCGCTG
>CAYNYQ010000865.1:0-1558 GCA_964401305.1 uncultured Acetobacteraceae bacterium | reverse complement strand
CCGAAGCGCGTGGCCTCGGCGGAGACGCCGATCACGGCGACGCTGCGGGGCGAGAGCAGGCGGCGGAGCGTGGCGGGGTCGCGCAGCGGGGCGGGCGGGGCGATGGCGGTCATCGGCGCGCCCTCCCCGCCGGACAGGTCGCTCGCGCCGGACGCAAGGTGTGCCGCACCATTTCCTCCCGTTACCCAGTGCCGCGGAAAGGCTAACGGCGGGGGGCGGGCCTCACAACCCGCCGCGCTCAGCCCTTGGAGGCGCGCGCCTTTCGTGCGGAAACCGGCACGGCCTCGGTGCCGATCACCCCGGCCGCCGCCAGCCGCGCGAGCTCCGCCGCGCCGAGCCCGAGCCGCCCGCCCAGCACCGCCGCATTGTCCGCGCCGAGCGTCGGCGCCGGCCGCCGCACCGGCAGCGGCCCGCCGCCGCTCTCCCGGAACGGCGCCGAGAGCTGCAGGTGCCGCCCGACGAAGGCGCGCTCGGTCGGCTGGAAGGCCTGGCGGGCGACCAGGTGCGGGTCCTCGGCCAGGTGGATCGGGTTGCGGCAGACGCCCGCCGCCACGCCCGCCCGCTGCAGCGCCGCCATGGCCGCATCGGCATCCTGCCCGCGCGTCCAGTCGGCGATCGCCGCCTCCAGCGCAGCCTGGGCCGCGCGCCGCGCCGCCGCATCCAGGCCCGCGAGATCCGCGCGGCCGATCGCTTCGCAGAGCGCGGCCCAGGCCGTGTCGTCCGTCACGCTCACCACCAGCCAGGTATCGGGCGCGGCGCAGGGAAAGACACCCTGCGGCACGTGCAGCGGGTGGCGGTTGCCGAGGCGCGGCAGCGGCGCGCCGCCGACCGACTGCGCGATCAGCCAGGGCGCCGTGAACTGCATGATGCACTCGACCTGGGCGAGATCGACGTGCTGGCCCTCGCCGCTGCGCTGCCGGTGCAGCAGCGCCACCAGGGCGGCGAAGGCCGCATTGTAGCCGCCGACCGGATCGCCATAGGCGAGGTGGCTGGTCATCGGCGGCGTGCCGTCCTCCCCGGCCACGCTCGGCAGGCCGGAGGCGTGCTCGAGCGTCGAGCCATAGGCGCGGGCGTCGCGCCAGGGCCCCTCGGCGCCGAAGGCCGGCATGGAGACCATCACCAGGTCGGGCCTCGCCGCCGAGAGCGCCGCATAGTCGAGGCCGAGCTTCGGCAGCACCTCGCGCGCGTAGTTCTCCACCACGGCATCGCATTGCGCGACCAGGCGCTTGAGCAGCGCCGCGCCCTCGGGCTGCGTCAGGTCCAGCGTGATGCCGGTCTTGTTGCGGTTCAGCGCGTTGTAGCGGCTGTTCGTCTCGTACTGCTTCTCGGCGAAGAAGGCCGGGCGCGGATCGACGCCGCGCCACCAGTCCGGATACTGGCAGGCCTCGACCTTGAGGATGGTGGCGCCGAAATCCCCGAGCAGCCGCGTGCAGAGCGGCCCGGCCCAGCCCATGGAGAGGTCGAGGATGGTCACGCCGTCGAGCGGCGGGCGCGCGGCGCGCTGCCGCGGGCGGGTGCGCGGCGCGGGCGGCGCCTCGGCAGCCTGCTGCCCGGCGCG
>CAYNYQ010000864.1:0-1563 GCA_964401305.1 uncultured Acetobacteraceae bacterium | reverse complement strand
CCGCGATCTCCGTCCTGGGCAGGGGTCCCGGCCCGATCAATCATGGCCCGGCCGGGCGCCGGCCGGCCGGCATGGCCGCGACGCGGGTCCGCGCGGATCGGGCACCCGCGCGCGCGACGCCGCAGCCGGGCCGCGGCGGTGCGTCGCCCGCGCCCCATCTAGCGACGCGCGGCGCCTGCCGCCAGGGCGGCGGATGCTTGACGCGACGGGGTGGCGGGTGTGCCATCGGCCGCTCCATGCCGCATCTCTCGCTCCATACCCCGCTCGGCGCCCTGTCCGTCTTCGAGGAGGAGGGCGCGATCATCGCCGTGGAATGGGGCGAGGCGGCAGCCGCGACGGCGGCCGCGACGCCGCTGCTGCGCGCCGCATGCGCCCAGCTGCAGGACTATTTCGACGGCGCGCGCAGCAGCTTCGACCTGCCGCTCGCACCGCGAGGCACCGCCTTCCAGCGCCGTGTCTGGGATGCACTCTGCGCCATTCCGCCGGGCGAGACCCGCAGCTATGCCGATATCGCGCGCGCGATCGGCTGCCGTGCCGCGCGCGCGATCGGGCGGGCCAACGGTGCCAACCCGATCCCGATCCTCATCCCCTGCCACCGCGTTGTGGGGGCGGACGGCTCGCTGGGCGGCTATTCCGGCGGCGAGGGAGCGGTTACGAAGCGCTACCTGCTGGATCTCGAAGCCCGCGTGCTGGCGCGCGGCGATGCCGGCGCCGCCCAGCCGGGCAACAGAGGGAGTCTCCTATGAACCACGCGATCCGCGTCCACGAGCCGGGCGGCCCCGAGAAGCTGATGTGGGAGGAGGTGCCGCTGCCCCAGCCCAAGCCGGGCGAGGCGCTGGTGCGCCACAAGGCGGTGGGGCTGAACTACATCGACGTCTACTTCCGCACCGGCCTCTACAAGGCCCCGTCCATGCCGGTGACCATCGGGATGGAGGGCGCGGGCATCGTCGAGGCAGTGGGCGAGGGTGTCACGAACGTCGCGCCCGGCGACCGCGTGGCCTATGCCGGCGCGCTCGGCGCCTATGCCGAGGCGCGCTGCGCGCCGGCCGAGCGCCTGGTGAAGATCCCCGAGGGCATCGCCTTCGAGCAGGCCGCGGCGATGATGCTGCAGGGCATGACGGCGCAGTTCCTGGTGCGCCGCACCTACAAGGTGCAGGCCGGCGAGACGATCCTGGTGCATGCCGCCGCCGGCGGCGTCGGGCTGATCCTTACGCAGTGGGCCAAGCATCTCGGCGCGACCGTGATCGGCGTGGTCTCCACCCCCGAGAAGGCCGAGCTGATCAAGGCGCACGGCGCCGACCACGCCCTGCTGACCGGCGAGGACATCCCCGCGCGGGTGCGCCAGATCACCGGCGGCGCGATGGTGCCGGTGGTCTACGACAGTGTCGGGCGCGACACCTTCATGACCTCGCTCGACTGCCTGCGCCCCTTCGGCCTGCTGGTGAGCTACGGCAATGCCTCGGGCCCGGTGGCGATCCCCGATCTCGGCGTGCTGGCGGCGAAGGGCTCGCTCTATGTCACGCGGCCGACGCTCAACACCTATACCGCCAAGCGCGAGGACCT
>CAYNYQ010000863.1:0-1570 GCA_964401305.1 uncultured Acetobacteraceae bacterium | reverse complement strand
CTGCTGCCGCGGCTGACCCGGCCGGCCTTCCGCCGCCGCAGCCCGGCCGGCGCCACGCTGATGGCGGAGTGGCCGGCCATCGTCGGCCCCGCCCTCGCCGCGGTGACCGAGCCGCTGCGCTTCAGCGCCGGCACGCTGACCATCGCCTGCGCCGGGCCGGTGGCGATGGAGCTGGCGCATCTCGGGCCGCAGTTGCTGGAACGGATCAACGGCCGGCTCGGCCAGGCCATGGTGCAGCGGCTGCGCTTCGTGCAGCGCCGGCCGATGGGCGGGCCCACCCCGGCGCCGACCCGGCCTCGCACCGAACCGGCGCTGCCGCCGCGCATCCAGGCGGCGCTGGAGGAGGTCGCGGACCCGGCGCTGCGCGATGCGCTGGCAAAGCTCGGCCGGGGCGTCTATCGGGGCGGCGGCTGAACCGCGCCCGGCGGAGTCGCCCGCCGGCCGAGACCCGCAGGAGAGCCCATGCGCCTTGCCCGACGCCACGCGCTGCTCGCCATCGCCGGCTCTGCCCTGGCCGGCACCGCCCTGCCGCTCGCCGCTTCCCACGCCCAGGCGCCCGATCCCCGCCTGACCGAGCGGGCGACCGGCAAGGCGGACGCGCCGGTGACGGTGCAGGAGTTCTTCTCCCTCACCTGCGGCCATTGCGCCGCCTTCCACCGCGAGACCTGGCCGCAGGTCAAGCGCGAGCTGGTGGATACCGGCATGGTCCGCATGGTCTGGCGCGACTTCCCGCTGGACCGGGTGGCGCTGGCCGGCGCCGCCATCGCCCGCGCCCTGCCGCCCGAGCGCTACGAGGGCTTCATCGGCACCCTGCTGGCGAACCAGGAGCGCTGGGCCTTCCGCCCCGAGCCGATCGAGGAGCTGCAGAAGCTCGCCGCCCTGGCCGGGATGTCGCGCGCGACCTTCGAGCAGGTCCGCAACGACGAGGCCTATCTGCGCGCCATCCTGAACGACCGGCTGGAGGCGGAGCGGCAGTTCCAGGTGCAGGCGACGCCGAGCTTCGCCTTCCAGTCTGCCGGGCGGACCCGGAACCATTCGGGCAACCTGCCCTTCGAGCAGTTCCAGCGCCTGGCGCAGGAGGTCCGGCGCGGGTGACCGGGGGCGAGGAGGCGCGCGTGCCGGCCGAGGCCGCGGACGGGACGGCGGAGCCCGCGGACACGGCGGCGGCGCGGCCCGGCGTGCGGGCGATCCTCTCCCGCCTGCGCATCCAGGGCTTCAAGAGCTTCGCCGACGCGGCGACGGTGGAGGTGATGCCGGGCCTCACCGGCATCGTCGGCCCGAATGGCTGCGGCAAGTCCAACGTGGTCGAGGCGCTGCGCTGGGCCATGGGCGAGACCAGCGCGCGCTCGATGCGCGGCGGCGAGATGGACGACGTCATCTTCGCCGGCACCGCCACCCGGCCCGGCCGCAACCTCGCCGAGGTGACGCTGGTGCTGGAGGAGGCCGTGGGCCTCGCCCCGCCGCCGCACGACACCGCGCCCGAGCTCGAGATCAGCCGCCGCATCGCCCGCGGCGAGGGCAGCGCCTTCCGCATCAACGGCCGCGAGCTGCGCGCCCGCGACGTGCAGAC
>CAYNYQ010000862.1:0-1582 GCA_964401305.1 uncultured Acetobacteraceae bacterium | reverse complement strand
GCTGCTGCTTCTCGGCCAGCGCGCGTTGCTGTTCGTAGAACTCGTAGTCGCCGGAATAGGTGGTCAGCGACCCGGCATCGATCTCGATCACCTTGCGCACGATGCGGTTCATGAAGGCACGGTCGTGCGAGGTCAGCATCAGCGCGCCGTCGAAGTTCTGCAGGAAATGCTCCAGCCAGATCAGGCTCTCGAGGTCGAGATGGTTGCTCGGCTCGTCCAGCAGCATCACGTCGGGGCGCATCAGCAGGATCCGCGCCAGCGCCACGCGCATCTTCCACCCGCCCGAGAGCTGGCCGACATCGCCCTCCATCATCGCCTGGTCGAAGCCGAGGCCCGCAAGCACCTCCCGCGCCCGGCTCTCCAGCGCATAGCCGCCGAGTTCCTCAAACCGCGCCTGCACCTCGCCGAAGCGCTCCAGGATGGTCTCCATCTCGTCGGCGCGGTCGGGATCGGCCAGGGCTGCTTCCAGCGCGGCCAGCTCGGCCGCGACGGTGCTGACGTCGCCGGCGCCGTCCATCACCTCGGCCACCGCGCTGCGGCCTGCCATCTCGCCCACGTCCTGGCTGAAGAAGCCGATGGTGGTGCCGCGGTCGACCAGCACCTGCCCCTCGTCGGGCGGCTCCTGGCCGGTGATCATGCGGAAGAGGGTGGTCTTGCCGGCGCCGTTGGGGCCGACCAGGCCGATCTTCTCGCCACGCTGCAGCGCGGCCGAGGCCTCGATGAAGAGGATCTGCCGGCCGTTCTGCTTGCCGATGGAATCAAGTCTGATCATGGGGCGCGCTTATGGCACGCCCCGCGGTCCCGTCGAAGGCTACTTCGCCCCTTCCAGTGCCGCGACGAACATCTGCAGCAGGGTCTCGCTGAAGACCTGCATGTTGGCGTAGCGGTCCGGGCGGCCGGTCTCGATGGTGCGGCTGGTGGCCACCGGCCCGGCGACGGCGAAGACGCCATGCCCCGCGGCGTGCCCGTAGCTGTTGCCGGTCGGCCCCGTCGCCCCGGCCTCGCCCAGGCCCCAGGTGGTACCGAGGCGCGCCCGTGCCGCATCGGCCAGCAGGCGCGCCATCTCCTCCGAGGCCGGGGCGGCGGCCTTCAGCGCCTCCGGCGCCACGCCGAGCAGCGTCGTGCGCGCCGCGCGCGTGTAGACCACCGCGCCCCCGACGAAATAGGCCGAGGCGCCGGGCACGGCCAGCAGCGCGGCGGCGACCAGGCCGCCCGTCGCGCTTTCCGCCACCGTCACCGTCTCCTTCCGCGCCTTGAGCAGCGCGCCGGCGCGTTCGCCGAGGGCCAGCAGCGTCTCCATCAGGCGTGTCCTCCATCATGCCGGGACCGCATCACGCGATCCCTCCTGCAGGCTCGTTGACCAGCGGCATCTGCCGCAGCGCGGCGAGCGTCGCTTCCAGCCCGCGCACCTCCGCCCAGCCGATCGCCATCATCTCCAGCGCCGGCTCGTGCAGGTGGGGAAGGGTGGTGCCCACCGCCTCGCGCACCACGACCGGCGCCATGTCGCGGAAATTCGCGTCCTTCGACGTCGCCGCGACGCACTGGTTGGTCAGCACGCCGCAGAACAGCACCGTCTCGGCCC
>CAYNYQ010000861.1:0-1588 GCA_964401305.1 uncultured Acetobacteraceae bacterium | reverse complement strand
CCGCGCTGGCGCAGGACCGCGACTGGCGGTCGCAGGGCGAGCAGGCGCAGGACCGTGGCCCCTGGGGCATGCGCGGGCACCGCCAGGCCTCGCAGGACTGGCACGACCGGGCGCGCGCCAGCTTCGAGCGCGGCTACCGGCAGGGCCGCGAGGACGAGCGGCGGCGGCGCGAGAGCAGCGGCCGCCAGGGCGGCGGCGGCATGCAGTCCGGCAGCGCCGACCAGCGCCGCGCCGCCGAGGGCGGGCGCCAGGGGGGCGAGCGCGTGCTCGTCGTGCCGAACGTCTACCCGGACCGCGCGCCGTTCCAGCAATTCGTCGTGGTGCCCGACTACGCGCGCTCGATGGAGTGGCTGCTGATGGCCACGCAGAGCCTGCGCGAGGCGATCCAGGCCATGGCGCAGCAGCCGCCGAGCCCGGAGCGCAACCGCGCCATCGCCCAGGCCCAGGACGCGATCCTGGAGACGCAGGAAGCGATGCTCCTGCTGCCGCCGGAGCTGCGCACGCGCGGCTGACGCGTGTCGCACGCCTTGGTCAACCCTCTGGAGAGATCGACCGCATGAAGACCTTCACCACGCGCGCGGCCGTCGCCGCGACGGCCCTGACCCTGGCCTTCGGCCTTCCGGCGGCGCTGACGCCGGCCGCGGCGCAGGACAGCTCACGCTCGAGCTCCGGCGAGCCCTACGACAGCGGGCCCTTCGACTGGCGCGACCGCAATGTCGACCAGCGTGGCATCGGCGCGGGCACCTATCGCGGCCCCCGGGGCCAGCAGGGTCCGTACGGGACGCCCTATCGCGAGGGCTATGATTCGGCCGACGCGCCGGACTACGGCCGCACCGCCTATGACCGCGGCTACCGCATGGGCCGCGACGAGGAACGCCGCGCCTGGTCCGACCAGGACCGCGAGAGCCGGGCGGGGATGGAGTACCTCGACATCGCCCGCCAGCGGCTGGAGCGCGGCGACCTGCGCGCCGCCTGGGTGGCCCTGGGCCGCGCCGAGACCCGCTTCGCCACCCGCGCCGTGCCGCGCGGATCGGAGCAGGAGGCGGCGACCGGTGCCGCGGTCGGCGCGATCCGCGACGCGCGCGACGCGATCGAGGACCGCGAGCTCGACCGCGCGCGCGGCCTGACGCAGCGCGCGATGTCCCTGGCGAGCCGCGGGATGCTGGTCGGGCGCAACGTGCCTGGCTCGGCGCTGGGTGCCGGCGGCGAGGCCGACTGGCGCGGCGCGCGCGGCTGGGGCGGCGGCCGCGGCGACTGAACGGGTCGCCCGGGCGGCCGGTCCGGTCGCCCGGGCGGCGCGGCGGGCGCAACCCGCCATCCACCCCATCCCGGACCAGACCCTGAGGAGACGAAGCATGCGCATCATCCGGACCGCGGGCGCGGTCGCCATCCTGGCGCTTGGCACGGCCGGCCTCGTCGCGGGCAGCGCATCGGCGCAGTCCATGTCCGACCAGTACGGCCGCAGCAGCGGATACGGGCAGGATGGCCGCCAGCGCTGGGGCGACGATGACCAGCGCTACGGACAGCAGCGCCGGGGCGACGATGACCAGCGCTACGGACAGCAGCGCCGGGGCGACGATGACCAGCG
>CAYNYQ010000860.1:0-1595 GCA_964401305.1 uncultured Acetobacteraceae bacterium | reverse complement strand
TCGAGATGCGCGGCGATGCGGCGCCAGCCCTCGGCCATCGGCACGGGCTCGGTGAAGCGGGCGCGCTCGATGCGATAGCCCTTCTCCGCGGCGACGCCGGCGGAGTACTGGAAGACGGCCGGGATGAAGCGGTAGCCGCGATCGGCCAGCACACGGGTCTGCATCAGATGACGGCCTCCGCCTTGAACCGGGCGATCTCCTCGGCGGCATAGCCGGCTTCCGCCAGCACCGCCTCGGTATCGGCGCCGAGCTCAGGCGCCATGCGTTCCAGCCTTGCATCGCCGTGCGCCAGGCGGAAGCCGGTGGTGGCGAAGTCGAGCGGCCCCCAGGGCGTCTCGACGCTCTGCATCACCCCGCCTGCGCGCGCCTTGACCTGCGCGTGCTCCACCGCCTCGTCGACGCGGCGGACGCGGGCGCAGGGCGCGCCGGCAGCGTTGAGGCGCGCCTCCCACGCCTCGGGCTCGGCCCCGGCCAGCGCCTCCTCGATCACGGCGCGCAGTGCATCCTTGTTCTCGGTGCGCAGGAACCAGTCGGCGAAGCGCGGATCCTCCAGCGCATCGGCGCGACCGATCGCCGTCATCAGCGCGCGGTACTGCTTCTCCGTGTTGCAGGCGAGCAGCAGGTGGCCGTCGCTGCCGCACCTGAACAGGTTGGCCGTGGCACGGCGGCTGATCGCCTGGTTGCCCCAGGGCACCTGCTTGTGGCCGGCGACCGTCCAGTCCGCCACCTGCGGCGCGAGGAAGGCGATGGTCGATTCCAGCATGGAGACGTCGATCACCTGGCCGCGACCGGTATGCGTGCGCTGGAACAGCGCGCTCGCCACCGCGAAGGCGGCCGTCATGCCGGAGAGCGTGTCGCAGACCGCGAAGCCCGCGCGGATCGGCTCGCCGCCCGGATGGCCCGTCATCGCCATGATGCCGGAGGTCGCCTGGATGCGCCCGTCATAGCCGGCTTCCGTGCGGAAGGGCCCGGTCTGGCCGAAGCCGGAGACGGAGCAGACGATCAGCCGCGGGTTCAGCGCCAGCAGCGCTGCCGAGCCGAGGCCCAGGCGGTCCATCACGCCGGGGCGGAAATTCTCCATCACCACGTCGACGGTCGGCACCAGGCGCCGGATGATCGCCTGCGCCTCCGGCTTCTGCAGGTCGAGCGTGAGGCTGCGCTTGTTGCCGTTGACCGCCTGGTAGGAGGGCGACTGGTTGCGCTCCGCCCATTCGCGGGAGAGCGGCGTGCGGCGCATGTCCTCGCCCTCGCGCCGTTCCACCTTGACGACCTGGGCGCCGAGCAGGGCGAGCTGGTAGCTGGCGAAGGGGCCCGCCAGCACCTGGGTGAAGTCGAGGATGCGGACGCCCTCGAAGGGCCTGGGGTTGTCGGACATCGGGGTTCAAGCCGCGATGGTCTGGCGGCGCAGCTCGGCGGCGATCGCCTTCTGCCGGGCGAAGTCGTCGCGCTTCTTCTGGATCTCCTCGGGCGGCATGCGCTCGACATTGGAGTAGTCGAGCTTCCAGCTCGCATCCTCGCTCCAGCGCTGCGGCGACTGCACCGTGGTGCGCGGCACCGGCGCCAGCTCGAGCAGGCGCAGCGCGAGGTCGAGCGTG
>CAYNYQ010000859.1:0-1597 GCA_964401305.1 uncultured Acetobacteraceae bacterium | reverse complement strand
GCCTTGTATCCTGGGCGGGCCGATTCAGCCCTCCGCGCCTTGCGGCGCTCCGGCCATCGGGCCGCCGCGGCTGGGAACGCCCGGCCGCTCCCCGGGGGGATGGACAGGCCGGCGGGCCCGCCCCCTATACAGCGCGTGACCTCCTATACCGATATCCGCGCCGGCGGCTGGGTCGCGCGCCTGCCCGAGGCCTGGCGCCCCTATGCGCTGCTGATGCGGCTCGACCGGCCGATCGGCGCTTGGCTGCTGGTGCTGCCGGGCTTCTGGGGCATCGCGCTGCTCGCCCCCTCCTGGGCGGAGGGGCTGAGGCTCGGCTTGCTCTTTGCAATCGGTGCGGTGGTGACGCGCGGCGCGGGCTGCGTGGTGAACGACCTCTGGGACCGCGACATCGACCGGCGGGTGGAGCGCACGCGCGGCCGGCCCCTCGCCTCCGGCGCCGTCACCCCGCGCCAGGCGCTGCTCTTCCTGATGGCGCTCGGCCTGGTCGGGCTCGGCGTGCTGGTCCAGTTGAACGGCACGGCGGTGGTGGTGGGGCTGGTCTCGCTGGTGCCGGTGATCCTCTACCCGCTGGCCAAGCGCGTGACGGACTGGCCGCAGGCCGTGCTCGGCGTCACCTTCGGCTGGGGGGCGCTGCTCGGGCCCGCCGCGGCCACCGGGACGCTGGGCTGGGAGGCGGCGCTGCTCTACGCCGCCGCCATCGCCTGGATCCTCGGCTACGACACGATCTACGCGCACCAGGACCGGGAGGACGATGCCCTGGTCGGCATCCGCTCCACAGCGTTGAAATTCGGCGAGCGCACGCGGCCCTTCCTCGCCGCCTGCTACGGCGCGACGGTCGCGCTGCTGGCGCTGGCGGGCTGGGTGGCCGGGCTCGGGGCGTGGTTCTGGCCGGCGCTGCTGCTGCCGGGGGCGCTGCTGGCGCGGCAGGTCGTGCGGCTCGACATCCGCGACCCGGCGCATTGCCTGCTGCTGTTCAAGGCCAACCGCGAGGTCGGGCTGGCGGTGACGCTGGCCTTCCTGCTGGGCAGGCTGTGACCGACGCGGAGGCCTTCATCCGGGCCAATACGGCGATCTGCCACGCGCCCCTGGTGCCCGAGGTCGCGCTGCACCTGGCCACCGAGATCACCCCGATCTGGCAGGCCAGCGAGGCCTGGCTCGGCGCGCAGGGAATCGAGCCGCCCTTCTGGGCCTTCGCCTGGCCGGGCAGCCAGGCCATGGCGCGGCTCATCCTGGACGAGCCCGGGCGCGTCGAGGGCCGCCGCGTGCTGGACTTCGCCGCCGGCTGCGGCCTCGCCGCCATCGCCGCCGCGCGGGCCGGCGCGGCGCGGGTGGAGGCGGCGGAGATCGACCCGCTGGCCTGCGCCGCCACGCGCCTGAACGCGGCGCTGAACGGCGCGGCGGTGACGGTGCTGGAGGGCGACCTGGTCGGCGCGCCCTGCCGCTGGGACACGGTGCTCGCCGGGGATGTCTGCTACGAGGCGCCGATGACGCGCCACATCCTGCCCTGGCTGCGGGGCCTCGCCGCTTCGGGGGCGGAGGTCTGGCTGGCCGATCCGGGCCGCGCCTATGTCCCGACCGAGGGGCTGGCCGCGATCGC
>CAYNYQ010000858.1:0-1602 GCA_964401305.1 uncultured Acetobacteraceae bacterium | reverse complement strand
AGTCGCCGAAATGCGCGTTGTGGCCGGTCGGGTTCTGCGCGAACTCGGCCATGTTCAGCGTGCCCATGTCGATCGCGCCGGCGGCGTCGAGGCGCTGCAGCACGGTCGCGGTCACCGGCGCGACGAAGTCCCTGCGGATCTTCGAGCCGCAGGTCGAGACCCGGCCCGCGCGGTAGTACATGTCCTTGTGCATCATCGGCGCGCCGGCGAGGCGGCCGAGCGCGACGCCGCCGGCGCGCGCCCTGTCCTGTGCGACGGCGGCCTCCAGCGCCGCCTCGCGGTCGAGGCGGATCACCGCGTTCACCTTGCCATCATGCGCGTCGATGCGGGCCAGGCAGGCGCGCACCAGGGCCTCGGCCTTCACCTCGCCACGGGCGAAGGCGTCGGCGGCCTCGGTCATCGAGAGCTCGGCGAGATCGGCGGAGACGGGCGCGTTCACTGCGCGGGCTCCTTCAGCTCGACGAGCGCCGCCTCGAAGGCGGAGGGCTCGTCCTCGAAGACCATCTCGCTGCGCACCGCCTCGATCTCGGCGATCAGCCCCTGCATGTCCGCAAGGCCCTGGCGTGCAGCGGCATTGGGCACGCTGACGCCGGCCCAGCGCCGGATCGCCTCCATGGTCGGCACGACAAGTTCGGGTTCCATCGGTCCCTGCTCCCCGGTTGCTCGGCGGACCGCGATCCTTGCGCGATCCGGGCCGCTCGCCCAGGGGCTTTGCAAGCCGCGTGCCTTGCCGGGGTCGGGGGCGCGTGGCAGCCTTCGGCCGAAATCCCGGGGAACGTCCGTGAAGATCACCGGCATCACCTGCCATATCCTGCAGTCCAAGGTCGACCAGCCCTTCACCTCGGCGCGCGGCTGGCTCTACGCCACGCGCTCCTCCTGCGTGGTGGAGATCGCAACCGACGAGGGCATCACCGGCTGGGGTGAGTGCTACGGCCCGGCGGCGGTGAACAAGGCGCTGATCGAGACGCAATACGCCCCGCGCGTGATCGGGCGCGATCCCTTCGACGTCGAGGCCGTGTGGGAGGATCTCTACAACCGCATCAAGGACTACGGCGCGCAGGGTTTCAGCATCACGGCGCTGTCGGGCATCGACATCGCGCTGTGGGACATCATGGGCCGTGCCGTCGGCAAGCCGATCCATAAGCTGATCGGCGGCGCCTATCGCACGAGCGTGCAGGCCTACGCCACCGGCCTCTACTTCATCGACATGAACCGCCTGGTCGAGGAAGCGGTGGAGGAGGCGCTCGAGTACAAGGCGCAGGGCTTCCGCGCGATCAAGATGAAGATCGGGCTCGGCGACCTGAAGCTCGACCACCGGCGCGTCGCCGCGGTGCGCGAGGCGATCGGGCCCGACGTCGCGCTGGCGGTGGACGCGAACCACTGCTTCAGCGTGCCGCAGGCGATCCGCCTCGGCCGCATGCTCGAGACGCTGGACCTGCTGTGGTTCGAGGAGCCGGTGAGCCCCGAGGACCATGACGGCTATGCTCAGGTGACGCAGGCGCTCGACATGGCGGTGGCCGGCGGGGAGAACGACTTCACCCGCTGGGGCTTCCGCGACGTGATCGCGAAGAAGGCGATGGACATCGTCCAGCCCGATGTCTG
>CAYNYQ010000857.1:0-1610 GCA_964401305.1 uncultured Acetobacteraceae bacterium | reverse complement strand
CGTGCGCCAGGATCTCGCCCTTGAAGATCCAGACCTTCACGCCGCAGGTGCCATACGTGGTCTTGGCCGTCGCCGTGCCGAAGTCGATGTCGGCGCGCAGCGTATGCAGCGGCACGCGGCCCTCGCGGTACCACTCCATGCGCGCGATCTCGGCGCCGCCGAGCCGACCGGAGCAGTTGATGCGGATGCCGCCCGCGCCGAGCCGCATGGCCGACTGCACCGCACGCTTCATCGCGCGGCGGAAAGCCACGCGCCGCTCGAGCTGCTGCGCGATGCTCTCGGCGACCAGCGTCGCGTCGAGCTCGGGCTTGCGGATCTCGACAATGTTCAGCGCGACCTCGGCCCCGGCGAGCTTGGTCATGTCGGTACGCAGCTTCTCGATGTCGGCGCCCTTCTTGCCGATCACCACGCCTGGCCGCGCCGCATGGATGGTCACCCGCGGCTTCTTCGCCGGCCGCTCGATGATCACCTTCGACACGCCCGCGCTCTTGAGCTTGTCGCGCAGCGCGCCGCGCAGCCGCAGGTCGTCGTGCAGCAGCTTCGCGTAGTCGGCGCCGGCGAACCAACGGCTGTCCCAGGTGCGATTGATGCCCAGGCGCAGCCCGATCGGATTGACTTTCTGGCCCATGCTACGCGGCCCCTTCCTGCTGCGCCGGCGTCTCGGCCTTCTCGGCGACCACGATCTTCAGGTGGCTGAACCACTTCTCCACGCGCGACGCACGACCACGGCCGCGCGCATGGAAGCGCTTCATCACGATCGACCGGCCCACCTCAGCCCGGCTCACCACAAGCTGGTCGACGTCCAGCCGGTGGTTGTTCTCGGCATTGGCGATGGCGCTCTCGAGCGTCTTCTTTACCGTCCCGGCGATGCGCTTCTTCGAGAAGGTCAGGGCCGCGACGGCATCCTGCGCCGGGCGCCCGCGGATC
Organism: uncultured Acetobacteraceae bacterium; assembly: GCA_964401305.1. Classification (GTDB taxonomy): domain Bacteria; phylum Pseudomonadota; class Alphaproteobacteria; order Acetobacterales; family Acetobacteraceae; genus JAIEOP01. The sequence continues at coordinate 683 of CAYNYQ010000857.1, read as the reverse complement.
ATCGCGGCCACCAGGTTCAGCTTGCGCGGCGAGACGCGGATGTTCCGCGTGATCGCCTGCGCCTCGGTGTCGTCGAGCGCGCGCTCGTGCTTCGGCTTGCTCATGACTAGCCCCGCTTCGCCTTCTTGTCGGCCGCATGGCCGTTGAAGGTGCGCGTCGGCGAGAACTCGCCGAACTTGTGGCCCACCATGTTCTCGTTCACCTGCACCGGGATGAACTTCTTCCCGTTGTAGACGCCGAAGGTGAGGCCGACGAACTGCGGCAGGATGGTGCTGCGACGCGACCAGATCTTGATGATCTCGTTGCGCCCGCTCTCCCGAGCCTTGTCGGCCTTGGCCAGCATGTACCCGTCCACGAACGGGCCCTTCCAGACACTCCGGGGCATCGCCGTCAGCCCTTCGTCGCGTGGCGCCGCCGGACGATCAGCCGGTCCGTGCGCTTGTTGTTGCGGGTCTTCGCACCCTTGGTCGGCTTGCCCCACGGCGTCACCGGATGGCGGCCGCCCGAGGTTCGGCCCTCGCCGCCGCCATGCGGATGGTCAACCGGGTTCATCACGACGCCGCGGTTGTGCGGGCGCCGGCCGAGCCAGCGGGAACGCCCCGCCTTGCCGATCTGCTGGTTCGAATTGTCGGGGTTCGACACCGCGCCGATCGTCGCCATGCACTCGGCGCGCACCGTGCGCA
>CAYNYQ010000856.1:0-1612 GCA_964401305.1 uncultured Acetobacteraceae bacterium | reverse complement strand
TCGGGCGAGAGCAGGACCGAGGTCATCAGGCCGAGCGAGCCGAAGCCCTGGGCCACGATGTCGCTCTCCACGTCGCCGTCGTAGTTCTTGCAGGCCCAGATGTAGCCGCCCTCCCACTTCAGGGCCGAGGCGACCATGTCGTCGATCAGCCGGTCCTCGTAGGTCAGGCCGCGCTTCTCGTACTCGGCCTTGAACTCGGCGTCGTAGATGGCGCGGAAGATGTCCTTGAAGTTGCCGTCATAGGCCTTGAGGATGGTGTTCTTGTGGCTGAAATAGACCGAGTAGTTGCGCTGCAGGCCGTAGTTGAAGCTGGCGCGGGCGAACCCTTCGATCGAGGCGTTCAGGTTGTGCATCATCATGGCGACGCCGCCGCCCTTGAAGGCGAAGTCGCCGATCTCCTGCGGCGCGCCGCCTTCCGGGATGTAGGTCATCACCACCCGGCCGGCGCCCGGCACCTTCATCTCGACGGCGCGGTAGATGTCGCCATAGGCGTGGCGGCCGACGACGATCGGCTTCGACCAGTGCGGCACCAGGCGGGGCACGTTCTGGCAGATGATCGGCTCGCGGAAGATGGTGCCGTCGAGGATGTTGCGGATGGTGCCGTTGGGCGACCGCCACATCTTCTTCAGGTTGAACTCCTTCACCCGGGCCTCGTCCGGCGTGATGGTCGCGCACTTCACGCCGACGCCGTACTGCTTGGTGGCGTTGGCGGCGTCGACGGTCACCTGGTCGTCGGTCTGGTCGCGGTACTCGATGCCGAGGTCGTAGTACTTCAGGTCGATGTCGAGATAGGGCAGGATCAGCCGGTCCTTGATGAACCCCCAGATGATGCGGGTCATCTCGTCCCCGTCCATCTCGACGACGGGGGTCTTCACCTTGATCTTGGCGGCCATGGCTGTCCTCGTGGTGTCCTGACCGGCCCGCTTCGCCGGTCGCCGGGCCCTGGTTGCGGGCTGCGGGCGGACCATCGCACCGGGGCGGGGAGGGGGCAAGACCGCGTCGTCCGCCGCCCTGCTTCCGCCGCGGCCGACGCGCCGGCGGCCGCCGCGCTCAGGCGGCGCGCCGCGGCGCAATCATCCCGCGCGCCTCGGCGCGACCAACCCCCGCTCCACCAGCGCCTCGGCGATCTGCACCGCGTTCAGCGCCGCGCCTTTCCGGAGGTTGTCGCCGACGCACCAGAAGGCGAGCCCGTTCGGCACGGTCGGGTCGCGGCGAAGGCGGGAGACGAAGACCGCATCCTCCCCGGCCGCGTCGAGCTGCGTGACGTAGCCACCATCCTCTCGCTTATCCACGAGCTGCACTCCGGGCGCGTCGCGCAGCGCCTCCCGCGCCGCCTCCTCGGTGATCGGACGCTCGAACTCGACATGCACGGCCTCGGCATGGCCGATGAAGACCGGCACGCGCACGCAGGTGGCGATGACCTGGATGTCGGGGTCGAGGATCTTCCGCGTCTCCACCGCCATCTTCCACTCCTCCTTCGTGGCGCCGTCGTCCATGAAGCGGTCGATGTGGGGGATGCAGTTGAAGGCGATGGGCTTCGGGAACTGCTCGGGCTGCGCCGGGTCGTTCACGTAGATGGCGCGGGTCTGGTTGAAGAGCTCGTCCATCGCCT
>CAYNYQ010000855.1:0-1624 GCA_964401305.1 uncultured Acetobacteraceae bacterium | reverse complement strand
ACACCACCGGCCACGAGTGGGACGGGCTGAAGGAGCTGAACACGCCGCTGCCGAAGTGGTGGCTCTACGTCTTCTACGCCACCATCGCCTTCGCCGTGGTGTGGATGATCATCTACCCCTCGCTGCCGATCTACGGCGTGCGGGGCACCTCGGGCTGGGTGGCGCGCGACGCGCTCGGGCCGGTGCTCGAGGCGCAGCGGGCGCGGCAGGAGCCGATGCTGGCCCGCATCCGCGCCGCGACCCCGGCGGCGGTTGCGGCCGACCCCGAGCTGCGCGCCTTCGCGCTGGCCGGCGGGCGCATCGCCTTCGCCAACAACTGCGCCGGCTGCCACGGCGCCGGCGGGCAGGGCGCGCTCGGCGGCTTCCCCACCCTCGCCGACGACGAGTGGCTCTGGGGCGGCAGTTTCGACGCCATCGCGCACACCATCCGCCACGGCGTGCGCGCCGGCGAATCGAACGAGGAGCGCGCCAGCGTCATGCCGCCCTACGCCGCCATGCTGAGCCCGGCGCAGATCGCCGACACGGCCGAATACGTGCTCGCCCTCGGCGGTCGCGGAACCGATCCGGCGGCGGCCGAGCGCGGCAAGGAGACCTACGGCCAGCAATGCGTCGCCTGCCACATGCCGAACGGCAAGGGCAACGCGTTGCTCGGCGCGCCGAACCTGACCGACCAGGTCTGGCTCTACGGCGACAGCAAGGAGGCCATCGCGCGGCAGATCGCCAATCCCCGCATGGGCGTGATGCCGGCCTGGGGCGGGCGCCTCGACCCGGCGACCATCACCATGCTGACCGTCTACGTCCACGCCCTCGGCGGCGGGCAGTAGCGGCAGGAGCGGCGGCGGCCCAGCGAAGGGCCGCCCTTCCCGAGGCAAGCGCAGCGCGCAGGCACAAGATCATGAGCAAGCTGGAGACGCGGGAGAAGCTGACCCCGGCCGCCGCGCCGGCGGCGGCGGCGCAGCCGCTCTACGCCGACCGCCAGAAGGTCTATCCGAAGCAGGTCTCGGGCCCGGTGCGCCGCGTGAAGTGGCTGATCCTCGCCCTTTGCCTCGGCCTCTACTACACGGTGCCGCTGATCCGCTGGGATCGCGGGCCGAACCTGCCGGACCAGGCGGTGCTGGTCGACATGACCAATGCGCGCCTCTTCTTCTTCTTCATCGAGATCTGGCCGCAGGAGGTCTACTACCTGACCGGCCTGCTGGTGCTGGCCGCCATTGGCCTCTTCGCCGCGACCTCGCTCTTCGGCCGCGTCTGGTGCGGCTTCGCCTGCCCGCAGACGGTCTGGACCGACCTCTTCCTGTGGGTCGAGCGCCTGGTGCAGGGCGACCGCAACGCGCGCATGCGGCTCGACCAGCAGCCCTGGACCGGCGAGTGGCTGCGCAAGAAGCTGATCACCCACGCCGCCTGGCTCGGCATCGCCGCGGCGACGGGCGGCGCCTGGATCATGTACTTCAACGACGCGCTGGAGATGACGCCGCAATTCTTCACCGGCCAAGCCAGCACGGGCGTCTACTTCTTCTTCGGCCTCTTCACCGCCACCACCTACCTGCTGGCCGGCTGGGCGCGGGAGCAGGTCTGCACCTACATGTGCCCGTGGCCGCGCTTCCAGGCGGCGATGCTCGACGAG
>CAYNYQ010000854.1:0-1637 GCA_964401305.1 uncultured Acetobacteraceae bacterium | reverse complement strand
GCCATGACCATGCCGCCGGTCGAGGTGCCGACCAGCACGACATCCTTCAGGTCCTCGTGGAAGAGCAGGCCCGCCATCTCGGCGGCGTGCGTCTCGGTGGTGATGCCGGGGCGGAGGGCATGCGCGCGCTCGGCGCAGCCATCGAGCGAGGGCGCGAGCACCAGGTGCCCCGCCGCGCGCAGCCGCGACGCGACGCGGGTCCAGATCCAGCCGCCCTGGTAGGCGCCGTGGATCAGCAGGATCGTGGCCATGGCGTCGTTTCCCCCGGTTGGTCTTGTGCGCCCCGTGCCGCGTCCGTCCGGCACGGGCGCGGGTCCGGCCGAGGCTGGCGGCGCCCGCCCCGCGGTGCTAGAGGGGCGCTTCGCCGGACCGTAGCGCAGCCTGGTAGCGCACTTGACTGGGGGTCAAGGGGTCGTGGGTTCGAATCCCGCCGGTCCGACCATCCTTCCGCGCGGCCGCATTGCCCCGCACCGGCCCGCCGCGCATCGATTCTCCGCGTGAACTTGGCCCGGCCGTTGCTAGATCCGCCGCCATGACCGCAACGGGCTTCGCATGCGCATCGGCGTGATCGGCACCGGCGTCGCCGGCGCCCTGCTGCTGGAGGGGCTGCGCGCCGCCCCCGGCATCGCCGCCATCGGCTTCGAGCGCACCGGCGCCGGCGCGCGCGACGAGGCCGGCACCGCGCTCAACCTCTGCCCCAATGCGCTGAAGGCGCTGCGCCTGCACCGGCCCGGCCGCCACGCGGCGCTGCGGGCGGCGAGCCGGCCCTGGCGCCGGTGGACCACGGCGCTGGCCGACGGCACGCCGCTGCTCGACCTCGACCTGCTCGACGTCGCCGAGGAGCCGGGCGCCTGCCTGCGCTGGGCCGATCTCTACGCCCTGCTGCGCGCGCCCGCCGCCGCGGCGACGCAGCACGGCCACGCGCTGGAGGCGCTGGAGGAGGACGCCGCCGGCCGCCTCGTGCCCGTCTTCCGTGCCGGCGACGCCCTGGTGCGCCATGGCGGCTTCGACCTGCTGGTCGCCGCCGATGGCCGCTACAGCCGCCTGCGCGCCCTGGCCGAGGGGGCGGAGCCCGCGCCCCGCTTCATCGGCCTCGCCATGTCGCGCCTGCTGGTCACGGACGGCACCGGCTGCCCCTTTGAGGATTACGGCCAGTGGTTCCACGGCCCGAACCGGCTGCTTGCCTACCGGCTGCCGGGCGGCGCCGCCTACATCGCCGGCGCCTTTCCCATGCGGCCCGAGGCGCCCTTCACGCCGGCGATGCAGGAGGCCGGGCATGCCGCGCGCTGCTATCTGCCGCGCGAGGGACCGGTCGCCCCCGCCGTCGCCTGGATGGTGCGGCGGATCGAATCGGGGATCGGCGCCATGCACTGGGCGCGGGTGCAGGTGACGCCCTTCGCCCGCTCCGCGCTCGGCGGGCGGGTGCTGCATCTCGGCGACGCCGCGCATGCGATGATGCCGACGCTGGGGCAGGGGGCGACCCAGGCGATCGAGGACGGGGTGCTGGCGGCGGCGGTGCTGGCGCGGGGCGAGGGCGCGATCGACCGCTTCGCCGCGCTGCGCGACGCGCGGGTCGAGTTCGTCCGGCGCCTCTCCGAGGACGCGACCGACACCATGCTGCCCGGCGCCGACCCGGT
>CAYNYQ010000853.1:0-1647 GCA_964401305.1 uncultured Acetobacteraceae bacterium | reverse complement strand
CGGCAACGAGGGCGACATCTCGGTCCGCGACGCCTCGGACCGCGAGGTGCTGCAGTTCGACGCCGAGTTCGCCGTGCTGCGCGTCGGCGCCGCCGGCAACGAGGGCGACATCATCGTGCGCGACGATGCCGGCAACGAGAGCATCCATCTCAACGGCGGGTCGGGCGACATCATCCTGCGCAATGCCGACCTCGCCGAACAGTTCGAGGTCGCCGCGGCGGCGGCGCCGGGCACGGTGATGGCGCTGCAGCCGGACGGCACCCTGGCGCCGAGCGGCGCGGCCTATGACCGCCGCGTGGTCGGCGTGGTCGCCGGCGGCGGCCGCTTCCGCCCCGGCATCGTCATGGACCATCGCGGCGGCGCTGCGGCGGCGCGGCGCCTGCCCATCGCCATGGTCGGCAAGGCGGCGGTGCGCGTCGATGCGCGCCACGGCGCGGTCGCCATCGGCGACCTGCTGACCTCCTCGCCGACGCCGGGCTGCGCCATGCGCGCCGAGGATCCGGCGCGGGCCTTCGGCGCCGTCATCGGCAAGGCACTGACGCCGCTGGCGGAAGGCGAGGGCCTGGTCGAGATGGTGATCAGCCTTCAGTAGCGTCCTGCCCCGACCCTTCGCCGGCCCTGCCAGCGGACGGATCGAGGCCGGGGGGAGTTCGGGGGCGGGAGAACAGGAGGTCGGCGCCCATGGCTGCCAGCGTCAAGGCGATCCTCGGCTGCATCGGCGTCCCCACCGCCGGCACGGTGTCCGTCCTCGGGCAGATGTTCGGCTTCTCGCGCGCCCGCGTCCCACCCGACCCGGACACCAGCGTCACCGCGCAGGTCTCGGTGCTGCAGCTCGTGCGCGACCTGCAGGGGCCGCACATCCATGTCAACGTCATCCGCGTCGGCTTCGACACGCTCTCCGCCACCGACCAGGACGAGGCCTTCCAGAAGCTCGACTACGCGATCTACCGCACGCGCAACATCTACCGCCCCGCGGGCCTCGGCGTCGGCCGTGTCGAGCACTATTTCATCGACGCCGCCGATTCGAACGGCCGCGACGACCTCGGCTCGGAGGACGAGGCGGACGAGCTCTCGGACGAATGGTCCGTGCCCGGCAGCGGCATCGACGCCTTCGTGGTGCGCAACATCAGCGACACCGACTTCGTCGGCATTTCCCCCGTCGGCGGCAGCTGCGACAAGGGCGACAAGGATGACGGCCTGGTTGCCGGCGAGATCGGCCGCGACTTCGAATCCTTCTCCCGCACCTTCGCGCACGAGATCGGGCATTTCCTCGGGCTCGAGCACAACCATGGCGGCGGCGAGGATTGCGACAACTGCCCCTCCACGACCAATGGCTGCAACAACCTGATGGCGCAGACGCGCTGCGCCAATTGCTGCGGCAGCGGCGTGCGGCTCGCGGTGCTGCTGACCTCGGGCCAGGGGTCGGACATGCGCGACCATTGTTCCGTGCGCAGCGGCTGCTGACCCCGATCGGAAGGACAAGGCCCATGGGCGGCGCAGGCGATGTCGAGCTGCTCCCCTACACGCTCGGCGAGGCGGAGCTGGTGGCCCTGGCGGCCGGGCGCGGGCCGCTGCCGGGGCGCGTCGCGGCGGTGAAGGAGCTCGGCCGCCGCACTGCGCCCGGCGGCCGCCGCGTGCTGGGGACGC
>CAYNYQ010000852.1:0-1648 GCA_964401305.1 uncultured Acetobacteraceae bacterium | reverse complement strand
GCCCACGGTCACGTGGCGGCTCGGCAGCTTCGACTTGTCCCAGGCGGTCATGCGTACGGTTCCCAAGGTGCCATGGCGGCGGCGCGCCCGGTCCGGGACCGGGCCATGCCGCTCTTGTCGCGCGCGGCGGGGCGGGCGGCAAGCGGGCCGGCCCGGCGCCCCTGCCGCGCGCCCGGCCCTATTGCGGCTGCGAGCGGCGCTGCAGCGAGACGGCATAGGCCGCGGAGCGGGCGCGGAGCGTCGGGTCCTCGCTCAGCTCCACCCCGGGCGACTGCGCGAGGAAGAGGTAGCTGATCGCCTGGCAGGGGCCGGCGGCATCGGGCGAGACCTCGGTCACCGCCAGGCGGCCGACGCGCGTGCGCGGCCGGTCGTCCGGCCAGGCGACGGTCGGGTCGAGCAGGTCGTCGCCGGGCCCGGGGAATTGCAGCCACATGTCGAAGGCGACCGGGCCGGCGGCGACGCGGCGGCGCAGCTCGTCCGCGAGGTAGTGCGGCGGCAGGCTGCGCGCCTGCTCCTCGGTCAGCCGCTCGGTGCCGGCGGCCGGCTCGAAGACCCAGCGGGCGGGGCGCAGCTGCCCGTCCTGGCCGCGGAAGAGGAAGGTGTTCACCCCCCAATAGGGCGTGGTCGCCCAGCTCGCCGGCGGCGGGTTGGCGGCCAGCCAGCGGCCCTGCTGCGTGGTCTTGGGGTTGGCGGCGACGAAGGCGGCGACCTTCTCCTGGTTCGGCCGGCCGGTAGCGGGGTCGGGGGCGCGGGCGAGCAGCCCCTCGACCAGCACCTGCGGCGTGGGCGCGCCGAAGATGGGGGCGGAGATGTTCGCCATGTCCCACACCACCCCGCCCGGCGCCTGGAAGCGGATGGAGAGGCCGCGCGTGGTCCGTGCCGTGTCCGGCGCGCCGGGGCCGGCGCCGCCGACGCCGAAGCGGATCACCGTCGGGATCGGCTGGCCGCCGAAGACCGGGGAGACGGACAGCCTGGTGCCGTCCGGGGTCGCGGTGAAGCTGCCGGCGGCGCAGGTGCCCTTGGCGTGGCTCGGCCGGTGGGTGCGGATCGGGCCGAGGGCGGCGGCGAAGGCGTCCACCACGGCCACCGGCGAGGGCGGCGGCTGGGTCGGGGCCTGGGCGAAGGCGGGGGCGGCGAGCAGGACGCCGGCAAGGGTCGCGGCGAGGCGGCAGGGGCGGTGCATGGGCATCGTCGTATCCTGTCTGGAGCGGGGGGAGGCTACGCGGGCGCGCGCGCCGGTTTCCAGCACGAAAGCGGCGCCCGCGCCGGAGCTCGGCCGCACGCGCCGCCGCGCGGACCGCCCGGCGCCGGGCGGTCCGCGCGGTGCGCCCGACGCACGACGCCGCAGGCGGCAGGGGGCCCGGCGCACGACGCCGCAGGCGGGACGGTGGCCGGCGCCGGACCCTGCCGCGGGTCCGCCGCGGCCTTCGGGTCGCGCCCGTGTTGGCGCGCCGGCCGATCGGGTCCTATAAGCGGGCGCCGCTCGCGGCTCCGTGCCGCGGGCCGCGCCGTCATCACGGCGCCGGCGGGCGCGACCCGGCGCGGTGCCGCGGTCGCCCGCCGCGCCCGGCCAGCCTTGGGGGAATGCGGGGCATGGACTATGCCGAGTCGCGGCGTCGCATGGTCGATGGGCAGATCCGTCCGAACC
>CAYNYQ010000851.1:0-1656 GCA_964401305.1 uncultured Acetobacteraceae bacterium | reverse complement strand
GCCCGCCGCCGGCGCCCCGCAGCAGGCCGCGCCCGCGCCCGTGCCGATGCGCGACGCCCCGGCGAGCTTCCGCCCGCTCGCCCGCCAGCTGCTGCCGGCGGTGGTGAACATCTCCACGACGCAGAACCTGCAGGCCCGCGGCGGCAACCGGCCCGATGCGCCGGACGTGCCGCAGGCGCCCCCCGGCAGCCCCTTCGAGGAGTTCTTCCGCGACTTCTTCAACCGCAACCGCCCCGGCCAGCAGGGCCCAGGCGGGGCGGAGCCGCAGCGGCCGCGCCGCGCGCAATCCCTCGGCTCCGGCTTCATCGTCGACGCCGCCGGCATCGTGGTGACCAACAACCACGTCATCGAGGGCGCGGACGAGGTCAACGTCATCCTGCAGGACAACACCTCGATCCGCGCGCGCGTGCTGGGCACCGACCCGCGCACCGACATCGCCGTGCTGAAGATCGAGACCGACAAGCCGCTCACTGCCGTGCCCTGGGGCGATTCGGACGAGGCCCAGGTCGGCGACTGGGTGATGGCGATCGGCAACCCCTTCGGCCTGGGCGGCACCGTCACCGTCGGCATCGTCTCGGCCCGCGGCCGCGACATCCGCCAGGGCCTCTACGACGACTTCATCCAGACCGATGCCGCCATCAACCGCGGCAATTCCGGCGGGCCGCTGTTCAACATGGACGGCCAGGTGGTCGGCATCAACACGGCGATCTACTCGCCGACCGGCGGCTCCATCGGCATCGGCTTCTCGATCCCGGCGAACCTGGCGAAAAACATCGTCGCCCAGCTTTCCGATGGCGGCCGGGTGCGGCGGGGCTGGCTCGGCGTGAACATCCAGCAGGTCACCGACGAGATCGCGCAGAGCCTCGACATGCCGGGCGGCGGCCGCGGCGCCCTGGTCGCCCGCGCGCAGGAGGACGGGCCGGCGGCGAAGGCCGGCATCCGCAACGGCGACGTGATCCTGCGCTTCAACGGCCAGGAGGTGCGCGAGATGCGCGCCCTGCCGCGCATCGTCGCCGAGACGCCGGTGGACCGCCAGGTGCCGGTCGTGGTCTGGCGCGAAGGCAAGGAACAGACCATCCAGGTCACGGTGGGGGAGCTGCCGGGCGAGCAGCAGCAGGCCGCGGCGACGCCGGGCCCGCAGCCGCGGGCGACGGAGCTGGCGGGCCTTGGCCTGCGCGTGCAGGGCATCACGCCCGAGCTGCGCGAGCGCTTCGGCCTCAAGCCCGAGCAGCGCGGCGTGGTCGTCACCGAGGTCACCGCCGGCAGCCCGGCGGCGGAGCGGGAGATCCGCGCCGGCGACGTCATCGTCGAGGTGCAGCAGGAGCGGGTGAACACGCCGCAGGAGCTGCAGCAGCGCATCGAGCAGCTGCGCCGGCAGAACCGCCCGACGGCGCTGCTGCTGATCGAGAGCCAGCAGGGCCAGCGCTTCGTGCCGCTGCGCCTGCGCGGCGGGGAGCGCGGCGCGCCCGGCTGACCCGGCCCGGGCGCCGGTGCCCGGGCTTGACCGGGCCGGCGCCTGGCCGCGCAATGCACCCCGCCGGGATGGGCGGGGTGAGGCATGCGGCTCTTCTACACGGCGGGTTCGCCCTATGCGCGGATCACCCGCATGGCGGCGCGCCTGCACGGGCTCGCGCCGCAGGTCGCCGAGGTGGAGAC
>CAYNYQ010000850.1:0-1656 GCA_964401305.1 uncultured Acetobacteraceae bacterium | reverse complement strand
TCCACCAGGCGAGGTTCACCATGTAGCCGGCCACCGCCCAGGAGAGCGGCAGGTTGGAGATGTGCGTGGAAACCTCCGGCCAGCGCGCCGAGGCGCCGCTGCCGGTGCCGGTGATGGCGCAGTCGACCACGCCGCGCTCCAGCGCCGAATAGACCTCGGGGAAGCCGATCGAGACCGGCTGCGCGCCGAGGCTGGTCACCAGGTCGACCAGCGACTGGCCGAAGGTGCGGATCTTGCGCCCGCGCAGGTCCTCGAGCCGGGCGAAGGGCTGGCGGCAGAACAGCACCTGCGCGGGGAAGGGATAGACGACGACGAGGCGCACGCCGAAGCGCTCGAGGTCGCGGTTGGCGGTGGGCAGGATCGCCTCGGCGATCTGCCGCGCGCGGCCGATCTCGGGCGCGAGGCCGGCGAGGTCGACGCCGTCGAGGATGGGCACGTCGCCGGAGAGCGTCGTCAGCGTCCCCGCGCCGATCTCCGCCTGGCCGGAGCGGACGAGCCGCACGATCTCGGACCCGCTCAGGTTGCGCTCGGCATGCGAGGCGAGCGTGACGTTGATCCGCCCGCCGGTGCGCGCCGGCATCTCCCGCAGGTAGGGGATGTCGACCAGGGTGAACTGCGTGTTCACCGGGTTCGGCTGGGTGATGGCGACGATGTTCACCGCGGGCCCGGGCGGCAGGGCGGGGGCGGCGGGCTGGGCCGCGGCCAGGCCCGGCAGCAGCAGCGCCGCCGCGATGGCCGAGGCCGCCCCGAGGCGGCGAAGCATGGACCAGGGCATCGGCGGTTCCTTCTCGGCGGGCGCGCGGGTCGTCGCGCGAACGATGGCACGGGGAACCTGCGGCGCCATCCCCGGATTTCACGCCGTCTCGCCGAAGCTGCCCATCTTGCTCGCACTCCCCGCGGCGCGGTGCCGCAGGCCGAGGCACCCGCCCCGGACCCGAAGCAGGCTGCCGCGGCCGCGCCGACGAATGCCGCATGTTTCGAGTCCAATTCACGCTGGACGAAACATCCGCGGCCCTCTCGGCCTCCACTGATCGAACAGGTCGCCCCGCGTGTAATCATTGCCATGGCAAACCGGGCTGCAAGGCACTCCCGATTTCGCGAAGTACGTCTTGATCAAGCACTTCGTGTTCGGTGGCTGCCCCCGTTACCGGATGCTCCCGAATTCGTCTTGCCATGCCGCGAATTTCGTTGGCTATTTATCAACCGTAATCACATCGGGCATGGCCGCCCAGCGCCCGCGCCTTGCGCGGTCGCCGCGGGCGGTATTGCCCTTGCGGGAGAAGACCATGGCCATCTTCCTGGGCACCAACGGCAACGACACGATCACCCCGGGCTTCGTGTCCGCCGGCGTCGGCGTGGTGCCGTTCGGCGCGATCCCCTCGGCCGCCGCCGACGTGCTGCAGGGCTTCGACGGTGCCGATCTGCTCGACGGCGGCGGCGGGGCCGACGCGGTCCTCGGCGGCGGCGGCAACGACACCATCTCCGTCTACGCCGCGCTCGGCGGCAGCTATGCCGGCGAGACCAACAATGATCTCTTCCGCGTCAACAGCGCCGGCTTCCTCGACACCATCAACGGCGGCGGCGGCACCGACACCTTCGATGCGCAGGGCGCGATCAACATCTTCGGCGCCACCCTCCAGGGCCTCGAGAACCTGG
>CAYNYQ010000849.1:0-1659 GCA_964401305.1 uncultured Acetobacteraceae bacterium | reverse complement strand
CGGTCCCGTTGGTGGCGACCGAGTTCAACGAGTATCACCCCGCGGTGTCGCGGGCGGCGGCGGCGCGGCCGGCGGCTCGGGCGTGGCCGAGGGCGGCGGCGGCACCGCCAGCGCGGCGGTCTGCTGGGTGCGCTCCGCGCGGTCCGTCGGGCCGGCGCAGCCGCCGGCCAGCGCGGCGAGGAGAAGCAGGAACGGGGCGGCGCGGGTCATGCGGGGGGTCTCGGGGTCGGGCTGCCGGCGCGCGCCGGCAGCGGGCGGGAGAGGCGGCGCCTGAGCCCGGCCTCGTCGAGGCGCGCAGCGGCATCGAGCGGCATGCTGGCGGCGGCGTCGAGCAGGGCAGGGTGCAGGTCGATCCCCTCCGGTGTGACATCGAACAGGCCGTCGAGCCAGGGGGCGCGCGTCAGCACCTCGATCAGCGCCAGCAACCGGAGGCAGAGGGCGAGCCCGGCCAGGCTGTCGAGCCCGACCTCGGTATCCACCGCCTCGGCCCAGCAGCCGGCATCGGCGTCGGCGATGGCGATCTCGGTCGGCGGGGCGCCCTCGCGGCAGAACAGCATGCGGCGCGGCGGGCCCCAGCGTTCCTGCGCGGCGGCGCGGCGCGCCATCTCCCAGGCTGCCAGCAACCGGTGCGGCGGCACGCCAGGCAGGCGCTCGGGCGGGATGGCGACGGCGTAGGTCAGGCCGCCATCGGGCGCCCGGAGGACCCGCACCGGCTCCGGCAGGTTGCACGCCGCGGCGAAGGGGTCGGGCATGCGCGCAGTCTGACGCCGGCTTGTCGCCCTCGCCAGGGCGGGGCGGGGATCGTTGCACCGGATGCGGCGTTTCGCGCGGCGGCGGCCCTTCGCGCCCCCGGCCGCCTGTGGTCTGATGCCCCGCCATGACCGACCTCGCCGACCTGCCCGCCACCGAGGCCGCCCGCCGCCTGCGCGACGGCCGCCTCTCCGCCACCGCCCTGATGGAGGGCCTGCTCGCCCGCATCGCCGCGCGCGAGCCCGCGGTGCGCGCCTTCGCCTGGGCCGACCCGGCGCAGGCGATGCGCGCGGCGGCCGCGGCCGACCGGGCGGCGCGGGCCGGGCATGCGGGCGGGCGGCCGCTGCACGGGCTCGCCCTCGGGGTGAAGGACGTGCTCGATACCGCCGACATGCCGGCGCAGTACGGCTCGCCCATCTGGGCCGGGCACCGGCCGCGCGCCGATGCGGCCTGCGTGGCGCTGGCGCGGCGGGCCGGAGCCATCGTCATCGGCAAGACCGTCACCACCGAGTTCGCCACCCGCCACCCCGGCCCCACCGCCAACCCGCAAAACCCGGCCCATACGCCGGGCGGCTCCTCCTCGGGCTCGGCGGCGGGGGCGGCGGCGGGCTTCTTCCACGCCGGCTACGGCACCCAGACCGCCGGCAGCATCATCCGCCCCGCCGCCTATTGCGGCACGGTCGGCGTCAAGCCCTCCTTCGGCGCGTTGCACCGCGGGGGGATGAAGGTGATGAGCGAAAGCCTCGACACCATCGGCGTCATCGCCCGCACGGTGGGCGACGCGGCGCTGTTCCTGGCGGGCGCCACCGGCCGCGACCTTGGCGACCCGGAGGCGAAGCCGGGCGCGGCGCCGCGCCTGGCGCTCTGCCTCGGGCCGACGGCGGACCAGGCGGCGCCGGAGACGCGGGC
>CAYNYQ010000848.1:0-1661 GCA_964401305.1 uncultured Acetobacteraceae bacterium | reverse complement strand
TGCTGCCGCACCGCCTCGCCGCCCGCGGCGCGACGCCGGAGGCGCTGGCCGCCGCCCTGGCCGAGGCGCCCGCGGAAGGCCCGGCCCGGCCGCGGCGCATCGCCTTCGTCTTCAGCGGGAATGGCGCGCAATGGCCCGGCATGGCGCGCGCCGCGCTGGCCGCCAGCCCCGCCTTCCGCGCCGGGGTGGCGGCGGCCGATGCGGTGCTCGCCCCGCTGCTCGGCTGGTCCGTGTTGCCCTGCCTCGAGGCCGGCATCGACGCCGAGGCGCTGGCCGCGACCGACATCGCCCAGCCGCTGCTCTTCGCCATCCAGCACGGCATCGTCGCCGCCCTCGCCGCGGAGGGGATAAGGCCCGCCCTCTGCCTCGGCCATTCGGTGGGCGAGGTCGCCGCCGCCGCCGCCGCGGGGCTGCTCGACCTGCCGCAGGCGGCGCGGCTGATCGTGGCGCGCAGCCGCCACCAGCACGCGACTCGTGGCAATGGCCGCATGGCCGCGCTGGGCCTCCCGGAGGCGGCGGCGCGGCCGCTGCTCGAGGCCTGCGGACCCGGGCTCGAGGTCGCGGCGGTGAACGCGCCGCGCGCCGTCACCATCGCCGGGCCCGCCGAGGCCATGGCGCGGCTCGCCGAGGCCGCGGCGGCGGAGGGCGTGGCGCATGTGCCGCTCGACCTCGACTACGCCTTCCACAGCGCCGCGATGGACCCCGTGCGGGCGCCGCTGCTGGCCGCGCTGGAGGGGCTCGCGGCGCGGCGCGAGGGCGCGCTGCCCCTGATCTCCTCGGTCACCGGCGCGCCGCTGGCCGCCGCCGACTGCACCCCGGCCTATTGGTGGCGCAACCTGCGCGAGCCGGTGCGCTTCCGCGACGCGGTCGCCGCGGCGGCCGGGCTCGGCGCCGAGCTCTTCCTTGAGATCGGGCCCAACCCGGCGCTGCTCTCCTACCTGCGCGACAGCCTGCGCGAGGCCGCGGGCGAGGGAACCGGGTTCGAGGTGCTGCCGACCCTGGCCCGCCGCGACGCCGAGGCCGAGGCCAGCGGCGACCCCTTCGCCGCCATCGCGGACCGCGCCTTCCGCCGTGGCGCCGACCCGCGCGGCGGCCCGGCCTTCGCGGGCCCCGCCACGCGCCGCGGCCTGCCGCCGACGCCTTTCGCCCGTACCCGCCTATGGTGGACCCCGACCCCCGAGGCCACGCCGCTGGCGGCACCCCTGGCCGAGCACCCGCTGCTCGGCCTCCGGCGCGACGCCGAGCCGGCCTGCTGGCAGCGCGACCTCGATACCGAGGCCGAGCCCTGGCTGGCCGATCACCGCCTGGCCGGCCAGCCGGTGCTGCCGGCCGCGGCGATGCTGGAGATGGCGCTCGCCGCCGGCGCCGCCCGCCACCCCGAGGCGCCGGCGCTGGAGGTGGCGGAACTCGCCATCCTGCGCCCCCTGCCGCTGGAGGCCGGGCAGGCCCGCAGCCTGCGCTGCCGCCTCGACGCCGCCGGGCGCTTCACGCTGGAGAGCCGCCGGCGCCTGGCCGAGGCCGACTGGACCCTGCACGCCGAGGGCCGCGTCGCGCCGCTGCCGCGCCTGCCCGACGCCGGCCCAGCCGCGGCCGAGGCGCCGCGCCGGCGCGAGCAGGCGGGCGAGGAGCCACAAAGCTCCGGGGCACCAGTAAAAGATATT
>CAYNYQ010000847.1:0-1662 GCA_964401305.1 uncultured Acetobacteraceae bacterium | reverse complement strand
CGGGCAGGGCCGGGGCGCCGCCGCGGCCCGCCGCGGTGCCGGGCGCCTCGGCCCGGCCCCGACCGGGCTCCTCGCGCGCGCCGCCACCGCTCTCCACCGCTGGGTTGCCGCCGTCCCGGGTCAGGCCTCCGCCCCCGTCGGGGCTCCGGTCGTCCGGGCCGGTCACTCCGCCGCCGCGTCGAGGGCGCAGGCCTCCTCGATGGGGAAGAAGACGCCCTCGCTCCAGACCCCCAGCATGTCCCGGCCATCCACCGTCTCGCGCTGCGCCAGCGCCACCAGCTCGTAGAAGACGGGTCGATTGATCCGCGCCTCGAGACCGGGGCGGACGGTGATGTAGGGCCGCGGCTCGCGGGTCACCGGGTCGAGATGGACGATGATCAGGTGCTCGGCATTGGCCGTCACGATCTCGTCGAGGTTGGTGCGGAAGGCCAGGCATTGCTGCGGCTTGCCGTTGCCGCAGTCGCAGTCGCGCCAGACCATCTCGACGGCGATGAAGGGCACGTCCTCGACATCGATGCGGCCACGCTCCACCGGCGTCTCCAGGGCGTAGCCGCCATCGGGCTCGCGCCTCAGCACGCTGGCGAAGAGGCAGACCAGCTCCTTCCGGTTGATCGGGCTGCCCTGGTAGTACCAGGTGCCGTCGCGGCCGATGCGGATGTTGAAGTGCCCCGCATCGTGCTTCGGGCGGCGCGGCCGCTCGGCCGGCCGTGCCATGCGGGGCTCGGCCCCCTCCGCCCGGGCCGGGGGCATCGTCAGTTCGGGCACCCTCGCCTCCCTGTCCTGGTCCTTGCCGCCCAAATCCTCACCACCGCGTCCTCGCCGCCCGCATCCCTGCCGCCCAGGTCCCTGCCGATCCGCCCGCCATGGCCTGCGCCTTCCCATGCTCCGATGGCGCGACCGCGCGCCGGGCCTCGTGGACTGCGAGACAGCGGCAATATAGGGAGCGCCGATGCCAAGGTTGAAGTGGCCCCCCGAAAACCGCCTGCCCCCAGCCCGCGCGCCGGCGCGCGCCGCGGGGCTGGGCGAAGGCGGGGGGCATGCCCAGATGCCGGCTGACCCGATGCGGATGACGACCCCCCATGGCTGACCTCCCCGAGTCCCGCCCGGCGCAGCCCGGCGCCGATGCCGTCGCCCTGGTGGCCGAGGTGGAGGCGCTCGGCGAGCGGCTCGCCCGCGTGCGCCAGGCCATCGGCCGCGTCATCTTCGGCCAGCAGGCGGTGGTGGACCAGACGCTGATCACCCTGCTCTCGGGCGGCCATGCCCTGCTGGTCGGCGTGCCCGGCCTCGGCAAGACCAAGCTGGTGGAGACGCTGGGCGCCGTGCTCGGCCTCGACGCCAAGCGGGTGCAGTTCACGCCGGACCTGATGCCGGCCGACATCATCGGTTCCGAGGTGCTGGAGGAGGTGGCCGGCGAGGCCGGCGGCGGCACGCGCCGCGCCTTCCGCTTCATCCAGGGCCCGGTCTTCTGCCAGCTGCTGATGGCCGACGAGATCAACCGCGCCTCCCCGCGCACCCAGTCGGCGCTGCTGCAGGCGATGCAGGAGCAGCGCGTCGCGGTGGCCGGCGAGATCCACCCCCTGCCCATGCCCTTCCACGTGCTGGCGACGCAGAACCCGATCGAGCAGGAGGGCACCTACCCGCTGCCCGAGGCGCAGCTCGACC
>CAYNYQ010000846.1:0-1663 GCA_964401305.1 uncultured Acetobacteraceae bacterium | reverse complement strand
GCAGCGCCGCCCCGCGCGCGCCCGCGGCGGCGGCACGGCCGCGCATCCTCTGCCGGCGCCAGCCGCGGTCCTGAGGCCCGGGCCCGCCGCGCCCTCAGGCCGCCACGAGCGGGCCGGCGAGGTTCGGCACCCGCACCAGCGTGAAAAGGCCGAAGGGCGGGCAGGGCAGGATCTCCGCCGCTGCGTCCGGCGTGTCGAGCAGGTCGGCCAGCGCGAAGTCGGGGTGCCAGCCGAGCACCCGCGAGAGCGGCGCCAGGGTGCGCTCGGCCCACCAGCGCAGGCCGCGCTCGGCGCGGAAATGGTTGACGAAGAGCAGGTCGCCGCCGGGCCGCACCACGCGCTGCATCTCGCGCAGCAGGCGGCGGGCGTCGGGCACCACGGTGGCGGTGAACATGGCGACGGCGATGTCGAAGCTGCCATCGGCGAAGCCCATGCGCTCGGCATCCATCTCGACCAGGCCGAGGACGTTGCGGAGGCGTTCGGCGCGCACCCGCTCGCTGGCCCGCTCCAGCATCTCGCGCGAGAGATCGACGCCGACGATACGCTTCTCGGGCGCGTAGCGCGGCAGGGCGAGGCCGGTGCCGACGCCGACCTCCAGCACCCGCCGGCCGGGCAGGGCGTTCACCGCGGCCACGGCGCGGTGCCGCCCCGCGGCCGAGACGCCGCCGAAGACCTCGTCATAGACCCGTGCCCAGCGCCGGTAGGCCTCCCGCACCGCACGGGCGTCGAGGCTCGTGCGGGCATAGGGCTCGCGCTGCAGGGCGGTGCTGCCGGCCATGGCGGGCTCTGTCTCCGGATCGTCACACGACAGGTGCGGGCTAGACCCCGGGGGGCGGGGATGCAAGGCCGGAGTGGCGGCGGGCGGGCGTGACCCCGGGCTTGACCCTGGACTTGACCCTGGGCGCCCCCCGCCGGCACCTAGCGCCGCGATGGACCAGCAAGCGACCGAGCTCGCAAAGGTGAAGGCGCGCATCCGCGCCCTTGCCGCCCGCACCGTGGACCGCGGCTGCTCCGAGGCCGAGGCGCTGGCCGCGGCCGCCAAGGTGGGCGAGTTGCTCGACGTCTACGGCCTGACCATGTCCGAGGTGGAGCTGCGCGAGGAGGCCTGCGTCGAGCGGCGCCTGCCCCCGCAGGGCACCGCGGGCACGGCGCTGCGCTGGCTGCTGCCCTCGCTGCTGCGCTTCTGCGAATGCCGCGGCTGGACCGACGGGCGGCACGACATCGTCCTCTTCGGGCTCGAGCCCGACGTGCAGATGGCCGAGTACCTGCTGCACGTCGTCGCCGGCGCGCTGCGCTTCGAGGAGAACCGCTTCCGCGTGGGCCGCGACTACCGCGAGGCCGCCGCGCGCACGACGCCGCAGGCGGTGCTGCGCAGCTACCGCTACGGCTTCGCCGACCGCGTGGCGAAGCGGCTCGACGCGATGACCGCGGCGCGCGGCCAGGCGCAGGAGGCGCGGCGCGCGGCGGCGATGGGCGCCAGCGCCTCCACCGCCCTGGTGCTCGCCAAGGAACGCAAGCTGGAGGAGGGGGTGCGCCAGCTCGGCGTGCGGCTGCGCACGGTGCGCAGCACGGCGACGGTGCGCGACCGCGGCGCCTATGGCCGCGGCGCCGAGGCGGGCGGTCGCGTCGGGCTCGAGCGGCCGGTCGGCGCGAGCGCGCCCGC
>CAYNYQ010000845.1:0-1672 GCA_964401305.1 uncultured Acetobacteraceae bacterium | reverse complement strand
CCTAGAGGGGCTTGGGGGAGGAAAGCCTCCGCCGGAAGGATCGCCGGCTTGCGCCGCCCACCGGGCGCGTGCCCCGGCCGCACCGGGCGCATGCCGCGGCCGCCCTCTGCCGGACGAGACGCGCGCCCCGCCGCCCGCCCCTTGCCGCACCGGGCCCCGCGACGCACCCTTCCCGCATCCGCCGCCGGGAGAGACCCATGGACGCACCCGCCCTCGACCTGCCCTTCGACGCCGAGGCCATGCTGCCCGGCCTCAGGACCTGGGTGGAATGCGAAAGCCCGACCTTCGAGGCCGCCGCGGTGGCGCGCATGATGGACCTCGCGGCGCGGGACCTCGCGCTGCTCGGCGCACAGGTGGAGGTGATCCCGGGGCGCATGGGCTACGGCCCCTGCGTGCGCGCGAGCCTGCCCCACCCCGATCGCGGCCGCGTGCCGGGCGTGCTGGTGATGGGCCATCTCGACACCGTGCACCCGGTCGGCACCTTGGCGACGCTGTCCTGGCGGCGCGACGGCAACCGGGTCTACGGCCCCGGCGCCTTCGACATGAAGGGGGGCAACTTCATCGCCGTGGAGGCGATCCGCCAGCTCATCCGCGCCGGCATCGCCACGAAGCGCCCGGTGACGGTGCTGTTCACCTCCGACGAGGAGGTCGGCAGCCCCTCCACCCGCGACCTGATCGAGGCCGAGGCGGCACGCCACGCCGTGGTGCTGGTGCCCGAGCCGGCGCGCCCCGATGGCGGCGTGGTGACGGGCCGCTACGCCATCGCCCGCTTCAACCTGCGCGCCGTGGGCAAGCCCAGCCATGCCGGCGCGCGGCTGGCCGACGGGCGCAGCGCGATCCGCGAGATGTGCCGCCAGGTCGTGGCGATCGAGGCGATGACCACCGACGACGTCACCTATTCCGTCGGCGTCATCCATGGCGGGCAGTGGGTGAACTGCGTCGCCACCTATTGCGACGCGGAGAGCCTCTCCATGGCCAAGCGCCAG
Organism: uncultured Acetobacteraceae bacterium; assembly: GCA_964401305.1. GTDB lineage: Bacteria > Pseudomonadota > Alphaproteobacteria > Acetobacterales > Acetobacteraceae > JAIEOP01. Next base: position 686 of record CAYNYQ010000845.1, on the reverse strand, counting down.
GCCGACCTCGACGAGGCGGTGGAGAAGATGCTGGCGCTGCGCCCCACCGGCAACGACGTGCAGCTCATCGTCACGCGCGGCGTCACCCGCCCGGTCTGGGAGCCGGACGAGAAGGTCATGGCGCTCTACGGCACGGCGCGCGGCATCGCCAACCGGATCGGCTTCGACATCACGCACCAGAGCTCGGGCGGCGGCTCGGACGGGAATTTCACCGGCGCGATGGGCATCCCCACGCTCGACGGCCTCGGCGTGGCGGGCGCGGGGGCGCATACGCTCGAGGAACACATCCTCGTCGACAGCCTGGTGCCGCGCGCGAGGCTGATGGCGGGGCTGCTGCAGGTGGCGTGACCGCAGGGTGGCCGCGCGGGGCCCGCTGCCCGCGGCATGGCCGAGGGCCGCGGCCGGGGCTATGCAGAGCGCCCGGCGTCGCCTGCAGCGCCGCCACGCCGCAAGGATCCTGCATGACCCCCACCCGCGCATGCTGCCTGCTCGCCCTGGCCCTGCTCCCGCTCGGCGGCTGCACGGCCGAGACCGGCGCGCCGGACGCCGGACGCGGCAGCGCCGATTCGCCGATGACGATGGTGGTCGACCAGGTGCATCAGCAGGCCGTCGGCTCGGGCAGCTACGAACACTACGGCAGCCGGGCGCCGCGGCCGGTCACGCCGACCGGCGGCGAGCGCTTCTGA
>CAYNYQ010000844.1:0-1676 GCA_964401305.1 uncultured Acetobacteraceae bacterium | reverse complement strand
TCAGCCGCCGCGCAGGCGCTCCCGCAGCACGGCCTGGTCCTCGGGGCAGACGGTGGCGAGGCGGCGGTACTCGGCCTGGGTGTCGATGGACCGGTGGCCGCGCTCCTGCTCGCGGCGCATGGCGGAAAGCGCCGGCTCCACGGCGCGGCGCAGCCCCTGGCCGAGCGCGGCCTTCGCCTCCTCCAGCGTCGCGCCGCGGCCCTCGGCGGTGCGGGCCCAGGCCTCGGCGGCGGTGCGGATGCGGCGGGCGGCGCGCTCCAGCGCGGCGCGGTTCACCGCGACATGGCGCCGCTCATGCGCCTCCACCTCGGCGAAGAGGCAGCTTCCCTCGGGGATCTCGCGGGCGAGGCGCATCAGGTGCTCGGCCTGCATCAGGGTCAGGGTCACCGCGCCGGGCACGGCGCAGTAGGTCTCGGGCCCGGCCGGGGCGCCGCGCGGGGCGCGGGCATAGCGGATGTCGACCTCGCTCAGCCAGTCGATGCGCGAGGTGGTCAGCGCCAGGTGGTGCGCGGTGTCGCGCTGCGGCAGCCGGGTCTCGGCATGCATCTCCCGCACGCCGGCCCCGGTCGAGAGCATCGGCTCGCGGTCGACGACGGAGAGGCGGACCCGGGCCTGCCGCGGCGGGCAGGTCGCGACGCCTTGGGGCGAGAGCACGACGGGCGGCAGCGGCGGCGGCGCCGGCCGCTCGGCGGCGGGCGGTGTCGCGCCGCAGGCCGCGAGCAGCACGGCCAGGGCCGGCGCCGCCGGCCGGCGGGGCGGGCGCGGGGCGTTCAGAGCCAGCCCTTGCGCTTGAAGTAGAGGATCGGCAGCACGGCCGAGACCACCATCATCACCAGTGCCATCGGATAGCCCAGCCCCCACTTCAACTCCGGCATGACATCGAAGTTCATGCCGTAGATGCTGGCGATCAGCGTCGGCGGCATCAGCGCCACCGAGGCGACGGTGAAGGTCTTGATGATGTTGGTCTGCTCGACGTTGATGATGCCGAGCACCGCGTCCAGCAGGAAGTTCGCCTTGTTGTTGAGGAAGTTCGCGTGCTCGACCAGGGACCTCACGTCGCGCACCAGCGACTTGATCAGCGCCTGGTTCTCCTTGCGCACCGCGGTCGCCTTCTCGGCGCCGACGAAGGTGAGGATGCGCGAGAGGCCGAGCAGCGTCTCGTTCGCCCGCGTCGTCACCTCGCCGACCTGGCCGAGGGTGATCAGCGTGCCCTTGAGGTCGGCATCCTTGCGCGTGGCCTTCACGTTGGACCGCGCGGTGCGGAAGGCGGCCTGGCTGGCGCGGTCCATGTCGGCCGCGATGCGCTCGAGGATGTCGGCCAGCCGGTCCACGATCTGCTCGAAGAGGTGCAGCATCACCCCGTCCGGCGAGCCGAGCAGCGCCGACGGGGTGCGCTGGCAGCGCGCGGTGAAGACCAGGAAGGCCTTGGGCGTGGCGTAGCGCACCGTGACAAGGTGCGTGTTGGCCAGCACGAAGGTGATGGCGGTCGAACCCAGCTCCTCGGTCTCGGCGCCGTAGAGGAAGGGCGCGGTCAGGAACAGCACGTCGTCCTCGCGGTAGAGGCGGGAGGAGCTCTCGATCTCCTGCATCTCCTCGCGCGTCGGGATCTCGGCGCGGAGCAGCGACTGCACCGCGTGCTCCTCCTCGAGGGTCGGGTTCAGCAGGTCGATCCAGGT
>CAYNYQ010000843.1:0-1682 GCA_964401305.1 uncultured Acetobacteraceae bacterium | reverse complement strand
CCCAGGGCTTGAAGCGGTAGCCGAAGGTGTGCAGGTCGCTGTCGGAGCGGATGCCGGGATACTTGTGCGTCCACCAGGTGCCGCCGAAGGTCTCCTGCACCTCCAGCACGACGAAGCTCTTCTCCGGGCATTGCTGCGCCAGGTGGTAGGCGGCGCCGACGCCGGAGATGCCGGCGCCGACGATCAGGACGTCGACATGCTCGGCCTCGGCTGTGGCGGACGGGGCGGTCAGCGGTGCCTCGGGCATCGGCGGTGATCCTCCTGCGGGGGCACCATGGGGTGTAGGCGCCCGCGCGCCTCGATCCAAGCCCAACGCGACCCCGCCCTGGGTCGGGGGGCGGCCCTCGCCAGGCCGGCCGCCGCTGCGCTAGAGACTGCGGCGCAACAAGTCGGCCGGCGCGCCCGCCGGCGGAGGTGGCCATGCCGCGCTTCGTCCTCGTCGCCCTCGACGGCCTCCGCCCCGACATGGTGTCGCCCGAGGCGACGCCCCATCTCGCGGCCCTTGCCGCCGCGGGCACGCGCTTCGCCAATGCCCGCAGCGTCTTCCCCTCCGAGACGCGGGTGGCGACGCCCTCCCTCATCACCGGCTGCCGCCCGGGCGCGCATGGCATGGTGGCGAACACGGTCTTCGACGCCGCCGTCGCGCCCGACCGCTTGCTGCGCACCAAGCTGGTGGCCGACGTGCTGGCCATGGCGCAGGGCGCGGAAAGCCCGCTCGAGCGCCCGAGCCTCGGCGAGCGGATGGCCGCCGCGGGCCTCTCCTTCGCCCTGGTCAGCGCCGGCACGGCGGGCGCGGCGCGGCTGCTGAACCCGGCGGCCGAGCGGCTCGGCCTGTTCCGCTGGAACGTCGAGGACTCCGAGGGCGCGACGGCGGCCGAGGTCGCCGCCCGCCTCGGCCCGACGCCGCCGGCCGCGGTGCCCAACATCCCACGCATCGACCACGCGACCCGCGTTCTGCTCGAGCACGTGCTGCCCCTGCGCCGGCCGGACGTGGCGCTGCTCTGGCTCTCCGAGCCCGACATCGCCTTCCACTACGCCGGGCTGCGCGCGCCGGAGGCGCAGGCGGGGCTGCTGGCCGCCGATGCGGCGCTCGGGCGCATCATCGCCTGGCGCGACGCGCAGCCCGATGCGGCGGAGATCGGCCTGGTCGTGCTCTCCGACCACGGACACGTGACCGGGCGGGGCAAGCGCGCCCTGGTCGAGGATCTGCGCCGCGCCGGCTTCCGCGCCGGCACCGGCATGGGACCCGAGGTCGATGTGGTCGTGGCGCCCGCCGCCGCCCCCGGCCTCTGGTTCCGCGACCCGGCGCTGGCGCCGCAGGTGGCGGAATGGCTGGGCGCGCAGGACTGGGCCGGGCCGCTGCTGGCCCGCGACCCTGCCATCCTGCCCGCCGGCATGGCGCTGCCGCTGGCCGTGCTCGGCGGCGGGCATCGGCGCAGCGCCGATCTCGTCGTGACCTTCGCCGGCAGCGAGGCGGCGGATGAATGGGGCCTGCCCGGCTTCGCCCCCTTCGACGCGCCGGACGTGCCGGAGGGCGGGGGCATGCATGGCGGCCTGCACCGCGCCGAGCTCGCCACCGTCCTCGTCGCCGAGGGCGGGCCCTTCCGCCGCGGCGCGACCGTCGCCGCACCCTGCGACCTGACCGACATCGCGCCGACCGTGCTGCACCTGCTCGGCCTCGG
>CAYNYQ010000842.1:0-1686 GCA_964401305.1 uncultured Acetobacteraceae bacterium | reverse complement strand
GGAAACGCTTCGACGCCCCCGCGACATCGCGCCGCAACATCGCCCCGCCATCCTCCGCGCCAGGCCGGCATCACGCCGGGCAGGGAACGGAGGACATCATGAGCCAGCAGGTCGACCCCGACATGCTCGCCTTCATCGCGCTGATCGGCGTGCTGATCCTGTTCGTCTGACCGCACGCCGGAGGGCCGCGTGGCCGGGGCCCTCCGGCCCCGCGGCCTATCGCCCGGGCACCGCCGCCACGCTGCCGATGCGCCCCGCCGTCATGCCGCCATCGATCACCAGCTCCGACCCCGTCACGTGGCGCGAGGCGTCCGAGGCGAGCCAGAGGACCCCCTCGGCGATATCCCTGGCCTCGCTCGCCACCCCGATCGGCACGCCGGCCGCGGCCAGCGCGTGCGGGTCGATCGGCGCGTTGCGCCCGCCGCCCATGCCGGCCGGGATCTTCTCCCAGATCGGCGTGGCGATGATGCCGGGATGCACGCTGTTGCAGCGGATCCCATCGCGCGCGCCGGCGCATTCCAGCGCCACCGACTTGGCGAAGAGCCGCACCGCCCCCTTGGTCGCCGAATAGCCCGCGAGGCCGGCCGAGCCGCGCAGCCCCGCCACCGAGGAGATCATCACCACGCTGCCGCCCTTGCCGGCGCGGCGGATCGCCGGGATGCCGTACTTCACGTTCAGGAACACGCCATCGACGTTGATCGCCATCTGCCGCCGCCACTCGGCCAGCGACATGTCGAGGACGGAGGGCACCATCACGCCGATGCCGGCGTTGCAGACCAGCACCTGCAGCCCGCCGAAGCGGCGCTCGGCCTCGGCGACCACCTCGGGCCAGCGCGCCTCCTCCGTCACGTCCTGGTGCATGAAGTGGGCGCGCCCGGCGCCGGCGGCGTTGATGCGCGCCGCCAGCGCCTCGCCGCGCGCATCGTCGATGTCGGTCATCAGCACGTCGGCGCCCTCGCGCGCCAGCACCTCGGCGCAGGCGGCGCCGATGCCGGACGCCGCACCGGTGACGAGCGCGACCTTCCCCTGGACCTGACCCATCCGCGTTTCCTCCCTCCTGGCCAGGCCGGGGACCCCCCGTCGCCCGACCCTCGCGCGCCCACCCGGTCCCGGGGCTGGAACCGGCGCGCCGGCGCCAGCCTAGAGCGTGATCGCCCAGGGGCGGAACGCCTGCCGTCGTGAATCGCGCGGACGGACGATGCGCGCGGCCGGGATCCGCGACGCCGTGCCCGCGCTGATCGGCGGCGGCCCGGCCGCGGGTGGCGGCGCGGGCGGCGGCGGGCGATGCTCGCCGGCCCGAGGCGGCGCGAGGCCGGCATGATTCCCTCCCCCTCCGAGATCGGCGTCGAGGAGATCGTCGTCGCCCTGGTGCTCTGGCTGAAGCTCGGCATCGAGCTGATGGGCGCGCTCGTGATCGGCCTCGGCGTGGTGCGCGCGGTGCGGCGCTTCCTGCGCCATCTCGGGCAGGCGGACGAGGGCGGCTACGGCGGCGTGCGGCTGACGCTGGCGCGGCACCTGGCGCTCGCGCTCGAGTTCCAGCTCGGCGCCGACATCCTCGCGACGGCGGTGGCGCCGAGCTGGGAGGCGATCGGCAAGCTCGCCGCCATCGCGGTGATCCGCACGGCGCTGAACTTCTTCCTCAACCGCGAGATGCGCGAGGAGGAGAACGTGCTGCCGCCGCGGCAG
>CAYNYQ010000841.1:0-1686 GCA_964401305.1 uncultured Acetobacteraceae bacterium | reverse complement strand
GCGTGCAGGCCGAGCTCTGGCGCGACGTGGCGCTGGACCTCGCGCCGGTGACGCCGGCGCGCGCCGAGGCGATGCTGCGCAGCCTCAAGGGCTTCCCGCTGCTGGACGGCTTCCGCGGATCGCCGAAGGCCGACATCGCGGCGGTGGCGCAGGCGATCTCCGCCTTCTCCTGCCTCGCCGCCGCGGCCGGGCCGAAGCTCGACGAGGCGGAGGTGAACCCGCTGATCGCCGGGCCCTGGGGGTGCCTGGCCGTCGATGGGCTGGTGCGCTGCGGCCAGGGATAGGCCACACTCCGCCGGCACGGGCAGAAGGGGCGCTGCCATGGCAGGGATGATCACGGCACGCGCGGCCGTGCTGCGCGAGATCGGCCGGCCGATGACCATCGAGCGCGTGCAGGTCGGGCCCGTCGGGCGCGGCGACGTGCTGGTGAAGGTCGCCGCCGCCTCGCTCTGCCACACCGATCTCGAGGTGATCGAGGGTCGGCTCGGCATCGCGCTGCCGGCCGTGCTGGGCCACGAGGTTGCCGGCACCATCGCCGCGGTGGGGCCGGAGGTGCATGGCCTCAGCGCCGGCGACCCCGTGGTGCTGCACTGGAACCCGCATTGCGGCCTCTGCTTCCACTGCGAGCGCGGCCAACCGATCCTCTGCGACCAGTACCTGGCGCATGGCGCTGCGGCCGGGCATTTCGACGGCGGCGGCCCGCGCTTCGCCTGCGACGACGGCACGGCGCTGCACCAGCTGATGTATCTCGGCGGCTTCGCCGACCACGTGGTGGTGCCGGCGCAGCAGGCGGTGAAGCTGCTGCCGGAGATGCCGCTCGACCGCGCCTGCCTGCTGGGCTGCGCGGTGATGACCGGCTTCGGCGCCGCGACGCATGTCGCGCACCTCGCCTGGGGCGACGTGGTGATGGTGATCGGCTGCGGCGCCGTCGGGCTCGCCGCGGTGCAGGGCGCGCGGCTGGCCGGCGCCGGCACGATCATCGCCGTCGATCCGCAATCCTCGCGGCGCGCCATGGCGGCGCATTGCGGCGCCGGCGTGCTCTGCGACCCGGCGGAGCAGGACCCGGCGGCGCTGGCGCGGTCGCTCACCGGCGGCCGCGGCGCCGACGTGGTGATCGAGGCCGCGGGCGTGCCGGCCGGCTTCCGCGCCTCGGTCGAGGCCGCGCGGCCCGGCGGCCAGGTGGTGTGGCTCGGCAAGGTCGGCGTGGAGGAGGAGGTCGCCTTCCGCTGGGGCGCGCTGATGCAGGAGAAGCACATCACCCGCTCGAGCTACGGCGGCGCGCGGCCGCGCAAGGATTTCCCGGCGATGGCGCGGGCCTATCTCGACGGGCAGCTCGACCTCGACAGCCTGGTCAGCGCGCGCATCGCGCTCGAGGAGATCAACGAGGGCTTCGACGCGCTGAAGCGGGGCGAGGCGATCCGCTCCGTCATCGTCTTCGCGTGAGGTGCGGGCCGTGAAGACCTATGAGGGCGGGCGCGGCCTGGCCGGGGCGCAGGTGACGGTCGATGGCGCGCCGCTCGATCCGCGCTTCGACGTGAAGGTCTTCTCGAAGGCGGGCTACGAGTGGACCTATGAAGGCGACGGCCCGCGGCAGCTCGCGCTCGCGATGCTCTGCGACCATCTCGGCGACCCCGGGCGCGCCCTGGCGCTGACCGAGCGCTTCATGCAGGAGATCGTGGCCGAGCT
>CAYNYQ010000840.1:0-1689 GCA_964401305.1 uncultured Acetobacteraceae bacterium | reverse complement strand
CGTGCGCGGCTCGGCCGCCGCGCCGCCGCGGGGGGCCGGCACGCCGCCGGCGCCGGTCCGCGGCCCGCCCGGGCTCGGCCCCTCGTCGCCCGTGCCCATGGCGGATTTCGCCTGGCCTGCCAGGTCGCGGGCGGCATGGGTCACGGCCTCGCGCGCGGCGCGGGCGGCATCGCCCAGGGCCTCCCCGGCGCGGCCGGCATGCTCGCCCGCCCCGCCCTCGCGCAACCGCCCGGCGTGCTCCTGGGCGGTGTCCTTCACCTGGTCGTAGCCTTCCGCGGCGGTGGCGCGCGCCTGCTCGAGCGCGGCGTCGCGCGTCTCGCCCATGAGCCGGTCCTCGGTTTCCGTGCGCGGCAGCAGGGCACCCAGGGCCGCGCCAAGCGCGAAGCCCACCGCGCCCAGCAGCAGCGGCTGTTCCTGGGCCATCCAGCCCAGCCCCTCGCCGGCGCTGTCGCCATAGCGTCGCGCATCCTGCCCGAGGCGCCCGGCATAGGCGCGCGCGCCATCGCCGAGATCGGCCGCGCGCTGCGCGCCGGAGGCGGCGGCCTGCCGCACCCCCGAGGCCGCCGAGCCCGCGGCCCCGCTGGTGCCGCGCCAGGCGGAACCCGCCGCCTCGCCGGCACGGGAGGCGGCACCGGTCACACCGCCGGTGATGCTCCGCGCCGCGTCGGCCGCGCCGCGCGCCGCATCGCCCACCGCGTGCGACGCACGCTCGGCCAGCGACGGCCCGTCATCGAAGGGGTCGCTCCCGCCCAGGCGCGGGGCCCGCTCGTAGCGTCCGCCGCCCCGGCTGCCGCCGGAGAGCATCACCCAGCCGATGCCGGCGCCGATCAGCAGCAGCGGCAGCGGGTTGTCGCGCACCGATGCGCCCAGGTTGCGCATCATCTCCGCCCCGCCGGAGGAGCGGGCGTAGTCCACCGCCTGCTCGAAGAGCTGGCCCGGCGAGGCGCGGTCGCGCAGCTCCTCCAGCGTGCCGGTGAGGCCGGCGCGCGTCGCCTCCACCTCGCGCTCGATCTCGGCGGAGGGGCGGTCGCCCGGGTCGGTGGTGCCGGTCCTGTCTGTCGTCGTGCTCATCGCACCGTCTCCTTGGCCACCTGCGCATCGCGGGAAAGCTGCTCTGCGGTGCGGCTGGGCATGAGGTTGGCGGCGCTCAGCTTCGAGAGCGCGCCGCGGATCAGCGCGTAGCCGAGGATCGCGGCCAGCACGCCGACGATCAGCAGCGACCAGCCGGTGGCGATGCCGAAGAGGTTGGTGACCAGCGCCGCGAGGGCGAGCAGCAGCAGCAGCAGCGCGCCGAGCAGCAGGCCGCCGCCCGCCGCGAGCGGCACGACGGCCGTGCCCATGCTGCCGAGCTTCTCGCCCATCTCCGCGCGGGCGAGCTGCACTTCCTTGCGGAAGAGGGTGGAGATCTGGCTGATCACGCTGCTGACCAGCTCGGGGACGGAGCGGTCCCGCTCGGAGGCGGGCCGTATCTGGTCCGATGGCATGGGATGCATCTCCGCTCAGGCGCCGCTGCGCGACGGGTTGGTGCCGGGGCCGGGCGTCGTCTCGGGGCCCTTTGGCGTCTCGGTCCCGGTCGGCCCGCGGAGGGGCAGGGTCGCGCTGCCCGGTGGGGGGGCCGCCGCGCCGCCGAGGGTGGCGGCCGCCATGGTGGCGGGGCGCGGCGTGCCGCCGCCGCCGACGGTGTCGCCC
>CAYNYQ010000839.1:0-1690 GCA_964401305.1 uncultured Acetobacteraceae bacterium | reverse complement strand
CACGGCAAAACCTTAGCGTATATCTGGGTCCGTTCTGTGTACCGACCCCATCCTGCCGCTGCTGCCCGCGCTGCTGCACGCCCATCCCGAGGTCGAGCTGGAGGTGAGCTTCGACGACGCGCTCGCCGACCTCGGCGCGAGCGGCTTCGACCTGGCGCTCCGCACCGGCAGCCTCGACGGCCATCCGGGCTTCGTCGCGGTGCGGCTGCTGACCTACCCCATGGTGCTCTGCGCCGCGCCGGACTACCTCGCGCGCCGCGGCGTGCCGAAAACGCCCGCGGACCTTGCCGGGCACGACCTGATCGGCTTCCGCAGCCGCGCGACGGGACAGCCACTCGCCTGGGTGTTCGCCGACCCCGCCGGCGGCGCGCCGGCGCGCGTCGTGCCGCGGGCGCGGCTGGTCGTGGATGACGGCACGGCGGGATGGGCGATGCTGTGCGACGGGCTGGGGCTGACCTGGGCGCCCGGCTGGCTCGCCGCGGCCGACCTGCGGGCCGGGCGAGTCGCCGAGGTCATGCGCGAGCGGCGCGCGGTGGAGGTGCCGCTCTCGGCGGTGCGGCTGGAGAGACGGCTGGTGCCGCGCCGCACCCGTGTGGTGCTCGACGCGCTCGCCGCCGCCGCCCTATCGGGCGACTGGAACGCGCCGTAGCACGCCCCTCAGATGGCGTGCATGACCTCCAGGGGCTGCTTCGGATCGAACTATGCTGTTCCGAGTAGTGGGCAAAGCCTTCCGCCGCGCGGGGCGGCGCGTGCCGGTAGACCCTACCCACACCCCGCACAGGTCGACATCCCGCGCCGCTCGCGCGTCGGCTCGACCACGTAGCCGCAGCGGATGCAGTTCGCACCGTCGTCGCTCGCATCAAATGGGTCGGCCACGCGCCGGGATGCGGGGCCGGACCGCGTGCTCCGAGGGGCCTTCGGCGCCGCCGGCAGCGAGGACGCGTCGGTCGCTTCCGTGCCGGGCGTCGCCTGGACCTCGACCGGCTTCGGCTGCCAGGCGGGCATGACGTGGACCACCGGCTGGGGCGACGGGGGCGCTGCGGGCGCCGGTGTGGCGATGTCCAGGGCCTGCGGGGGAGCCTTCGAGGAGACCTCCTCGCCCCAGGCCGCCGAGCCGATTTCGGCGGCATGTCGGGCTGGGACGGGTTGAGCCGCGCTGTTGCCGGACCGGAGGCGCACCACCTCGACGACGCGGCTGCCGCGGGTGCCTCTGGCAGGCACGGTCACCGTCTGGCGGGATGGCGTGGCAGCGGCACCGGGCGCGCTGAACCGAGCAAAGACACGGTCAATATCTGTCATTCGACCTCAGGACTTCCGGGCTGACTGCAAATGGTACTGGTATGCCGTCGGCGAATAGGGCTTGGGGTTCAGGAGTTCGTTTGCGATGTGCGGGGACCGCCCGTGCAATCATGATGCGGAACTACGATGCCGCGGGCAGACGCGAAGTGCTGCAAAATGAACGACTTAAGGCTTGTGGGAAAAATCGGCCAACCCTCAAGGTCCGGAGACTCTTGGCCATTCGGAGAGCGAAAAGCGGCCTCGTTCCGCCTTCGCACCCTCAAGCTCGGCGCGCGAACCTCGGCCAAACCTGCGGTTCCGCGCGGTCTGAACGGCAACGGAGAGAGTTAAGGGAAGGACCGACTGGAGCAGCGGTGGGAACCGGAATCCAACCTTCTCTGCGCGACGGGAG
>CAYNYQ010000838.1:0-1691 GCA_964401305.1 uncultured Acetobacteraceae bacterium | reverse complement strand
GGCCGGCAGGGTCGCGCGGCCGGAGGCCGAGCCGCGCAGCGCCGCGCGCCGCGCCACCGCGCGTTCCAGAAGCGCATCGACCACGGCGAAATGCGCATCCCAGCCGGGGGCGCGCCACCCCGCGAGACGCGCCAGCTGGGCGGCGCGGCGGGGCGAGTCCGGGGCGGCGTAGTCGAGGATCATGTCGCGCCAGGCCCTTCCATCCAGCGGGTCCAGCATGTCGGGGACCGTGCCGGCGATCTCGCGCAACGCCGGGAGGTCCGAGCAGATCACCGGCACCCCGGCGGCCATCGCCTCGGCCACCGGCAGGCCGTAGCCCTCGGCGAAGCTCGGGAACAGGAGCGCGCGCGCGCCGGCGAGCAGGCCGGCCACAGCGCGGTCGGGCAGCGCGCCATGCTCCTCGACCAGGCCGCGCAGCGGGGCGCAGCGGTCGAGAAGGTCGAGCACGTTCTCGTTCTCCCAGCCGCGGCGGCCGACGATGACGAGGCGGGGCGCCGTCCGGCCCGCGGTGGCGAGGGACCGCCAGAGATGCAGCAGCAGGAGGTGGTTCTTCCGCGGCTCGATGGTGCCGAGACAAATGAAATAGGGCGCCGTCCCGCTTGCCGCCTGCCCGCCGCCGGTGGCGGCGACCGGCGCGACGCCGAGGGGCGCGACGGCGATCGGAAGCCGCGCGCCCTCCGGGAGGCGGGCGACGAGCTCGGCGGCGGTGGCCGCCGAGTTGACCAGCAGGCCATCGGCCAGCGCCGCCACGGTGCCGACCCGCCGCGCATGCCGCCCCACCTGGGCGGGGCGGGCGTATTCGGCGTGGCTGAGCGGAATGATGTCGTGCAGCAGGGGGACGAAGGCGGCGCCGGCGGCGCGCAGCTGCTGGATCGGTCGATCACGATCGAGTGAGCGGTGCGAAACCAGAAGGAAAGCGGCATGCGGTTGCCGCTCCAGCAGGGTGCGCAGGGCCCCGCGCCCACCCCCCGCCGCAAGGTCGACCTGGATTCGCGCCGTGATCCGCCAGGCGCGGGCATGCGCCGCGGCCGCCGCCGGCCGCCCCTCCCGCCAGAGATCGCCGAGGGCTGCGGCGAAGGCCGCGATGCGCTCGCGCGGCACCAGCGCGTACCAGCCCCAGGGGCTCTGCGCGACGAAGCTCGCGTCGGGCCGGGCGAGGAAATGCCGCACATACGCCATCTCGACGCGATCGATGCCGGACGGCGCGGGGCAGCGGACGGAGAGGAGAAGGCGCGAGACATCCAGGATCACGTGCACGGAATTCCGGCCTTCCCTTCGTCTTCATCCGGGCGTTCCGGCCCGCCTGGCGGCCGCCCGCGGGCGGTTACGGCGCTTTTCGCCGGGGTCGCCCCTCTTATGCTCACTAGCTTGTGCATGAAGGCCGGGTCAACCAGAGCGCGCAAGGCACCACACGCATAGATTGCGGCGTTGCGAAAGGCGCTCGCTCTCGCGAGGCGGCCGCGGCGGTCATCCGACCGTGCCCGGACCGGTGCGGGACCGGCGCGGATCGCGGTGCCGGAGCCCCGCCCGCCGCGGCTTGCGCAGCGGCGCGTGCGCCCGGCTCCCGGCCCCGCCGCGCGTCGTGTAAGGAAGCGGCCGCACCCGGGCGCGCCGGGGCGGGATTCGGATCGGGGCGGCATGAGCATCTGGACGCGCGACTTCACCATCGAGGGCTTCGAGGCGGCGCACGC
>CAYNYQ010000837.1:0-1692 GCA_964401305.1 uncultured Acetobacteraceae bacterium | reverse complement strand
ATTCGGTGACCAGCTCGACGATCACCAGCTCCCGCATCGCGCCGAGCGCATGGCCGTGCAGCCAGGGGTCGTCGGCCCAGGGCAGGGTGACGAGCCGCGTCCGCAATTCGCGGATGGTCAGGTCGGGGGCGGTGGTCATGGCCTCGGGTCCTCCCTCAGGATGGGGCGCCAGATCCGCCAGGTCAGCGCCAGGATCAGCAGCCCCTCCGCACCAGTGATGATGCACGCCAGCCGCGCGCCGAACAGCTCCGCCAGCAGGCCGAGATGCAGGAAGCCGAGCGGGCCGAGGCCGATGCACACGGTCAGCACGCCGAGCACGCGGGAGCGCATCTCGGGCGGCGCGGCGAGGTAGACCAGCGTCGCCTGCATCACGGCGAAGCCGGCCTGGCCCATGCCGTTCGCCAGCAGCGCCGCGCCGGCCGGGATGGAGGCCGGGGCCAGCGCGAAGAGGATGATGAAGCCGAGATAGGCCGTGACGCCGGCGACATACCAGCGCGCGTAGTGCGCCGGCCGGGCGATCACGCCGAGCAGGAGCGCGCCGAGGAAGGAGCCCGCCCCGTCCATCGAGGAGAGCAGCCCCGTCCCCTCCGCCCCGAGGCCGAGATGCTGCTGCGCGACCACCGGGACCAGCGCCGTGAAGGGCCAGCCCCAGACATTGAACACGATCGTCACCCAGAGCGTGCCGCGCAGCCGGCGGTCGCGCCACGCAAGCGCCACGCCCTCGGAGATGCGCGCCAGCACGCCCTCGCCCGGCGCCGCGCCCGTGGTGCCGCCGCGGGCGCGGATGCGCAGCGCCGTCGCCACCGCCAGCACCTGCAGCAGCGCCGCCAGCGCGAAGGCCCCGGCGATGCCGACCAGCGCGAAGACCAGCCCGCCGAGGCTCGGGCCGATCATGCGGCAGGCATTGCTCGTGGCGACGTCCATCGACATCGCCCGCCCCATGCGGTCGGTGCCGACCACCTGGCCCAGCAGCATGCGCCGGATCGGGTTGTCGGAGGCCCAGGCGAAGCCGGAGACGAAGCAGGCCAGCGCGACGTGCCAGACCTCCAGCATCCCGCGCCAGGCCAGCACCGCCATGCCGGCCGAGGCGAGCGCGCCGGCGGCGAGGACGAGGATCAGCAGCAGGTGCCGCTCCACCCTGTCGGCCAGCACGCCGAGCGGGGCGCCGAAGAGGCCCATGGGCAGCAGGCGCAGCAGGGTCATCAGCGTGACCAGGAAGGCCGACCCGGTCGCCTCCAGCACGAAGAGCGCCACGGCCAGGGTCTCGAGCCCGCGCACCACGGCGATGATCGCGCCGGCCAGCCAGAGCCGGCGGTAGTCGGGCTCGGCCAGCAGCCAGCGGCGCGGACGCGCGCTCTCCTCCACCCCCGGCGCTTCCTTCCCCACCCCCGTCGCGCCGGCATGGTGGCGCCTGATGGCGCGCCCCGCAAACCCCTGGCATGCTGCCCGGCAGAGGAACACCGGACCAGGAGAGCCAGGCGATGCGCCCCTTCGAAGGCATCCGCATCATCGATGCGACGCATGTGCTGGCCGGCCCCTTCGCGGCCTACCAGCTCGGCCTCTTCGGCGCCGACGTGATCAAGGTGGAGGCGCCGGACGACCCGGACCAGAGCCGCGACAGCGGTCCCGACCTCGAGCTCAACGACGCGCTGATGGGCAGCTACTTCCTGACCCAGGGCTCCAACAAGCGCA
>CAYNYQ010000836.1:0-1694 GCA_964401305.1 uncultured Acetobacteraceae bacterium | reverse complement strand
GGCATGGTGTTCTCGGTCATGCTCTGGATGCCCTCCTGGGGCGGCATGATCAACGGGCTGATGACCCTCTCGGGCGCCTGGGACAAGCTGCGCACCGACCCCGCGCTGCGCTTCTCGGTGACCGCCGTCGGCTTCTACGGCATGTCGACCTTCGAAGGCCCGGTGATGTCGATCCGCGCGGTCAACGGGCTCTCGCACTACACGGACTGGACCATCGGCCACGTCCATTCGGGCGCGATGGGCTGGGTCGGCTTCATCAGCTTCGGCGCGATGTACTACCTGTTCCCGAAGCTCTGGCGTAAGGCCGGCCTCTACAGCACGGCGCTGGTCAGCTGGCACTTCTGGGTCGCGACGCTGGGGATCGTGCTCTACATCACCGCCATGTGGGTCTCCGGCATCATGCAGGGCCTGATGTGGCGCGCCTACGACGAGCTCGGCTTCCTGCAGTACAGCTTCATCGAGACCGTCGCGGCGATGCACCCCTACTACGTGATCCGCACCCTGGGCGGCGTGCTCTACCTGAGTGGCGCCCTCATCATGGTCTACAACCTCTGGATGACGGTGCAGAGCGACCGCGTGGCGGAGGAGGCGGCGCCGCAGCGTGCGCCGTCTCTCGCCGGCGCCGCCCCTGTCGCCGCGGCCGAGTGAAGGAGGGCCGATCCATGTTCCGCTTCCTCCGCGACCACGGCGTCATCGAGCGCAACGTCATCCTGATGGGCGTGCTCACGCTCATCACCGTGGCGATCGGCGGCCTGGTGCAGATCGTCCCCCTCTTCACGATGGAGACCACCATCGAGCGGGTGGAGGGCGTCCGCCCCTACACGCCGCTCGAGCTCGCCGGGCGCGACATCTACGTGCGCGAGGGCTGCTACGTCTGCCACAGCCAGATGGTGCGCCCCTTCCGCGACGAGGCCGAGCGCTACGGCCACTTCTCGCTCGCCGCCGAGAGCATGTACGACCATCCCTTCCAGTGGGGCTCGAAGCGCAGCGGGCCCGATCTCGCCCGTGTCGGCGGCCGCTATTCCGACGACTGGCACGCCGAGCACCTGCGCTCCCCGCGCGCCCTGGTGCCGGAGAGCATCATGCCGCCCTACGCCTTCCTCGACCGTCCGCTCGATGCCGCGGCGATCGCGGCGAAGATGCGGGCGCTGCGCGCGGTCGGCGTGCCCTACACCGACGAGATGATCGCCAATGCCCGCGCCGACCTTGCGGCGCAGGCACGTCCGGATGCGGACGGCGCCGGCTTCCAGGGCCGCTACGCCCGCGCCCGCCAGGCCGCCTTCGACGGCAACCCGGCGGTGGTGACCGAGATGGACGCCGTCGTCGCCTACCTGCAGATGCTGGGCACACTCGTGCAGTTCCGCGACGTGACGCCTGAGCAGCTGCGCCAGCAGTGAGCGGGAGGCACGCGCGATGACCGACATCCTCCTCTCGATCTACCCGCATCTCCGGGCGCTCTGGGTGGTGTGGTTCTTCCTGCTCTTCGTCGGGATGCTGGCCTGGGTGCTGCGTCCGTCGAAGCGCGCCGCGTACGAGGAGGCCGGCGCCATCCCGCTCAGGGATGAGCTGCCCCGGCCCCGCCGATAGGAGCATCGAGCGATGCCGACCAAGGTCGAGAAGGACCACCTGACGGGCACCGACACCACCGGCCACGAGTGGGACGGGCTGAAGGAGCTGAACACGCCGCTGCCGAA
>CAYNYQ010000835.1:0-1698 GCA_964401305.1 uncultured Acetobacteraceae bacterium | reverse complement strand
GCGTGCGCATCATGTGCTCGCCGACCAGCCGCGCCAGCACGTCGGTCGCGCCGCCGGGGGCGAAGACGACGATCATGCTGATCTGCCGGTTCGGGAAGTCGCTGCCCTGGGCACGGGCGGTGCCGGCGCCGGACAGCAGCAGCACGGACGCGATCGCGGCCGCGAAACCTCGCCTGGTCATGCATGTCCTCCCCCGGCCTGTCGTGGCGGGCCGCGGCGGCACTCTGCATGCGGCCCCGCGCCCGGTCCAGCCGACCGCGGTGGCGGCGGCGCGCCCCGCGCTCAGGGCACCAGAAGGATCCGCCCCGCCGTCGTCTCCGGCAGCCGGCCGAGGCGGACCGTCTCGCCGCGCCGCCAGGGCTCCAGCAGGTCACCCCAGTGCCGCGACAGCGGATGGCCGGACTGCCCCGTGGCGATCATCGCCAGCGTCGCATCCGGGTCGGCGAGGTCGGCGACGAGGCGCAGCCCGGGCCCGTGCACATGGGCGAAGCGCGCGCTGCCGGGCGGGCCCTCGCCGCGATAGCCGCCGCGGTTGATCGTCTCGCCATCGCCGCCCGTCACGGCCTCCAGCCGCAGCAGGTCGCCGATCACCGGCACGAAGCGCAGCACCGGGTGCTCGAAGCGCGCGACATGCACGGCGCCCCAGCGCCAGCGCGACGGCGTCTCGCCCTGCGCCGCGGCGATGCCGGCCACCGCCCGCTCCAGCGCGCGGCGCGCCATCCCCGGGCAGTCGCCGCCGCACCACCAGGCGCCGCGCCCGTCGGGGTGGAGGAGGACGCGCAGGAACTCGCTGCCGCTGCCCGCCGGCGCCGCCCCCTCGGGCACGCCGGCCTGCGCCGTGGCCAGCGCCAGCATCGCCTCGCGCCAGGCGGCGAAGATCAGCGGCGCCGGGCTCTCGGGCGCCACGCGCCCGTCCCAGGCCAGCAGCAGCTCGAGCGCGGCGCCGGCCACCCCGACCGGCGGCGCCATGCCGCGCAGCAGGCTGTCCGGCCCCAGCAGCTCGCGCGCCAGCAGCGAGACCTCGTCCATCTGCATCGCCGCGAAGCCCGGCGCATCGTGCACCGGCTCGGCCGCCAGCAGGGCGCCGATGCGGCGGAAGCGCCAGTCGCCGGGCCAGTGGCGGCCGAGGGGCGGCCCCTCGGGCGGCGCCACGCGGTTGTTGGCATTGACCAGCACGCCGGAGGGCGGGTCCTCGACATGCGGCAGCGCGTCGAAGGGCAGGAAGCCGTCCCAGCCCGCGTCGGGCTCCCAGCCGCGCATCGGCAGGAAGCCGTCGGCGCCGCCGCGGCGCCGCGGCGTGCGGCCGGTGAGGTAGAGGCCGATCCGCCCATCCGCATCGGCCGCCATCAGGTTCTGCGGCGGGCTGGCGATCAGCGCCGCGGCGGCGCGCACCTCGGCCAGGGAGCGGGCGCGATTCAGCGCCAGCAGCCCCTCGGCCGAGCTGTCGGGCGCCGCCTGCAGGTTCGCCATGGCGACGGCGAGCACGCTGCCCTCGGCCGGGGCCGCCATGCCGTCGAGGTCCGAGAGCACGGGCCCGTGCCGCGTCTCGCGCACCACCAGGCGCTCGGGCTCGGACCGGCCGCGGATGCGGATCGTCTCGACGCGGGTGGCGAAGGGGCGGGGGCCGTCCGGCGTCTCGTAGGCCGCGGCGCCGGCGAGGCGCTCGACGACGAGGTCCTGGGTGTCGGAATGGGTGGT
>CAYNYQ010000834.1:0-1698 GCA_964401305.1 uncultured Acetobacteraceae bacterium | reverse complement strand
CGGGTTCCAAGGGCCTTTCGGCCCTTGGTGGGGTGTCCAGAGGGGCAACGCCCCTCTGGGTCCGCGCGGGGTCAGCGCCCCCCCGCAGCACCATTCCGCATGCCGGCCGCGCGTCGGCGTTGCGGCGCCCGGCGCGGCGTGGCACCTCTCCCGCCATGCATGCCCGACGCCTGGTCCTCGCCTCGTTCGCCGCGGCGGCGGCCCTCGCCAGCCCGGCGACCCGGCACGCCGCCGCGCAGAGCGGCAGCTTCGACAGCTTCCTCGCCACCCTGCGCGCCGAGGCGCGGCGGGCCGGCATCTCGCAGGAAACGCTCGCCAGCGCCTTCGCCGGCGTCCGGCCGAACCAGCGGGTGATCGAGCTCGACCGTCGCCAGGCCGAGGGCGGGCTGGCCTGGGAGGATTACCGCGACCGCATCATGGTCTCGCCGACCCGGGTGGCGAATGCGCAGCGCCACTACGCGGCGAACCGCACCCTGCTCGACGCGATCGAGCAGCGCTACCGCGTCGACGGCGCGGTGATCGTGGCGATCTGGGGGGTGGAGACGAATTTCGGTGGCAATACCGGCGGCTTCGGGGTGATCGAGGCGCTGGCGACGCTCGCCTGGGAGGGGCGGCGGGCCAGCTATTTCCGCTCGGAGCTGCTGGCGGCGCTGCGCGTGCTCGAGGGCGGGCACATCACGCCGGCGCGCATGAAGGGCTCCTGGGCGGGGGCGATGGGCCAGCCGCAGTTCATGCCCTCGAACTTCGAGCGCTTGGCGGTGGATTTCGACGGCGACGGGCGGCGCGACATCTGGGACAGCCGGGCCGATGCGCTGGCCTCCATCGCCAACTACTTCCGCCGCAGCGGCTGGCGCCCCGGCGAGCCCTGGGGGCGGGAGACGCTGCCGCCGCCCGGCTTCGACCCGCGCGGCGCCGATACCGAGACGAAGCGCCCGCTGCGCGACTTCGCGCGCATGGGCTTCCGCGACGGCCAGGGCGGGCCGCTGCCCAATGCCGAGATCGAGACGGCGCTGGTGCTGCCCTCGCGCGGCGCCGGCCAGGTCTTCCTCGGCCATCACAATCTGCGCGTGATCCGGCGCTACAACTCGCCGGTGAATTACGGCCTGGCGGTCGGGCTGCTGTCCGACCGGGCGGCGTGAGGGCGGGGCCGGCAGCGCTTGCCGGACTGCTTGCGCTCGCCGCCGGCTGCACCGAGCCGCCGGCGCCGCGGCCGCGCTACGTGGTCGGGGCGCCCTATGCGATGGGCGGCCTCTGGTCCTATCCGCGCGAGGAGGCCGCGCTCACCGAGACCGGGCTGGCCGCGGTGCTGCCGAGGGTCGCGGCTACGCCGCTGACCGCGAATGGCGAGCGCCACGACCCGGAGGCGCTGGTCGCCGCACATCGCACGCTGCAACTGCCGGCGATCGTCGCGGTGACGAATCTCGAGACCGGCCTGTCGCTGCGCGTGCGGGTGCATGATCGCGGGCCGGGGCAGGCCGGGCGCGTGATCGGGCTTTCGCCGCGAGCGGCGGCGCTGCTCGGCGTGCCGGAGGGCGGGGCGGCGCAGGTGCGGCTCGTGCTCGACGGGGCGGCGAGCCGGGCGCTGGCGGCCGGGCTGCCGAGCGACGAGCCCAGGGGGCCGGCCATCGCCGCGGCACCAAGGGGGGAGGTGCGCGCCGAGTCGCTCGCCCCGCCGCCCGGGGCGCGCGCCGCCGCGGG
>CAYNYQ010000833.1:0-1704 GCA_964401305.1 uncultured Acetobacteraceae bacterium | reverse complement strand
GGGCCTCGGCCTGCCGCGGGGCGGGGCGGCGCTGGTCCTCGACCCCGGGCGCCCTGCATTGGCCGACGCCGCGCGCACCATGCTGCAGGCGGCGCGCGCCGAGGCGGGTACCGGCGCGGTGCTGGTCGCGCTGGCGCCCGATGCGCCGCCCGGCGCGCGCCCGGTGCTGCCCGCCCTGCCGGGGATCCGCCAGCTGGAAGGCCGGCTGGCGCCCTGGACCCTGCTCGACCTCGCCGCCGTGGTGCATGGCCTGGGCACCGACCGGACCGAGCTGCTGGCGCTGGCCGCCGGCCTGCCGCTGCGCAGCCCCGCTCCTTGGGCAGGCCGGCCGGCGGAAGCGGTCTTCGCCGCCCTCGCCGTGGCGACGCGCTGCGCCGACCCCTTCCGCGCCCGGCCCTGGACGCTCGGGCAGGCGATCGGCCAGCTCGCCGACTGGCGGGTGGCCGAGGCCGAGCATCGCCGCATCGTCGCCTGCACCGGGATCGAGTGGTTCAAGCTGGCGCGCCTCAGGGCCGCGCTGGCGCACCAGGGCGGTGCGCCGCGCATCCGCACCCGCGGCTCGGACGCCATCCGCCTGGCGCGGCGGGCCGGCGGCGCCGTCGGCGTCTGGGCCGCGACCATGCCGCCCGCCCTGCCCGCGCGCTGCGCCGCCGCCGGCGTGCCGCTGGTGCGCATCGAGGACGGCTTCATCCGCTCCGCCGGGCTCGGCGTGCTGCTCGCCCCCGCGGCGTCCCTGGTGCTGGACGCCGAGGGCATGCACTACGACCCCGCAACGCCAAGCGCGCTCGAGCGCCTGCTCGCCACCGCGGCCTTTCCGCCGGCCCTGCTGGCGCGCGCGGCGGCGCTGCGCCGGGCGCTGATCGCGGGCGGGATCACCAAGTACAACCTGACCGGCGCGGCGCCGGATCTCGGCCTGCCGGACGGGCGGCGCGCGGTGCTGGTCGTGGGGCAGGTGGAGGACGATGCGGCGATGCGCCGCGGCGCCGGCGCGATCCGCGGCAACCTCGACCTGCTGCGCGCCGTGCGCGCGGCCGAGCCGGGGGCGCTGGTGCTGTTCAAGCCGCATCCGGACGTGGAGAGCGGCATGCGGCGCGGCGCGGTGCCGGCGGCGGAGGCGACGCGGCTGGCCGACCGCGTGCTCTCGGGCGTGCCGATCGCGCCGCTCTATGGCCAGGTGGCGGCGGTGCACTGCATCGCCTCGCTTGCCGGGTTCGAGGCGCTGCTGCGCGGCCTGCCCGTGGTGACCTGGGGCCGGCCCTTCTACGCCGGCTGGGGCCTGACCGAGGACCGCGACCCGCTGCCCCCCGCCGCGCCGCTGCCCGGCGCACGGCACCGCCGCTGGGATATCGGCGGGACGGGCCTGACGCTGGACGCGCTCGTGGCGGCCGCGCTGATCCTCTACCCGCGCTACCGCGACCCGCTGACCGGCCTGCCCTGCCCGCCGGAGGTGCTGCTGGAGCGGCTCGGCGACGCGCGGCCCGCGGGCGGCGGGTTCGGCGTGCCGGTGCCGCTGCGCGCCTTCGTGGCCGAGGCCTCGCGGCGGCTGGCCACCTGGTGGGCGGCGCGGTGAACGGGGCGGGGCCTACAGGCTGCGCAGCCCGACCACGATCATCGTCCAGAGCGTCGCCGACAGGCCGAAGATCAGCAGTGCCGCCAGCGGGCGCGGCAGGCGGTCGGCCTCGTCGTCGTCCTCCGGCGCTCGCA
>CAYNYQ010000832.1:0-1705 GCA_964401305.1 uncultured Acetobacteraceae bacterium | reverse complement strand
GCCGCGCGACCGCCGGCGGCCAGGCCGCGGCATGCCCGGCGCGGCCTGCGTCGCGCGCCATCGGCCTGCCCGGCGCTCGCCCGGCCCGCTCCGCCCAGGCGCCGGCGACCGCGGTGGGCGAGAGGCCCTGGGTCCACCGCGCCTCCGCCGCGTGCAGCGCGCGGTCGATGACGGGAAAGCCGCCGGGCGAGGCCTCGGGCAGCGTCCCGGTGGCCGGGAGCACCGGATGGGCGGCGCGGCGCGCGGGGCGGCCCCGGCCTCGATGCCCGCACGCTGATCACCCTCCACGGCCAACCCCTTCCCGCAAGGCTCGGGCGGGACGATGCGGGCGCTGGCCGGGCGAGGGGTTGCGCCGGCGCAAATCGCGGGCGGATTCACCGAAGCGTCATGCGCGACCGCCGGCGAGCGGCGGGACGCGTCAGCCGGCCGGGGCGACCGTGTCGAGGAAGCGGTCGACCGCGCGCCAGGCTGCATCGGCGCCGCGCGGGTTGCGGTCCGTGCGCAGCAGGGAGGCGCCGTGCGGCCCGGCCTCGGGCACGTGCTGCACCGCCGGGTCCGCGCCATGGGCCGCGGCGAGAAGGCCGCGCGCCGCCGCGATCTCGGCGCTGTCGGCGGCCGAGGAGACGAAGACCGGGCAGGTCACCCGCGCCGCCGCCTCGCGCACCGAGGCACCGCGCAGGTACTCGCCGGGCGAGAAGGCCAGCACCGCGGCGACGGCGCCGGGGTGGCGGGCGGCGAGCAGGAAGACCAGCGCCGCGCTGTAGCTGCTGCCGAGCAGCAGGATCCGCCCGCCGCCCGCGCCCCGCGCCCAGGCGAAAGCGGCCTCGAGGTCGGGCAGCGCCGCCAGATACCCGGGATCATGGCCGAGCGCGGCGGCGGTCTCGTTGCGGGCGCCGAAGGCGGTGCCGCCGGAGCGCTGGTCGATCGCCAGGCTGGCGAAGCCGCGGCGCGCGAAGGCGGGGGCGACCGGCGCATATTCGGCGCGGTTCGATCCGGCCATGTGGAACAGCAGGACCGTGCCGCGCGACGGGCTGCGCAGGGCCTCGGTGCGGGTTCCCTGCACGGCGAGGCCATCGGCGGCGCGCAGCGTCACCGCCTCGGCGGCACGGGCGCGGCCCGGCGCAGCGGCGGCCAGCGCAAGCGGCGCCAGGGCAAGGAAGGTGCGGCGTTGCGTCATGCGGGGCTCTCCCGGGGCCGATGCGCCGCGGCGGCGCCCGGGGTTACGGTCCCGGGCGCGGCGGGGCTTCCGTCGGCGTTGCCAGCCGGCGAGGCTCGCCGCGCGGGCCGCATCGGGCGGCCCGGCCAAGGGAGGAACCGCCATGCCCAAGCGCGCCGTCACCTCGGACAAGCTGCCCCGGCCCTCGGGCCATTTCGCCCAGGCCATCGAGGCGCCCGCCGCGGGCCGCCTGCTCTTCATCTCCGGCATGATCGCCAAGGATGCCAGCGGCGCCATCGTCGGCCGCGGCGACATCGCGCTGCAGACGCGCCAGGTCTGCGAGAACCTCAAGGCCGCGGTGGAGGCCGCCGGCGGCACGCTGGACGACATCTGCCGCGTCGACGTCTACATCCGCAACATGGAGCACTTCCCCGAGATCCACGCGGTGCGGCGGCAATACTTCACCGGCGTGGCGCCGGCCTCGACCATGGTGGAGGTGACGAAGTTCACCACCCCCGACGCGCTGATCGAGATCAACGCCATCGCGGT
>CAYNYQ010000831.1:0-1707 GCA_964401305.1 uncultured Acetobacteraceae bacterium | reverse complement strand
CGCGCGAGGATTGATCACCGCCCGCGCCTGGCCTGCCCGGGCTGCACCCGCCGCCCGCGCGGCGCCGGATCGACCGGCCGCCCTTCACCCTGCCCCGAGGGGCGACGCATCCGGCCCGCCCCCGTGCCGGATGGTGCTCCGCCCCGCCTTCCGCACTCCCCCGCGGACGTCCCGCCCCGCCTTCTGCACCCCTGCGAGCGTTCCGCCCGCCTCTCACCCACCCCAGCCGAAGTGAGCCCGCGATGCCCGAGGACCTGCTGCTGCCCGACACCGATCCGCGGCCGACCATGCCCGCCGCCAGCCCGGGCGCGACCGCCGCCCGGCCGCCCGAGGTGCCCGAGAAATTCTGGGACCCGGCGCGTGGCGAGATCCGCGTCGAGGCGCTGCTGAAATCCTACCTGGCGCTCGAGCGGCGCCTCTCCCAGCGGGCCGGTCCGCCGGGCGCCGATGCCGCGCCCGACGAGATCGCCCGCTTCCGCGCCGCCATGGGCATCCCCGACAGCGCCGAGGCCTACAGCATCCGCGAGCCGCATCCGCTGTGCTGCGCCGATGCCGACGTGAATGCGCGGCTCTACGCGGCGGGCTTCAGCAACGACCAGGCGCAGCTCGTCTACGAGCTGGCCGCCGAGCGCCTGCTGCCGCTGATCGCCGAGGCCGCGGCCGAGTTCGAGGCGGACCGCCAGCGCGCGAAACTGATCGAGTATTTCGGCGGCGAGGAGCGCTACCGGAAGGTGGCGTCGCAGCTCTCCGCCTGGGGCCGGGCGAACCTGCCGCCCTCCGTGCTCGAGGCGCTCTCCACCACGGCCGAGGGCGTGATGGCGCTCGAGGGCATGATGCGCAAGGGCGAGCCGCCGCTGCCGCGCCAGGGCATGGCCGCGCCGGAGGCCGCCAGCGAGGCCGAGCTGCGCAGCATGATGCGCGACCCGCGCTACTGGCGCAGCCGCGAGCCCGAGTTCATCCGCCGCGTCTCCGACGGCTTCCGCCGCCTGGTGAACGGCTGATCGCGGCGGGGTTGGAGCGCGCCCCGCGCGCTCGCCCCGCCGCCCGGGCGGCCCGCGACCCTCCCCCTTCGCCGGGCCGCCCTTGCCGGGCCCCGCAGGAGCGCCAGCCGCTCCGCGGGGCCCGGTCCCCCCTGCCGGCTCCGGAGCAGGCCGGGACATCCCCTTCCGGCCCCGGTCCCTGGCCGGGAACCTTCCCCTTCGGCCCCGGTCCCTGGCCGGGAGCTTCCCCCTTCGACCCCGGTCTCCGGCCGGGAGTTCCCCCCCTTCGGCCCCGGTCAACCCGGGCGCGGCGGCCCTGCCCCGCGCCGGCCCGTGGCCCGGTGCGGGCGCCGGCCCCGTCGCCCCGAGGGCGCACGCGGCCAACCGGCGCCGGGCGCCTCCTCCGCAACCCCATCCCGAGGATCCCCTCCATGTCCGCATCGATCGACCAGGCCTTCGTCAAGCAGTACCAGGCCGAGGTGCAGGAGGCCTACCAGCGCCAGGGCAGCAAGCTGCGCCCGACCGTCCGCAGCAAGACCGATGTGCGCGGCGCCTCCACCGTGTTCCAGCGCGTCGGCCGCGGCACCGCGGCGTCGAAGACGCGCAACGGCGTCGTGCCGGTGATGAACCTCGACCACACCGCGGTCGAGTGCTTCCTGCAGGACTACTACGCCGGCGACTGGATCGACCGCTTCGACGAGCTGAAGATCAACCACGACGAGCGCGC
>CAYNYQ010000830.1:0-1713 GCA_964401305.1 uncultured Acetobacteraceae bacterium | reverse complement strand
ACACCACCTGGAACGGGCTCGACGGGCTCAACCCCGGCATCATGCAGTTCCTGCGCGCCAACGGGCAGCGCGCCTGGTTCGGCTGGCCCGACATCCCGAAGCTGGTGGAACTGCGCGAGGCCTGGTTCGACGCGCCGGACCTCGCCGCGGCGCAGGCCATCGCGCGCGACATCCAGACCACCGTCTTCGAGGAGGCGCCCTACCTGCCCTCGGGCCAGTATTTCGGCAACACCGCCTATCGGCGCACGATCACCGAGCCGATCTCGGAGATCTTCGCCTTCTGGGAGGTGAAGCGGGCCTGAGGGGCGCAGGGGCGGGGCGGACCGGGCGGCGCTCCGCCCGGCATGCAGCGGCGCGCGGATGTGTCGTAGCGCTGGGCGATGTCGGCGGGCATGGGCCCGGGCTGTCGCGCGCGCGAGGACGACGGCCCGCCCAGGGGGCGGGGTGTGGGCGCCGTTGCTGGATCGTAATCGCGGCTTGTGGACTCCCGCACGGGCCGGCATGGGCGCTTGATCACCTCGTATTCGGCCGCGGTCGGCGCGCTTCGGAGCTAATGCCGATGAGCAATCCTTTCTCGCATCCCCGCCGCAGGGTCGAGCAGGCAAGACGTCACATCGCTTCTCTTCGGCAGCACTGTGAAACCTATGAGGCGTCGGCCACCGTACTGCGCATCATCGAAACTGATCCCAAGACGGGCTATCACATACACAAGGCGAAGCTTGAGACGCCGCTGCCGGCTGAGCTGATCGACGACGCGGTTTCCGCCGTAGAAAGTCTTCGGGCAGCTCTGGACCTAGCTGGATACGCGGCCGCCGAGGCATGCGGTGGGACGGCGCTTGAGAACACTGCTTTCCCATTCGCGGAGACAGAGGAGAGGCTGATTCGGGAAGCTGCGAAGAAGAGCGGGCGGTCGAAGCATCTGCCGAAACCGATCCTGGACCTCTTCCTCGGGTTCAAGCCGTACCGCGATGGAAGCTACCGGCTATGGGCGCTCAACGAGCTCGCCAAAGGATCAAAGCATCGCACTCTGGTGCCCACCATATTCGGCGCCCCAGATGCGAGCATACAGCGCTTCCAGCATCACGGCGGGCCACAACCCCAGTTCACGTGGCCGCCGAAATGGGATCCCAACAAAGCGGAGGCAGTGTTCGCCATCGCCTATCCAACCTCCCGCTTTACCTATGCCGGCAGCTTTAGACTGCGTGTGACGCTTGGCGGGCATCAGGTGTTCTCGAGATTCCCAGCGTCGGATGTGCTCGAAGTGATCGCGGAAGAGGTCGCGACGATCGTTTCCGCCACTGAAGACAAGGTTCGAGAGATGGGGTTCCTCAAGCAGTGACCCCTCTGGCGCCCGCGGCCCTCTTAATCCACGGCCGGTGACGCGCCTGGCCTTTCTGGCGGACCGATTCAGCCCTCCGCGCCTTTCGGCGCTCCGGCGCTCCGGCGCTCCGGCGCTCCGGCGCTCCGGCGCTCCGGCGATCGGGCCGCGTCAGCCCTCCCCGCCCTCGCGCTTGAACGGCGTCATCGTCGCCAGCGCCGCCATCTCGCGCTCCATCGCCGGCCGCTCGCGGTCGAGGAAATTGGCGATGGCGCGGCGCAGCCCGCCATGCTCGATCCAGTGCGCCGAATAGGTCGGGCTCGGCACGTAGCCGCGCTGGAGCTTGTGCTCGCCCTGCGCGCCAGCCTCGACGCGCGGCAGCTTGTGCTCGATGG
>CAYNYQ010000829.1:0-1724 GCA_964401305.1 uncultured Acetobacteraceae bacterium | reverse complement strand
GACACGGTGGGGTTCATCTCCGAGCTGCCGACGCAGCTGGTCGAGGCCTTCCGCGCGACGCTCGAGGAGGTCGCCGCGGCCGATGTCATTTTGCACGTGCGCGACATCAGCCACCCCGACACCGCGGCGCAGCGCGCCGACGTGCTCGGCGTGCTGCGGGCCATGGCCGAGGGGCCGGACGCGGCGCTCGACGAGGGCTGGGAGCGGCGGGTGGTCGAGGTGCTGAACAAGGCCGACCTGCTGGGCGGCGTCGCCGCGGCCGAGCTGCGCGACGCCATGGACGGGGAGGGGGCGCCGGTCGCCGTCTCCGCCCTGACCGGCGAGGGGCTGGAGGCGCTGCGGGCGCGGCTCGACGGGCTGCTCGCTGCCGGGCTCGAGACGGTGGACTACGCCATCCCGGCCGGGGACGGGGCGCGGCTCGCCTGGCTCTACCGCCATGGCGAGGTGATCGCGCGGGAGGACAGCGAGGGCTCGGGCGAGGTGCGGGTGACGGTGCGCATCGCGCCCGCCGACCGCGCCCGCTTCGAGCAACAGCCCCCCGCATGAGCCCGCCGCGGCTGGATGCCGCCCGCGCCGCCGGGGTTGCCGACCTGCTGCGCCAGGCCGCCCGGGCCGAGATCCTGCCCCGCTTCCGGCGGCTGACCAGCGAGGCCGTGCGCACCAAGTCCGGCGCACTTGACTTCGTCACCGATGCCGACGAGGCGGCCGAGCGGGTCATCGCCGCCGGCCTCGAGCGGCAGTTCCCCGGCTGCCTCGTCGTCGGCGAGGAAGGGGCAGCGGCGGATCCCGCCCTGCTCGGCCGCCTGGCCGGGGCCGACCTCGCCTTCGTCGTCGATCCGGTGGACGGCACGGCGAATTTCGTGGCCGGGGTTCCCGTCTTCGGCTGCATGGCCGCCGCCCTGGTGCGGGGCGAGGTCGTCGCCGCCTGGATCCACGACCCGGTCGGCGGCGACGACACGGCCATGGCGCTGCGCGGGGAGGGCGCCTGGGTCGAGGATGCCGCAGGTCGCCGCGTCGACCTGCGCGCCGCGGCGCCGGCGCCGGTCGGGCACATGGTCGGCGCCGTCTCCTGGGGCTTCATGCCGGAGCCGCTGAAGAGCCGGGTGACGGCCAGCCTGCCGCGGCTCGCCGCGGTGGTGGGCTATCGCTGCGCCGCGCAGGAGTACCGCCTGGCCGCCTCCGGGCATGTGCACCTGCTGGTCTACAACCGTCTCCTGCCCTGGGACCACGCGCCGGGCTGGCTGCTGCACCGGGAGGCCGGGGGCTTCGCGGCGCAGTTCGACGGGCGGCCCTATTCGCCCCTGGTGCATGCCGGCGGGCTGATCTGCGCGCCGGACCGCGTCGGGTGGGAGGCGGCGCGCGCCGCGCTCGGCATCGCGGAGGCGACGCAGCCCTGAGGCGGCCGCGCGGGGCGGGGGCCTCGTGGCCGGGCCGGCGGAGGCACGTGCGACGCGCGAGATTCACGCTGGGGAGCGACATTGCTGCCCCTGTTTTGTTCATGCTGCGTCCGATTGATGCGGTCCGGCAAGCTCCGCAACCTTGGCGAGAGTAAGGAAATCCGACGACTCTCCCGCGTCGCAGCGTGGAACGTTTTTATTTCCGAAAAGGAATGAGTGCGTTCGCACATGTTCTCCTTTCGTCAATGAAGGCGGCAAAACGGGGTCGCGGCGCCGTTTTTCAGCGAGGCCCCCAGGCGGCGCGGCGCGTCACCACGGGCGCGCCTC
>CAYNYQ010000828.1:0-1736 GCA_964401305.1 uncultured Acetobacteraceae bacterium | reverse complement strand
GGTGATGATGCTGGACATCGACTTCGCGCGGCTGCGCGAGGGCTTCCAGCGCTACCTGCCGATCGGCGGCCTGGTGGGCGTGATCCTGCTGCTGGAGCTGGCGCTGGTCATCGGCACCTGGGGCTTCTCGACCGATGCGGCCGAGCTTCGCCTCTCGCCCAACCCGGGCGGCGGCGTCACCAACACCGAGGCGCTGGGCCGGATCATCTACACGGACTACGTCTACCTCTTCCAGATCGCCGGCCTCGTGCTGCTGGTGGCGATGATCGGCGCGATCGTGCTGACGCACCGGCAGCGGCCGGGGACGAAGCGGCAGGATGTCGGCGCGCAGATCGCCCGCAGCGGCTCGATCAGCCTCGAGAAGGTGCCGAGCGGCGCGGGCATCGGCCAGCTCGGCATCCGCCGCCCGCCGCCGCCCGAGGAGGCGGCGCCGAAGCGGGTGGAGCACGCCGGAGACCACCACGGGCACGGGGGGCACCACTGAGATGGTCGTCGGTCTCGCGCACTACCTCGGCGTCAGCGCCATCCTGCTGGTGCTCGGCGTCGTCGGCATCTTCCTGAACCGGAAGAACGTCATCGTCATCCTGATGTCGGTCGAGCTGATCCTGCTGGCGGTGAACCTGAACCTGGTCGCCTTCTCGGCCCGGCTCGACGACCTGGCCGGCCAGGTCTTCGCCCTCTTCGTGCTCACCGTCGCGGCGGCCGAGGCCGCGATCGGGCTCGCCATCGTCGTCATCTACTTCCGCAACCGCGGCAGCATCGAGGTCGAGGATATCTCGACCCTGAAAGGCTGAGCCCGATGTTCGTCGGCGCCATCTTCTTCCCCCTGCTCGGGGCCACGATCAGCGGCTTCCTCGGCCGCTGGATCGGCGACCGGGCGGCGCAGTGGTCCACCGTGGCCTGCATGGCGCTGGCCGCCGCCTGCGGCATCGCCGCCTTCGTCGAGGTGGCGCTCGGCGCGGAGCCCACCACCCTCCGCATCGCCACCTGGATCGACTTCGGCGAGCTCGAGGTCGCCTGGGCGCTGCGCTACGACACGCTCAGCGTGGTGATGGTGATGATGGTCACCTTCATCTCGACGCTGATCCACCTCTACAGCGTGGGCTACATGTCGCACGACGCGACCATCCCGCGCTTCTTCGCCTACCTCTCGCTCTTCACCTTCATGATGCTGATGCTGGTGACGGCGGACAACCTGGCCCAGCTCTTCTTCGGCTGGGAGGGGGTGGGCCTCGCGAGCTACCTGCTCATCGGCTACTGGTACGAGAAGGAGAGCGCGAACGCCGCGGCGATGAAGGCCTTCATCGTCAACCGCGTCGGCGACCTCTTCTTCATGCTCGGCCTGGCGCTGACCTTCTACGTCTTCGGCAGCATCGAGTTCGACGTGATCTTCGCCGAGGTGCCGCGCCATCTCGAGGACCGCTTCCTCGGCCTGCCCGCGCTCGAGCTGATCGCGGTGCTGCTCTTCCTCGGCGCCTGCGGCAAGTCGGCGCAGCTCGGCCTGCACACCTGGCTGCCGGACGCGATG
The DNA here is from genome assembly GCA_964401305.1 of uncultured Acetobacteraceae bacterium. Classification (GTDB taxonomy): domain Bacteria; phylum Pseudomonadota; class Alphaproteobacteria; order Acetobacterales; family Acetobacteraceae; genus JAIEOP01. The sequence goes on along the minus strand of CAYNYQ010000828.1, from coordinate 208 downwards.
GAGGGGCCGACGCCCGTCTCCGCGCTGATCCATGCGGCCACCATGGTGACGGCCGGCGTCTTCCTGGTATGCCGCATGTCGCCGCTCTTCGAGTACGCGCCGACGGCGCTGGCCATCGTCACCGTCGTCGGCGCCTCCACCGCGCTCTTCGCCGCGACCATCGGCTGCGTGCAGAACGACATCAAGCGGGTGATCGCCTACTCCACCT
>CAYNYQ010000827.1:0-1748 GCA_964401305.1 uncultured Acetobacteraceae bacterium | reverse complement strand
GCGTCGGCAAGCTGCCCTTCAACACCGATGGCGGCGGGCTCTGCAACAACCACCCCGCCAACCGCGGCGGCATCACCAAGGTGATCGAGGCGGTGCGCCAGCTGCGCGGCGAGGCGCATCCGGCGGTGCAGGTGAAGAATTGCGACGTCGCCCTGGCGCATGGCACGGGCGGGCTGCTCGGCAGCCGGCACGGCGCGGCGACGCTGATCATGGAGCGGGAGTGAACGCCATGTCCGACAAGAAGGAACGCAAGATCCCCGCGCCGATGGTCAACCCGGAGACCGAGCCCTTCTGGGAGGCGGCGAAGCAGGGGAAGTTCCTCCTCCCCCACTGCGTCGATACCGGCAAGGCCTTCTGGTATCCGCGCCAGGTCTCGCCCTTCACCCTCGGCAAGGTGGAGTGGAAGGAGAGCAAGGGGATGGGCACGATCTACAGCGTCAGCGTGATGAAGCGCGCGCCGGAGATCTACGCCATCGCCTATGTCACGCTCGACGAGGGCTGCACGATGATGACCAACATCGTCGACTGCGACTTCGACAAGGTGGCGATCGGCGACCGCGTGCAGGTCACCTGGAAGCCGGCCGAGGACGGCACGCCCTACCCGCAGTTCAAGCCGGCCTGAGGCCCCGCCCGGCGGTCCGCCGCCGGCTTGGCCTGCCTGCCCCGTGGCGCGATCCCGCCGCGGGGCGGGCGGATCAGTCCGCGCCCGCCGCCCGCCTTGCGTCGGCCGGCGGCGCGGCGGTGCGCTCGGCCCGCGCCACCTCCTGCGCCAGCCAGGTCGGGTGGTGCGCCCGCAGGTAGTTCCAGTCCGCGTGCCCCTGCGTCATCTGCTCGAGCGCGCCCTCCGTGCCGATGCTGCCGAGATAGATGTGGCCGAGGATTGCCGCGATCAGCAGCATCGCGCCGAGGCCGTGCACCCAGTGCGCCCATTGCTGGCCGATGACGTCGGTGACGGCGAAGGGGAACATCAGCGCGAAGCCGCTGGCCGCGATCACCAGCCCGCCGCCCACGGTCAGCCAGAACAGCAGCTTCTGCCCGGCGTTGAACCGCCCCGCCGGCGGATGCCCCCTCGCCAGCGGCCCGCCGGCGCGCAGCCAGTCGAGGTCGATGCGCGAGGGCAGGTTGTCGCGCAGCCAGACCACCAGCATCACCACGAGGCCGATCGTGAAGGGGAAGGCCAGGTAGTGGTGCACCGCCTGGCCCCACCAGGTGAGGTCGGTGAAGGGCTGCGCGCCGATCAGCGGGCGCAGCGCATAGGCGCCGTAGGTGATGTTGAGGCCGGTGAGCGTGAGCAGCACGAAGCTCGTCGCCACCATCCAGTGGTTCGCCCGCTCGAGCAGCCCGTAGCGGCGGATGTCGCGGCCGGCGCGCCCGCCCTCGATCGGCGTCGGCCCGCGCAGCAGGTAGAGCAGCAGCAGCGCCAGCGCCGCGACCAGGATCAGCCCGAGGCCGATCCAGGTCAGCCAGTGGTTGCGGAACACGCGCCAGTCCCGCCCGTCGGGCTGCACCAGCACGCCGAGCTTGTCGTCGGGGATGGAAACCTGGCCCTCGATCACGCCGCCGCGGAGCGCGCGCTGCAACTCCAATTCCGCCGCATCCGGGCCGCGCGACGTCATGGCGGGCGGGGCGACCTCGTTCGGCGCCGTGCCGGGGGCCGCCATGCCGCTGCCCGTGGCGGGGCCGCGGGCGGCGGGCACGGGGCTGCCGGGCAGCGCGGGCGGGCTGACCCGCTCGACCGGCGCGACCGC
>CAYNYQ010000826.1:0-1751 GCA_964401305.1 uncultured Acetobacteraceae bacterium | reverse complement strand
ACCCCGCCCGCGGCGGCGCGGGACCCCGTGGCCGCGGCGCTGCCCGCCGGCGCCGCGCCGATGACGCTGGCCGAGGCCGAGGCGCGGCTCGTCGAGCGCAACCTCGCCGTGCTCGCGGCGCGCCGCGGCGTGGATGCGGCGCGGGCGCAGCGCCTCGTCGCCTCCTCCCTGCCGCCGCCGACGGTGAGCGTCGGCAACACCGTCGCGCAGTTCAACGAGACGGCGCGCAACGGGCTGCAGGGCGCGCGTTTCCTCTCGCCCTCCAACAACATCGCCGTCGGCCTCTCGGTGCTGATCGAGCGCGGCGGCAAGCGGACGCTGCGCACGCGCCTGGCCGAGGAGCAGGTCGGCGTCGCCGAGGCGCAGGTGCTCGACATGCTGCGCCTGCAGCTCTTCGAGCTGCGCCGCGCCTTCCTGGGCGGGCTGCTGGCGCGCGCCAACCTCGAGGTGGCGCTGGCCAACCGCGAGAGCCTCGATCGCACCGAGGCGCTGCTGCGCCGCCAGGTGCGCGACGGCGCCATCGCCGAGGGCGAGCTGCTGCGCTTCCAGGCGAGCCGCATCGCCTTCGAGGGCGACATCCCGGCCAATGCCCAGGCCTATGCCGCCGGCGTCGCCGCGGTGGCGGCGCTGCTCGCCGCCGATCCCGCCGCCTTCGCGGAACGGCCCGCCACCGGCCCGCTGCGTGGCATCCTGCCCCCGGTCGCCTTCGATCTCCGCGGGCGGCTCGACCGGCCGCTGCCCGCGCTCGGCCTCGGCCGCGAGGAGCTGGGTGGGGCGGTGGCGAGCCGGGCCGACGTGGTGGCGGCGCAGCGCCAGGCCAGCGCCGCCTCGGCCAACCGCGCGCTGGCCGAGGCCGCGCGGGCGCGCGACGTGACGCTCGACACGAGCTGGGGCCGGACGCGGCTCTCGCAGGACCTGCCGGAGAGCACGCGGGGCCAGATCAGCGCGAACAACGTCTTCGGCCTCGGCGTTTCCATCCCGATCTTCACCGGCCGCATCGTCGAGGGCAATGTCGGCATCGCCCAGGCGCAGCAGAGCCAGGCCGAGCTCGGCGCCCAGGCCGCGCTGCTCGGCGCCCGGGCGGAATTCGCCACCGCCTGGGCGGCCTGGGAGCAGGCGCGGGCGTTGCTCGCCCTCTACACCGGCGGCGCCCTGGCCCGCGCCGAGGCGGCCTATCGCAGCACCGAGCAGGCCTATGCCGCCGGCGGTCGCAGCCTGCTCGACGTGCTCGACGCGCTGCGCACGCTGAACGCCACGCGCGTCGGCGCCAACCAGGCGCGGCACGCGGCGCTGCTGGCGCTCGCCGCCCTCGAGCAGGCGACCGGGGTTTCCGGCATCGCGCCGCGGCTGTAGCCTCCGCCCGGGCGCGCGAGGAGGAATCACCGCCATGGACATGGAATTGCGCGGCAAGCGGGTGCTGGTCACCGGCGGATCGAAGGGCATCGGCTTCCATTGCGGCATGGCCTTCGCCGCCGAAGGCTGCGACGTGATCCTCGCCTCCCGCGACGCCGCGGCGCTGGAGCAGGCGGCGGGGCAGATCCGCGGCCGGCACAACGTGCACGTCGCCGTGCATGCCGGCGACCTCTCCCGGCCCGGGGACCGCGTGGCGCTGCACGCCGCGCACCCGGAGATCGACATCCTGGTGAACAACGCCGGCGCCATCCCAGGCGGCACGGTGCACGACATCGCGCTCGACCGCTGGATCGAGGCCTGGAACCTGAAGGTCTTCGGCTACATCCACCTGACGCAGC
>CAYNYQ010000825.1:0-1752 GCA_964401305.1 uncultured Acetobacteraceae bacterium | reverse complement strand
AGGCCGATGGCCGGAGCGCCGTCAGGCGCGGAGGGCTGAATCGGCCCGCCCTTGATAAAGGGCGCCCCGATGGCCGGGGCGGCGCGGAGGGCCAAGTCGGCCCGCCCTGCCTTCGCCGCCCGTCAGCCGAGGACCAGGTCGGCGCCGAGCGGGCTGCCGCTGGCCGGGGCGACCACGGGCGCCAGGGTCAGCAGGTCGACGACGAAGCTGTCCCTGGTGGAATCGCTCGAGCGGACGGTGTCGACCAGCCGAACCCAGAGCGAGCTGCCGACGCCGCTCGCAAGGAAGTCGCCGTTCCAGGCCGCCGCGCTGATGGGCGCGCCGGCGAAGCTCTTCCAGCTCGCGGCACCGTCGGTCGAGTACTCCAGGCGGAATCCCTCCCCCGCCGAGCTCGCATCGACCTGCAGCCGCTTATCGCCGGCGGAGAGGCCGGAGAACTCCCAACGCCATTCCAGGTTGAAGTCCGGGGTCCTGCCGGTCTCCGTGAGGGTGAGCGCGGAACCGTCATCGGCGGCCAGCGTCGCTACCACCGCGGCCTCGGGGCTGCGTCCGGGCTTCTTGCCGCCGCCGGAGGTGGTGGTGCCGCTCTTGAACACGGTGCCGGAGCTCGTCGGGGTGATGTCGTTGTCCGTGTTGGTCACCTGCACGGTAACGCTGCCAAGGCCGGACGCGCCGAGCGAGAGGGTGTAGGGGACGGCGCCATCGGCCTCGCGGTCGTCGCGGCCGGTGATGCCGAGGGTTGCGGTCCAGTTGTTGGCGGCATTGAGCAGGAGGGAGGAGGCGGAGAGGCTCCCCTCCGTGGCGTCGACGCCGGTGATCCCGACGAGGACGTCGCCGGTGGCGTTCAGCGCGCGCAGGGTGACGCTGTCCGACCCCCCGGCCTCCGTGGTGGAGAGGCTGGTGCGGTCCACCACCAGCTGCGACAGCGTGGTGACCGTGGTGCCGCTGCCGGCGCTGTAGCTTCCCGTAATCATGTACTGGCCGAGAGAGCCGTACTCGGACCATCCTGTGGGGGAGGCGGCGGTGGGGGATCCCCATCCCGTTCCGTCGATGGCGAGGTAGTAGGTTCCGCCGGCGAGGTCGCTGAGCGTGATGGCGCCGTCGAGGCGGGTCGGGTCGTCCCAGGTGGCGACGGCCTTGAGGCCGGCGTCGTAGAGGGTGAGCTTGGTGTCGAGCATGGAGAGCGCGGCCTTGCTGTAGACCGGCGTGGTGCTGCCGGTGACGTAGGCGCGGCTCCAGCCCGAGACGGCGAGGTCGATGCTGCCGCCGGCGGCGAGGGTGAAGCTGAAGAGGTCGACGTCGTTGCGGCTGCCGGAGCCCGAGATGACGCCGAAGGCCTGCACGCTGGCGATGCCGTTGGCGACGGTGCCGCCGAGGGCGGTGGCCGATCCGAAACTGCTGGCGTGGTCGTCGGCGCGGTAGGTGACGCCGCCGTTCTGCGTGGTGATGACGGCGAGGTCGTCCTGCGTGTTGGTGGCGCCGGCATAGCCGCCGTTGCTCCACTGGATGACGCTGGAATAGTAGCCGACGCCCATGGTCGGGGCCCAGCCGCCATGGCCGTAGTAATACTCGCTGCCGCCCTGGCCATCGTGGTCCAGGCCGAGGCTGTGGCCGATCTCGTGGGCGGCGGCGGTGGCGATGGTGTGGACATCGTCGCCGAGCGGGTTGGCATAGACGAAGGCGGCGGTGTCGCTGTTCCAGTCGAAGCTGCCGTTGTAGGCGAGGCCGCCCCAGTTCTTGCCGCCCTCGTCG
>CAYNYQ010000824.1:0-1754 GCA_964401305.1 uncultured Acetobacteraceae bacterium | reverse complement strand
CCGAACAGCGTCAGCGCCCCGAGCGCCGGCAGCACGGTGCAGAGCGTCATCATCGCCAGTTCCCGGAAGGCGCCGGGCCCCCGCAGCCGCAGCGCCGCGGCGGTGCGGGCGCGGCCATGCGCCGAGGCGGCGAGGCAGGCGACGATGGCCGCGGCCGTGCCGTGCTGCGCCTGGGGTCCGGTCGTGTTCGGCATGCGGGCTCCGATCCTGCGGCCGCGGGGTGGGGCCGTGCGTCCTGCCTGGCGGTGCAGCCTGACATGGGGCGGTTGCGCACCCCTTAAACCGCGCATCGCTTGACCGTTCCCCCGCGAGGCCACCTTCTGTCCCATGCTCCCCTTCCGCTGGTTCGAAAGGCTGCTCGACCCCGTCGCCCCGCCGGGCGAGCCCGCGGCGCGCCTGCTCGGCCGGCCCGTGCCCGAGGGGCCGCCGCCCGACGGGCTGATCGGCTTCTACCGCCACTTCATCGGCCAGGCGCGGGCGCTCTACGTGGCGCTCTTCGTCGCCGGCATGGCGGTGGCGCTGCTCGACCTGGCGATCCCGGTGATGATCGGGCGCCTGGTCGCGCTGCTGTCGGAGCATGCGCCGGACCGGCTCCTCGCCGAGGCCTGGCCGACCCTGCTGGCGATGGCGCTGGTGCTGCTGGTGGCGCGGCCGGCCGCGATCCTGGCGCAGAACCTGATCACCCAGCAGGGCATCAACGCCAACGTCACCAGCATGATCCGCTGGCAGGCGCACTGGCACGTGATCCGCCAGGGCCTGCCCTTCTTCCAGGAGGATTTCGCCGGCCGCATCGCGACGCGCGTGATGCAGGCCGGCCCGGCGCTGCGCGAGAGCGTGGTGCAGGTGGTCAACGCGCTCTGGTACATCCTGGTCTACGGCACCGCGGCGGTGCTGCTGCTGGCCGACCAGGACTGGCGCCTGGCGCTGCCGATCCTCGGCTGGTTCGCGCTCTACGCCACGCTGCTGCGGCTGATCGTGCCGCGCATGCGCGACCGCTCGCGCGCCGCCAGCGCCGAGCGCAGCGCGCTGACGGGGCGGATCGTCGACAGCTACACCAACGTGCAGACGGTCAAGCTCTTCGCCAGCGCGCGGCAGGAGGACGCCTTCGCGCGCGAAGGCGTGCTGAACCTGACCGAGGCCTTCCGGCGGCAGATGCGCCTGGTCACGGTGAACGGCCTCGCGCTCGGCGTGCTGAACGCGGCGATGATCACGACGACGGCGGGGGTGGCGATCTGGCTCTGGACGCGGGGCGAGATCGGGCTCGGCGCCGTGGCCACCGCGCTGCCGATGGCCTGGCAGATCGCCAACATCTCCGGCTGGGTGGCGTTCAACGTCACCTCGATCTTCGAGAATATCGGCGTGGTGCAGGAGGCGATGGGCTCGATCGCCGTCGCGCCCACGGCGCCCGACCCGCCCGGCGCCGTGCCGATCCGCGTGGCGCGCGGCGCGATCCGCTTCGAGGGCGTGCGCTTCGGATACGGCCGCCCGGGGGTGGGCGTGCTGCGCGGCCTCGACCTCGAGATCGCGCCGGGCGAGCGGGTCGGGCTGGTCGGGCATTCGGGCGCCGGCAAGTCGACGCTGGTGAACCTGCTGCTCGGCTTCTTCCGGCCCGAGGAGGGGCGGATCCTGATCGACGGCCAGGACATCGCCGGGGTGACGCAGGAGAGCCTGCGGGCGGCGATCGGCGTGGTGACGCAGGAGCCCGCCCTGCTGCACCGCTCGATCCGCGACAACATCCGCTACGGCCGGCCGGA
>CAYNYQ010000823.1:0-1758 GCA_964401305.1 uncultured Acetobacteraceae bacterium | reverse complement strand
TGACCGGCCCGCCCGCACCGCCGCCCAGCACCCACGGCCTTGGCCGGATGGATACACAAGATCCACGCCCACACCGCCTCACCGATTGCCGCCGAGGCCCTGCTGCGCATCGGCACGCTCTACGCCATCGAGCGCGAGGTTCGTGGCCGACCCGCCGAGGAACGCCAGGCCGTCCGGCAGCAGCGCAGCGCGCCGCTCGTGCGCGATCTCCGCACCTGGCTCGATGCGCAGCTCGGCCGCGTCAGTCAGGGCTCCGCCCTCGCCGCGGCGATCCGCTATGGCTTGCGGCACTGGGATGGACTCTGCCGGTTCCTGGACGACGGCACTCTGGAGCTCGACACCAACAGCGTGGAGCGGGAGATCAGACCTATTGTCGTCACACGTAAGGCGGCGCTGTTCGCCGGCAGCGAGGGCAGCGGCGAGAACTGGGCCATCGCCACCACGCTGATCCGCACTGCCATCCTCAGCGGCGTCAACCCGCAGGCTTGGCTGACCGACGTGCTGGAGCGGATGGTCCGCGGCGAGGTGCGCTCGACGGAACTCGCCTCGCTGCTGCCCTGGGCCTGGCGCCAACCCGGCACCGCGGCCGCGGCGTAGGGCTATCGCGCCGGCAGCGCCGCCGGCACCTCCTCCGCCTCACTCGTGTCGGCGTGCACCGCGCCGCGGATGATCCGGCTCGTCACCTCCTGCAGGTGCGCGACGAGCGCACGGTCCAGCTCCACGAACTCCGGCCAGAGCACCGTGTCGTTGAACCCGCGCGGCACCCGCAGCATCACCGTCGTGCGCTTCTGCCGCGGGTAGCGGAACGGCTTGAGGCCGTAGCGCCGGCACAACGCCACGAAGAGCTGCCGCGACCAAGCGTCGGGCATGGAGAACTGCAGCTCGACCGGCGGGTCCCGCCGCGCCTGCTCCGCCAGCCGCGCCTTGACCCGCTCCAACGCGGCGCCGGCCGCCTCCCGCTCGCCGGCCGTGCCGGCGCCGGCCATCAGCGCCTCGATCTTGCGCAGCCGCGCCAGCAGATCGTCCTCGAGCGCCATGTCCACCCCGATCCCTCGACGACCCGAGGATACTTCGTCAGCCAGCACCCGAAAAACCGATCGCAAGGCGCGTCAGCCGACGCTCACCGTGGGGCCGGGACGACGGTTACCGTGGTAGAGGCTCTCGGCGATGCCTTCGCGCCAGCACAGCGCGGCGATGCTGTCCTCGCCGCGCACGCCTTCCAGCACGATCCGGATCTTCTCCTCGGCAGAGTGCTGCTTGCGGGTGCGTCGGCGGATGTCACGTACCGCCCGCTCGGCGGGCTGCTTCGCTGGCCCAGCCGCAACAGCGGCCGGCGCGGAGGAGTTCTGGCTCATCTTCACGCCTTGGCGGTTACGATGAGCCAGAAATCCTCCGCCCCTCAACTTACCCGATCTGCCCCAAAGGCGCCGACCCCAGACACTATGCCGCACAGGGGCCCATACCCCTGGCGGCCTGACCCACACCACACAGCCTCCGGCAATCCCGGCGCGGTTCGCTATGCCTGTGTGGTGCAATGGTGAGTACGTCGAGGGGCGCCAGCGCCCGACCGCGGAGTGTCGGGCGCAGCGGCCCAACAGGATTTGTCGGCAAAGCCCGGCAACGGCGCAGCGCTCCGTGAAAGAGCAAACCAAGGCGCGAAGCTAGCTAAGGGACCCGGAAGCCCGGAGAACCCGAGATGACACCGAGCACCCGCCGCGCCCTTATCGGCGCCGGTCTCACGGCCGCGACGCCCGTGGC
>CAYNYQ010000822.1:0-1771 GCA_964401305.1 uncultured Acetobacteraceae bacterium | reverse complement strand
AGGGGCGTTGCCCCTCTGGACACCCCACCAAGGGCCGAAAGGCCCTTGGAACCCGGTTGTTGGAGACCCGTCAGGACCTGTGCGAAGACTATCGAAACGATACTCTCGCACGACCCAGCGCGAGCGAACACGCACGGACGGAGCCCTACCCTTGGCGCTCATACCCTCGCCCATCGGCTCCAGCGCGAGCAGTAGTTTGTCGGAAGGGGCAAGCAGCACCGGCGAGAGCGCTGAGTCGCCCGCCGCAGATCATGTCGCCGATCTGATTAGGCGCCTGCGACTGGCGCGGCCGACAGAAGAGGACACTGCTTGGGGCGGAGGAGTCGTGCTGATTGGCGCGGGTTGTTCCGTCTCCGCCGGCATTCCGGCGGCCCTGGGCGTCGTCGACATCGCGCTGCGCTACATTGCACGGCGTGACCTCCGCATTCCCCGGGAAGAAAGCCTCTCGATGAGTGGCTGCGACATAGTCGGCAGGCTCAGGGAGAATGGTTACGAGTTTTCACAGCCCTATGGGGCTGGGCTCTATGCCGAAATCTTCGAAAAGTATCTCGACGACCCCGTGCACGAGCGGACGATCATCCGCGAAGCGATCGCTCGCGCTGAAGGCCGGATCAACTGGGGGCATCTGCGACTCGGCCAACTCGTCGAGCATCACTGCATCCATACGATCCTAACCACCAACTTCGACCAACTTGCGCTAGAGGGGCTAGTTCGCAATGGCATCATTCCCGCGGTCGCGGACGGTCTCGAAGCACTTAATCGAGTTGACTCACGACCCTCGATTCCACAACTCGTTCATGTCCATGGCTCGATGCACAACTATCGAAGGATCAACAGCGACCGCGAACTTCAACGAGTTGGATCGGATGACGGTCTCAAATCTGCTTTCATGGCCCTGCTGCGCGATGCGCCGTTCCTCCTTGTCATCGGCTATCGCGGGGAGGAACTCGGCCTGATGCGCCCCTTGCGTGCGGCGCTGAAGGCGCTTTCCGGTAAATCCGTTTTCTGGGCCATCTACGGCAACGACCCATCGCCCGAAGCCGCGGCCCTGGCGAAGGATCATGACGCGTGCCGACTGCTGATCAACCAGGATTCAGACCGCCTGCTGCACACGCTGGCAACGGGTGTGGGGCTCGGGCTGCCGCGGTGGATGGCCGCACCGGCGGAGATGCTTCGGGATGGGTTCGACAGAATCGTTGAGCCGCCCGGTGCGCCTGAAGTGGTTGGTCTGTTTGCCGCGCACCGCGAGACGCTGGCGTCCTTGACTCAGTGCCTCGCGGCTGTGCCCAGCCGTGCGACTGCCGACAGTTCCGCAGCCTTAGGTGACGCCCATTTGGTGGCAGGCGATCTTGCTGCCGCCCAGCGCGCCATGGAGGAGGCAAACGCGGCCCCCGAGGCCTGGGTAAGGCTGGCCCTTGCGGCCGCGGACGCCGTACTGGAGCGCGGCCAGCGGACCGCCGGCACACATCTGCACGCGGCCGTGAAACATGCTGGCTCCGTCGCTGCCGCCACGTTGGAGACGGCAGAGATCGACCGACTTGTCAGGGCGCTTATTGAAGCCGAGCAACTCGATGCGGCGGTCGAACTGCGGCAAGCCCTGTTGGCAAAGATCGATCGCCGCAAAGATCCGCGAGCCTGGGCTGCCGCCCAGCACAACCTCGGCCACGCGCTCCGGCGGCTCGGGGAGCGCGAGAGCGGCACGGCGCGTCTGGAGGCGGCGGTCGCCGCCTACCGCGCCGCGCTGGAGGAGAGGACGCGCGATCGCGTGCCG
>CAYNYQ010000821.1:0-1771 GCA_964401305.1 uncultured Acetobacteraceae bacterium | reverse complement strand
AGCGCACGCTCGGCAGCATCAAGGCGGCCTGCGAGGGCGGCGCCGGCGCGGCGGCGGCGAAGGACACCACCCGCAGCGCCGACGACCTGCCGGACAGCCGCCCCTTCGGCAGCACCGCGACGCTGAATCCGGACATCTGAGGGCGGCGGGTCGGGGCCGTCGCTACAGGCTCGCCCCGCCGTCGAGCAGGATCGGCTGGCCGGTGACGTTGCCGGCCTCGGGCCCGACGAGCCAGGCGAGGGCGCCGGCCACCTCCGCGGCCGTGGTGATGCGCCCGGTCGGGCTGCCCGCCGCCGCTGCGGCCGCATCCATGCCGAGCTCGCGCCAGCGCGCCTCGGCCATCTCGGTCGCGACCCAGCCCGGGCAGAGCGCGTTCACCGTGATGCGCCGTGGCGCCAGCTTCAACGCCAGCGCGCGGGCGAGGCCCACCACGCCATGCTTCGCCGCCACATAGGCCACCTGGTCCGGCACCGCACGCAGGCCGAGCACGGAGGCGAGCAGCACGATGCGCCCCGTGCCGTCGGCCGGCAGCCGCGACTCGGCGGCCATGCAGCAGCGCCAGGCGCCGTCGAGGTTGCTGGCCATGATGCCGCGCCAATGCGCCTCGTCCGGGTCCTCCGCGGGGTCGCCGCCGGCGCTGCCCGCCGCGCAGACCAGGGCGGCGATCGCCGGGTGCCGCGCGAAGAAATCGCGCACCGCGGCAGGGTCAGCGACGTCGAGCGGCGCGTATTCCACGCCCGCGGGCAGCGCCTCGGCCGGCGCCGCGCGTGCCGCGGCCACCACCCGGTAGCCGAGCGCGGCGAGCCGCGCCGCGCAGGCCCGGCCGATGCCGCGCGTCCCCCCCGTGACGACCGCGAGCGGGGCGCTCATCGCGTCATCCTCCACGGGCAGCGCCGCTCATTCCGCCGTGGTCCCGCCATCGACCGGCATGACCACGCCGGTGACGAAGCTCGCATGGTCGCTGGCGAGGAAGGCCACCACCGCGGCGATCTCCTCCGGCGCGGCGAAGCGCCCGAGCGGCACGGCGGCGGCATAGGCGGCGGCGCTGCCGGCGGCGTAGCGGTCCGGGTAGCGCGCGGCGAGGTCGTCGATCACCCGGCGCAGCATGGCGGTATCGGTGCTGCCGGGGGCGACGCAGTTGAAGCGGATGCGCTGCGGCGCCCAGTCCAGCGCGGCGCTGCGCGTCAGCTGCGCGATCGCCGCCTTGCTCGCGCCATAGGCCGCGGAGACGCGCTTGCCGATCAGCGCCTGGTCGGAGGCGATGTTCACCACCGCGCCGCCGCCGGCCGCGACCATGTGCGGGATCGCCGCCTGCAGGATGGCGAAGGGCGCCAGCACGTTCACGCGCAGGATGCGCTCTGCCTCGGCAATCGGCGTGTCGACAAGGCTGCCGAGGATGGTCGCACCCGCGTTGTTCACCACGATGTCGAGGCCGCCCAGGCGCGCCACCGCGGCCTCCACCGCCGCGGGCAGGTCCTCGAGCCGGCCGAGGTCCACCTCCGGCAGGTCCATCCCCTCGACCCGCGCGCCGGAGGCCTGCAGCACGGCCAGGATGGCGCGGCCGATGCCGCCCTTGTGGCCGGTGAGGAGGGCGCGCCGGCCCTCGAGGCCGTTGATGCGCGGCGGCGCGGTGGGCTGGTCGCTGCTCATGGGGCCGGCTTTCGCACCGCCGCCGGCGCCGCGCAACGCCGGACGCCGCACCGGCACCGGCGCCGTGCAACGCCCGGTTCCCCGCGGCGCGGCTTTGCCCTAGATGGCCGCGACCCATGAC
>CAYNYQ010000820.1:0-1772 GCA_964401305.1 uncultured Acetobacteraceae bacterium | reverse complement strand
AAGGACGGCGTCGACGAGGTCGAGGTCGAGATCGCGCCCAATGTCCGGGTGAACGTGCTGCGCACGACCATCGGCGACGTGTTCAAGCCGGTCGCCGCGAACGACGCCAAGGACCCCGCGAAGAGCTGAGATCGGGGGCCGGCCGCGCGGCCCTGAAGACGACAGCGGGCGCCGGGTCCTCCCCGGCGCCCGCTGCGTCATCGCCGCCGCGTGCGGCGCGTCAGGCGCCCTGGCCGGACTTCATGCCGCCCTGCTGCAGCAGGGTGTTCACGACTTCCCAGTCCACCAGCTTGTTGAGGAAGTTGTCGAGGTAGTTCGGGCGGACGTTGCGGAAGTCGAGGTAGTAGGCGTGCTCCCACACGTCGCAGCCGAGGATCGGCTGGCCCTCGCCGGTGGAGAGCGGGTTGGCGCCGTTCGGCGTCTTCGTGACCTTCAGCTTGCCGTCGGCGCCGATCACCAGCCAGGCCCAGCCCGAGCCGAACTGCGTCACGCCGGCCTGCTTGAAGGCCTCCTTGAACTGCGCGAGGCCGCCGAGATCCTGGTCGATCTTCGCGGCGAGCGCGGCCGGCAGCTTGTCCCCGCCGCCCTTCGGCGACATCACCTGCCAGAACAGCACGTGGTTCCAGTGCTGCCCGGCCTGGTTCAGCACGGGCAGCCCGTCGGCGCCCTGCTTGCCGGCATCGGCGCAGATCTGCTCGAGGCTCTTGCCCGCGAGCCCCTTGCTCTCGACCAGGCCGTTCAGCGCCACGACATAGGCGTTGTGGTGCTTGCCGTGGTGCAGTTCCAGCGTCTCCTGGCACATGTTCTGGCCGGCGAGCGCGTTGGTGGAATAGGGCAGCGGCGGCAGGCTGAAGGCCATGATCTCTCTCCCGTTCGTGGGGACGCGGCCCCCTGGTGCGGCCGCGCAGGGTCGGTCCGGAGCGCGGCCCGGCATGCCGAGGACGCGCCCGACAGCTAGGCGGGGCCCCATGGCGCGTCAAGCAAGCGCGCCGCCGGCGCCGCGTGGCCGAGCCGGACGCGCGGCCGCACGCGCCCGTGTGGCCCCGGCCGGCCGGGACGGGCATAAGGCGCCGATGCCCCGCCCCGCCCTGACGCCCATCGCAGCCCTTGCGCGCGCGCAGGACCCGGACCGCTTCCTCTGCGCCCTCTTCGCCCCGCCGCCGCGGCGCGAGGCGATGTTCGCGCTGATCGCCTACAACACCGAGCTCGCGCGCGCCCGCGCCGCGGCCCGCACGCCGCTGATCGCGCTGATGCGCCTGCAATGGTGGCGCGAGGCCGTGCAGGACGCCGCCGCCGGCCGCCCGCCGCGCCGGCACGAGGTGGCCGCGCCCCTGCACGATGCGATCGCCGCCGGCGCGCTGGACCCGGCGCTGCTGCTCGCCATGGCCGATGCGCGCGAGGCCGAGGCGGAGGAGGAGGGCATCCCGACCCGCGCCGCCTTCCAGGCCTTCCTGCGCGGCACGGGCGGCGGCTTCGCGGTGGCCGCCGGCCGGCTGCTCGGCGTGGCGGAGGGGCAGCAGCTCGCGGCCCTGCAGGCTGCCGGCGCCGTGCAGGGCCTGGCCGGCGTGCTGCGCAGCCAGCCCGCCCTGGCGCGCCAGGGCCGTTGCCTGCTGCCGGTGGAGGCGCTGGCGGAGCGGGGCCTCGGGCCGGAGGCGGCGGTGGCGGAGCCGGCCGCGCCGGCGCTGCGTGATCTGTTGCGCGCCATGGCGGGGGAGGGCGTGGCGGAGGCGCGGCGCGCCGCCGAGGCCCTGCGCGCCCTGCCCCGCGGCGCC
>CAYNYQ010000819.1:0-1772 GCA_964401305.1 uncultured Acetobacteraceae bacterium | reverse complement strand
GCGGCGGTGGACTTGCCCATGCCGATGCCGCCGGTGAGGCCGAGGATCTTCATGGTGAATGGGCTCGCGGCGAGGTCACGCGCCGCCCCTCGGGATATCCGCGGCGACGAAATCGTGCAGCGCGGCGTCCACCGCCGGCGCCACGCCGAACCAGGCCTCGAAGCCGGGCCGCGCCTGGTGCAGCAGCATGCCCAGGCCCGGCACCGCCGCCAGCCCCCGCGCCCGCGCCTGGGCCAGCAGCGGCGTCTCCAGCGGCACGTAGACGATATCGGCCACCACCGCCCGCGCCGGCAGCGGCGCCAGGTCGAGCGCCAGCGGCGGCTGCCCCTGCATGCCGAGCGAGGTCGTGTTCACCAGCAGTGCCGCCGATTCGAGCGGCGGCCGCTCGGCGACGGCAACGGCGCCGCCGAGGGCGCGCGCCAGCGCCTCCGCCCGCGCCGGCGTGCGGTTCACCAGCGTTACCCGTGGGCAGCCCGCATCCAGCAGCGCCGCGGCGATCGCCCGCGCCGAGCCGCCGGCGCCCAGCACCACCGCCGGCCCCGCCGCCGCCTGCCAGCCCGGCAGGGTCGCCCGGATGTTCTCGAGGAAGCCGAAGCCGTCGGTGTTCGAGCCCGCGATGGCGCCGTCCGCGCCGAAGACCAGCGTGTTCACCGCGCCCGCCCGATGCGCCGAGGCATCGACGCGGTCGCAGACGGCGAAGGCGGCCTCCTTGTGCGGGATCGTCACGTTGGCGCCGCGAAAGCCGGTGTCGCGCAGCGCCCGCACCGCATCGGCGAAGCGCTCCGGCCGCACGGCCAGCGGCAGGTAGGCGCCGTCGATCCCGTGCCGCTCCAGCCAGAAGCCGTGCAGGCGGGGCGAGCGGGAATGGGCGACGGGCCAGCCGAAGACGCCAGCGAGACGGGCATGACCGGTGAGAATCGGCATGGCCCATGCTTGCGACCGGCCAGGGCGGCCGGTCAATGCCCGGCCGGCGGACCCTTCACCGCCGGCACGCCATCGGTCAAAGTGCCGCGGACGAGTTCGAGGGAAGCGCGGCACGTGGCGGTCATCGTCCCGGCCCTGGGCCTTGCCTATTTCCCGGTGCCGAAGAATGCCTGCAGCACGATCAAGGAAGCGCTCTTCGCGCTGAACGAGGGGCGGCCCTTCCAGCCCTTCCCGCTGCCCGACGGCCGGACCGGCTTCATCCACGACATCCCGGCCTACAAGTCGCGGCTGGTCGCCCCGGAGGCGTGGGAAGCGACGCGCGGCATGCGCCGCATCGCCGTGGTGCGCGACCCGCTGCGGCGCCTCGTTTCCTGCTACAAGAACCGCGTGCAGCACTTCCGCGAGCTCTCGCCCGACCGCGCGGACCTTGCGGCGCTGGCGCGGCACGGCGTGCCGCCCGAGCCGGACTTCGACACCTTCATCGCGCAGCTGGAGGGCTACCGCGCCGCCTCGCCCTCGATCCGCCACCATTCCGACCCGCAGGCCGCCTTCCTCGGCCGCGATCCCGCGCGCTTTGCCGATGTGTTCCGCATGGAGGAGTTGCCGCGGCTCGCGGCACTGCTCTCCTCCCTTGCGGGGCGGGAGGTCGCCTTCCAGCACCTGCAGCGTGGCGGCGCCGAGTTCCCCGACCCGGAGATCGGACCCGCGACCCGCCGCCGCATGCTGGACTACTGCGCCGAGGACCTGGCGATCTGGTGGCAGGGCTGAGCCGCCGCCGCGCTATTCCGCCGCGACCGGCCGCGCCCCGGCCGTCCCGCCCGTCCGCGCGGCCCAGAGCTCGGGCTGCA
>CAYNYQ010000818.1:0-1774 GCA_964401305.1 uncultured Acetobacteraceae bacterium | reverse complement strand
CGCGCATCAGCTCGAGCCCCGCCAGCACGCCGAGCACGCCGTCGAACTTCCCGCCGGTGGGCTGGGTGTCGAGATGGCTGCCGATGGCGACCGGCGCGCGCGTCGGGTCCCGCCCCTCCCGCCGGAAGACCATGTTGCCGAGGCGATCGACCGTGAGCGTCAGCCCGCATTCCTCGCCCCAGCGCCGGAACAGCGCGCGGCCCTCGGCATCGAGGTCGGTCAGGGTCTGGCGGTTCGAGCCGCCCTTCGGCGTGGCGCCGATCTTTGCCATGTCCATCAGGCTGTCCCAGAGCCTGGCGCCCGAGAGGGGGATGTTGGTGCTCATGGCGCGGCCTTCTCCAATCCGCACCAGCGCGCCATGGTCAGCGCGATGCTGCGCGTGATGCCGTGCATGCTCTCGATGCCGACATTCTCGTCGATGCCGTGGATGTCGACCGCATCCGGCCCGAAGCAGGCAACCGGCGTGCCCTGGTAGAGCGCGTAGTGCCGGCCATCGGTCAGGCCGGTCGCCGGGTAGTCGCGGAGCGTGCCGCCGGTCGCCTCGGCATGGCTCTCGCGCGCCAGGCGGACGATGTCTGCGCCCGTGTCGAAGACGCAGGGGTCGGCCATGAAGCCCTTGAAGGCCAGGCTGACCTGCGCGCCGCGCAGCGCGGGGTCCCCGGCCGCCGCCGCGACGATCGCCTCGATGTCGGCCCGGGTCTCCGCGGCGGTGTATCCCATCATCACGCCGACGCGCAGGCCGATGCGGCAGCGCGTGGCGACGGAGCTGTTCCACTCGCCGCCCTCGATGGTGCCGAGGTTCACGTTCACGGGATGGTTCACGCCGCGGAAGGCCGGGTGGATGCGCTCGGCGCGGTTCATCGCGGCTTCGTAGTCCTTGAAGCGCGCGGCGATGGCCTGCGCCGCCTCGATGGCGTTCACCCCGGCCTGCATGTCGCGCACATGGGCGGGACGGCCGCTGACGGTGACCCAGGCCCAGACGACGCCGACCTCGGCGGTGTAGAGCGCGTCGTAGCCGGGTCCCGGTTCGGGGATGATCACCGCATCGGGCCTGGGCAGCGCCAGCATGGCGGCGAGGGCGCCGTTGCCGGTGCATTCCTCCTCGATCACCGCGGCCATCTGCACCGGCGCCGCGGGCGCGAGGCCGGCCAGGCGCAGCGCCCGGAAGGCCATGCAGTAGGAGACGATGCCGGCCTTCATGTCGCCGGCGCCGCGGCCATAGATGCGGCCGTCGCGGATGGCGGGCTCGTAGGGCGGCGTCGCCCACATGTCGGCCGCCCCTTCCGGCACCACGTCGACATGGCCCTGCAGGCAGAGGCTGCGGCCGCCCCCCTGCCGCGGCGTGTATTCGGCGACGACGTTGTCGCGCCCCTCATAGGGGATCAGCGGCGGCGAGAAGCCGGGATGGTCGCGGAGCGCCTCCGGCACCACCGGCACGCGGCGCGGCACCAGGCCGAGCCGCTCGTAGACCCGCGCCATCTCGTTCAGCGCTGACGCCTCGTTGCCGAGGGTGGAGGGGCAGCGGGTCAGGCGCAGCAGCGTCTCCACCGCCTCGCCCTCCAGCGCGGCGACGGCGTCGAGGATGGCGCGACGGGCGCCGGGGTCGAGCGGGGAAGGCAAGGTGTCGTGCGGCACAGCGGGGTCCGATCGTGGCAGCGGCCAGGGTACTCCGCGGGCCTGTCCTGCAAAGGGCCCTCAGAGCGGCGTGCGGGATGGGGGCGCGCGCCTGCACCCGGCGGGGTTTCATGCCGTGGTCAACGGCAGCCGGGGTATG
>CAYNYQ010000817.1:0-1774 GCA_964401305.1 uncultured Acetobacteraceae bacterium | reverse complement strand
CCCGCCGCCGCTGGTGGCCGAGGACCCGCATGCGGAAGCCGTGATGCGCGATCTCCGCCAGCCGCGTCCCGATGGCGCCCACGCCGACGATCCCGAGCGTCCGCCCGCGCAGCTCCGTCGCCTGGCCCGCCATGGCGCGGGCCGGCTTCCATCCCTCCGCCAGCAGCCGTGCGTGCATCGCCTGCACCTGGCGTGCGGCGGCGAGCATCTGCGCCACGACGAACTCCGCGACCGCATCGGCATTGGCGCCGGGAACGTTGGTGACGAGGACGCCGTTCGCGGTGCAGTCCTCGACCGGGATCAGGTCGACGCCGACGCCGTGCCGGGTGCAGACCAGCAGCCCCGGGCTGCGCGAGGCCAGGTCGTCGGGCAGCTTCTGCCGCACGATCACCGCCGCGGCCTCCGCGCAGAGGGCGCGGAGCGCATCGGGCGACTGGTCGCCGCCCGGGCCCTCGATGACCTCGAGCCCCGCCTCGCGCAGGATCGCCATGCCGACCGGCTCGATCGGCTCGGTGAGCGCCACGCGGTCAGCCATGCTCATCCGTCTCCAGCGCCGGCAGCCAGCCGGTCTCGGTCAGCAGCGGGCGCAGCCTGGCCGCGCTTCCGGGTGGCAGGCCGGCGAAGCGGGTGCGCAGCCGGGCCAGGCACTTGGCCTGGAAGCCGAACGGCGCCTGGGCGTAGCGATGGCCGAGGATCTCGATCGACAGCGCTGCCGCGCCATCCCGCAGCGCCGCGGCATTGGCCAGCAGGAAGGGCCGATAGGTCGCGCCCGCGAGCGCCAGCAGCGCCCGGGTGGCGTCCGGCAGCGGGGCGTCGGCGGCGGTCCAGGCGCCCTCCGGCAGGCCGGAGGCGTCGTCGAGGATGCGCAGCCAGTGCTCGACCCGCGGTGCCTCGGCGCGCATCAGGGCGGCCGGCGTCGGGTCGGTGTCGAGCACGATCAGCTGGCCGAACAGGCCGAAATCGGCAAGCGAGGGCCGGCTGCCGAACAGGTGCCGCGCCTGCGCCACATGCGGATCGAGCGCCGCCAGCACCCGCCAGTAGGTCGCCTCGATCACCGGCGCGTTCTCCGGCGTGCAGCCGACGAGGGCCATGCGCCCGACCTGGCGGTCGCGGATCGCGTGCTGGGCCGCGGTGAATTCCTCCCCGGCCAGCTCCGGGCGGCTGTCGGCGATGATCCACTGGCTGGCGTAGGAGCGGTCGGGCTCGCCGGCCCAGCGATACCAGAACATCGCCTTGGTCAGCCATTCGTCGGCGAAATCCTCGATCAGGTCGGCAAGGAAGGCGTGCGCCGGATCCGCCGGCACGACGCTGCGCGCCGCATGCCGGGCCTCGAGCATCGCCGCCTGCTCCGTGCTGTCGAGGTGCAGGCTGCCATCCTCCGGCAGTTCCAGGACCGGGACGAGCTGGACCTTGAGGCGGTGCGCCATCGCCTCCCGCATCGCCGGGGTGCGCAGCACCCAGTCGAATTCGAGGCGCCGGTAACGCATCAGCGCGCGCATCTTGCGCGAGTAGGGCGAGCCGTTGGCCCCGTAGAGAACGTAGCGCGGCGCGGCCATGCTCAGGCCACCTTGAAGCGGGCGAGGACGGCGCGGTCGATCTCGATGCCGAGGCCGGGTCCGGTGGGGACGGCGACGATGCCCTGCTGCTGCACGATCGGCTCCTTGGCTAGGATGTCGCGCAGCGGATTGGGCGTCTGCTCGAATTCCAGCATCGGCGGCATCGGGCGCAGCGCCGGTGGCTGGTCCGGCAGGGCGGCCAGGAACTGCACCGTGGC
>CAYNYQ010000816.1:0-1776 GCA_964401305.1 uncultured Acetobacteraceae bacterium | reverse complement strand
GAGAGATTGGCCACCGTCAGCGCGCCGGAGGACTGCTCGATCAGCGCCGCGCTGCGGAGTTCGAGGGTCGTCACGTTCGGCGGGCTGCTCGCCGGCGCGAAGTCCAGCGCCTGCTCGCCCTGGGTGATGGCGCCGGTCGCGGCAAGCGCGACGCTGCCCAGCGTGACCGGGTCGGTCGCCGCATCGCCGGCGAGGGCGCCGATGCGCAGCAGCCCGTCCGAGGCGAACTGGATCCGGTTCGCCCCGCCATCCCGCGTCAGCTCGGCCCGCGAGAGGTTCAGCCGCCCGGCGATGTCGGTCCCGCTACCGAGCGAGACGGCGCGGCCGGCGGTCAGCGGCGCGAGCCACAGCGTGCCGCCCGGCGCCGTCAGCGCGATCGGCGCACGGATGTCGAGATCGTCGGCGACGATGGTCACCGCCGCGCCGCCGCTCTCGATGCCGCGGCTGGCCGCGGCGCCGCCGATGCGCAGCGGCGCGCCGCCCTCGAGCTGGGTGCGCAGCAGCGCATCGCCCGCCACCGAGAGGTCGCGCACCGCGGCAATGGTATTCCCCGCATCGCCGAGCGCGAGCGCGCCGCCGACGGTGCCCGAGAGCGTCGCCAGCAGCCGCGGGTCGATAAGGTCGGCGCCGAAGGTGATCGGGCCGTCCTGGGTGACGTCGCCGCTCGCCTGCAGCCGCAGCCCGCGGCCGCGCAGGGTGAAGCCGGACTCGAAGCGGATGTCGCCGCCGGTGACGGTGACGCCGCCCGCGAGCAGGAGGTCGCCGGCCAGCAGCGCCGGCGTGCCCTGGTCCACCAGGCCGAGCTCGGCGCCCGAGAGGAACAGCGCCTCGCCCGTGGCAGGGCGCACCGGGCCGCCGAGGCGGACATCGCCCCAGCCGGACTCCGGCGTCTCGTGCGGCCGCAGCGTCACCACGCCGCCCACGGCCTGGATGGTCTCGCGGATGTCGAGGTCGTCGGCGCGCAGCGAGATGTTCCGACCGCCGGCGCCCTGGCCGATGACGAGGGTCGGCGCGGCGGCGTCCTCGACGGCGAGGGAATCGACGACGCGCGTCACCGTCCCGTCCGGGCCGGCGCGCACGGGCGCTGCAACCACCAGCGCGCGCTCGCCGTCGTTGATGGCAACGGCCGCGCCGCCGCCCGCGATGCCGGCCCCGGCGCCGCTGTTCAGCCGGGTCTGGAAGGCGATGTCGCCATTCTCGGCGAGCAGCGCGTAGAGCGTGCCGTCGAGCGGGCGGCCCGCCCCGGCCGGGCGCGCGGTGCCGGACGGTGCGGCGCCCATGGCGACCAGCGCGTAGATCTCGTTCTCCGGCCGCGCCAGGCTGATCCCGTCCGCCGCATAGGCCGAGAGCTGGCCGGCGACGATCCGCCCGCCGGTCTGGCCGATGCCGCCGGCCGTCGCTTCCAGCACCACGCGGCTGGTCGTGGCGACGGCCGCGCCGCCGGCGGGAATGGCCGGCACGGCGCCGTAGCCCGGGGGCGCGACCAGGTCGGCGCCGATGGTGAGCGAGGCGGCCGAGAGCACGATCGTGCCCGTGCGCACCGCGGCCTCGCCGCTGCGCCCGGCCACGGCGACGGAGACGCCGCCGGTGACCTCGAGGCCGCTGGCATTCACCAGGGTGAAGCGCGCCTCGGACGGCAGCGTCGCCGCGGTGCCGGCGCGGAAGGCGATGCCGGTATCGGTCGCGGCCAGCACCTCGCGCGGCGCCAGGCGGTCGATGGCATTGCCCTGGTCGAGGATGGTCTCCAGCCGCGACGCGCCGGCGAGCTGCCCGACC
>CAYNYQ010000815.1:0-1778 GCA_964401305.1 uncultured Acetobacteraceae bacterium | reverse complement strand
GCGTCCTCGACCTCGGCGATGCCTTGCATGTTGCCGGCGGCGAGGATGATCCGCGCCGCCGCCTCGGCGTCCGGCACCTCGCCGGCGATCCGCACCCGCTCGCCCTCGGCCTCGATGGCGAGGCCGGCGCCGGGCAGGCCCAGGCTGGCGATGCGGGCGGCAACGACGCCGGGCTGCGGCGCCGCGGCGAAGCCGCCGGCCGGTGCGCCGGCCTCGGGCGGGAAGCGATAGACCACCATGCGCGCCTCCGTTGCTGCCGCGGGCAACGTGCCGCGCCGCCGGCGGTTGCGGCGGGGCGCCGGCCGCCCAACCTTCGGCGCATGCCAGAGAGCCCGCCCCCCGCGCCGGAGGCCGCCGCCGAGCCGCCCCTGCTCGTGCAGCCCGACCCCGCCGACCCGCGGCTGACGCGCCGCGTCACGGGGCGCGACCACACCGGCCAGGCGGTCGAGACCAGCGTGACGGTGGAGCGGCCGCTGACGCTCTACCTGAACGGGCAGGAGATCGTCACCATGATGACGATCCTCGACCGGCCGGAGGAGCTGGCCCTCGGCTACCTGCTGAACCAGGGCATGCTGCGCGCCGGCGACCGCGTCAGCGGCATCGACTACGACGAGGAGCTCGGCGTCGTCGTCGTCCGCACGCCGGAGCCGACGGATTTCGAGGCCAGGCTGCGCAAGAAGACCCTGACCAGCGGCTGCGCCCAGGGCACCGCCTTCGGCGACCTGATGGAGGATTTCGCCGAGGTCCGGCTGCCCGAGGCGGCGGTGCTGCGCACGAGCTGGCTCTACCGGCTGCTGCACCGGATCAACACCCTGCCCTCGCTCTACCTGGAGGCCGGCGCGATCCATGGCTGCGCGCTCTGCGAGCGCGACCGGCCGCTGGTCTACATGGAGGATGTCGGCCGCCACAACGCGGTGGACAAGATCGCCGGCTGGATGTTCCGCAACGCCTGCCCGCCCGGCGACAAGATCTTCTACACCACCGGCCGCCTGACCTCGGAGATGGTCATCAAGACCGTGCGCATGGGCATCCCCATCCTGGTCTCGCGCAGCGGGTTCACCGCCTGGGGCGTCGAGCTGGCGCGCGAGGCCAACCTGACGCTGATCGGCCGCTGCAAGGGCCGCCGCTTCCTGGCGCTGGCCGGCGAGCAGCGCATCGTCTTCGACGCCGACCTCGCCTATGTGCCGGAGGAGAGCGCGAAGCACTGGCGCAAGAACAGCCGCGAGGCCGATGCCGCGGCGGAGCGGCGCGATGCGGACTGACACCCTCGCCGTCGTGCTGGCCGGCGGGCTGGCGCGGCGCATGGGCGGCGGCGACAAGCCGCTGCGCCTGCTGGGCGGCCGGCCGCTGCTCGACCACGTGCTGACGCGCATCGCGCCGCAGGTCGCCGCCGTGGTGGTGAACGCCAATGGCGACCCGGCGCGCTTCGCGGCCTACGGCCTGCCGGTGGTGCCGGACGGGGTGGCCGATTTCCCGGGCCCGCTGGCCGGCGTGCTCGCCGCGCTGGACTGGGCGGCGGCGGCGCGGCCCGACCTGCCCTGGGTGCTCTCCGTCCCTGGCGACTGCCCCTTCCTGCCGCGCGACCTGGCCGAGGGGCTGCACCGCGCCCGCGCCGCCGCCGGCCTGCCGCTGGCCTGCGCCCGCTCGGCCGCGGACGGGCAGACGCATCCGCCGGTCGGCCTCTGGCCCGTGGCGCTGCGCGAGGACCTGCGCGCCGCGCTGCTGGCCGGCGAGCGGAAGATCGACCGCTGGACCGCGCGCCATGGCTGCGCCCATGC
>CAYNYQ010000814.1:0-1778 GCA_964401305.1 uncultured Acetobacteraceae bacterium | reverse complement strand
AGCCGAGCTCGGTGCGGTAGAGCGTCACCAGCGACAGCCGCCGCGCGGCGTTGCGTGTGAGCGCCTCGATGTCGCGCCGGTCCGTCGTCGAGGGCTCGACCGCACCCCAGGCCATGGCGGTGCGGCGCCAGAAGGTGGAGAGGTCGTTCAGCCGGTCCCGGATCTCCTCCTGCCGTCGCGTCAGCGACCCGATGTCGCGCAGCAGCGCCGGCCCGAGCAGCATCTGCCGCGCCGTGCGCGCCAGGGTCTCGGCGGCCTGGCGCGGCCGGCCGATCACCGGGGCGAGGCCCGAGAGGGCGAGGGAGAGCAGGTCGCCGGCCCAGCGGCGGTCGCCGGCCAGCGTCTCGCGCGTGCGGTGCACCGCGGCCTCGAGCCCGGTGTAGTCCGGCTGGTCGGCGATGGCGGCCAGCACCCGGGCATGGGCGTTGGCGAGCTTCTGCAGCCGCCGGGCGAGGGGGGCGATCGCGCCGAGCTCGAATCCCTCATGCGCGACGCAGCGCGCGACGGCCTGCTCGATCATGTCGGGGCCCGGGGGGACGCGGCGCAGCGCCGCGGAGAGCGCCGCGCCCTCCTCCCCGGCGGCGCGGCTGAGCCCGTCGACCAGCGCGGCGGTCGCGGCGTAGAGGTGGTGCGGCTCGGGCAGGCTGGGCTCGTCGTTGCGCAGCACCTCGGGCACGGCGTCGCCCGGCGCGATGGTCTCGCGCAGCCGCAGCGCCGCCGGCACCAGGCGCAGCAGCAGGAAATCCCGCGAGCCGGTGGCGATGTCGAACAGCGGATGCGCGTGCTCGACATCGAGGACGGTGCGCAGGTGGCCGAAATCGCGCGTCAGGCAGATGCCGCCCGCCGCGTCGCGCTCGAAGCGGAGCCCTGGCTCGCGCAGCCAGGGCGAGCCGAAGTCGAAGCAGGGCGGCGGCCACTCCTCGGCCGACTGGGTGCCCGGGAAGCGCACCGGGTCGAAGTCCCGCGCTGCCGGCAGCGCCGGGGCGCCGGAAGCGGGGAGTGGCGGCGTCGCGCGGCGGGGGCTTGGTTGCACCGCCGCACCATGACCACCTTCGGTTAGCGCGGGGTGAAGCGGCCGGCCCGTTGCCCTCCGTCCGCGACCCGGCCTCCGCGGCGCCGGCGCGGCCCGGCGGCCGCGGATCGGGATGCGGTTCTGCTCTGCCGCAGCCGGCGCGAGCCCGGCGGCGCCGCGCGCAGCACGCCGCCCCCGCAGCGCGCCGCCAGGGCGGAGGGGTGCGGCGCGCCGGGTGCGGCCGCCGCTGCGCCCGGGCAGGTGCGCCCGGCCCGCCGCGCTGGGATGCTCCTCGCGCTTCTTGCCGCACAGGATCGGCGCCTCGCCCTCGACCGGACCGTGCCCGGGGCGTCGTGGCCGCGTCGAGGCCGGCCCTGAGGCCGGCGCGCGCATGGCGCGGAAGGCGCCCTCGACCGCGCGGCCGGTCTCGTGGCGGAGCCGGCCGAAGGGCTCGTCGCACCCGGATGTCGGCGCGGCCGACCGCGGCGCGGGACCGCCCGGCGGTCACACCACGGGGCGGACCGGGGAGGGTCGGCGGCCGAAGCCGGGGCCTTGCGCCCGATCGATCGGCCAGGGCATCGGGCAACGCCGGCGCCCGCGGGCCGTTCCCGACCCCGCGCGGGGCTCGCCCGCGGCCGGGCACGGTCACGCTGCGGGCATTCCGTGATAATGGCGGTAACTCGGGCCAACTTGGCGACGAACCGCCGGTTGCGGCTGCTCTGCCTGAACGCCAGGGGGCGCGGCGCATCCGGCGATGCCCCTCCGG
>CAYNYQ010000813.1:0-1785 GCA_964401305.1 uncultured Acetobacteraceae bacterium | reverse complement strand
GCGATGCGGTGCAGCAGGCCGGGGTCGATCCCCTTCTCGGCGGCCAGGGCCATGTAGGTCGGTCCCAGCGCCTCCAGCGCGATGGTCAGCCCGCCAGAGGCCGAGCCGGTCAGCGCCGCCAGCACGTTGGTGGCGACCGCCAGCGAGACGAGCGGGCCGCCGCCGATGCCGAGCACCCAGTCGCGCACCGCCTCGAAGGCCGGCAGGGCGGCGACGACGGCGCCGAAGCCGACCAGGCTCGCCACGCTGAAGATCGGCAGGACGGAGGCATTGGCGCCGGCATCCATGGTGGCGCGCAGCGCCGGGATGCGATGCCCGTTGAGCAGCAGCAGCGTGACGATGGCCGCGGCCAGCGCGGTGGCCACTGCCCAGACGCCGGCCACGGCCGAGAGCGTGACGCCGCCCCAGCGCGGCTCGGCCAGGAAGGCGGCGTCCATTCGCGGCAGCACCACGAAGGACATCAGCAGGTTCACCACCAGCACCACGACCAGCGGCAGCGCAGCGAGGAGAATGGGCGGGGCGCGGTCGGTCTCGGCGCTGTTGTGGATCTCGGCGGGGTCGAATTCGCGGGCGGTGACGGCGCGCTCGCGGACCACCGGGTCATCGGCGGCGGTATCGGCGGCGGCGGGCAGGTCTGCGCCGAAGCCCTCGCCGCGGGCGCGGGCCCGCGCCTCCGCCCGGTTCAGCCACCAGAGGCCGATGCCGAGCATGACGGCGGAGGCAATGATGCCGAGCCCGGGCGCGGCGAAGGGCGTCGTGCCGAAGAAGGGCATCGGGATGGTGTTGGGGATCGCCGGCGTGCCGGGCAGGGCCGACATGGTGAAGGTCGAGCTGCCGACCGCGATCGCTGCCGGCATCAGCCGGCGCGGGATGTCGGCGGCGCGGAACAGCGCCGTCGCCATGGGCGCGAGGACGAAATAGGCAACGAAGAGGCTGACGCCGCCATAGGTGACGATGGCGCCGGCCAGCACCACGGCAAGCACGGCCCGCTCGGCGCCGAGCTTCGCCGTCATGTAGCCGGCGATGGCGTTCACCGAGCCGCTGTCCTCCATCAGCTTGCCGAACAGCGCGCCGAGCAGGAAGAGCGGGAAGAACTGCGCGATGAAGCGCGCGCCGCTGCCCATGAAGGTCTGGGTCCAGTGCGCCAGCAGCGGCTCCCCGGCGAAGGCGGCGGCGATGAGCGCGGCGGCGGGCGCGAGCAGCAGCACGGACCAGCCGCGATAGGCCAGCCAGACCAGCAGCGCGAGGCCGAGCAGGATGCCGAGCAGGCCCATGGCGTCAGCGCCTCCCCCCTGTCGGGTCGCAAGCGGGATGCCGCGCGTGGAGCGTCCCGACGCGCATCGCTCAGATCCCGTCCAGCAGCGCGTCGAAGTCGAGCGAGGAGCGCTTGCCGATGGCGTCGCCATGGGCGGCGAGGAAGGTCTCGGCCGCCTTGCGCCCCTCGTCGCGCAGCATGGTGAGGAAGGGCCATTCGGCGTTGAGCTTGGACGAGTAGCCGAGCGTGACCATCACGTCGTTCGGCACCAGGTGCATGCGCATGCGCGCCCAGCTCGCCCCCTCGCCGCCGCCCGGATCCGCGACGCGGCGCAGCAGCGCCAGCATCTTCAGCTCCTTCAGCGCCACGGCGTTGAAGGAGATCTCGTTCACCCGGTCGACGATGTCGCGCGCCGAGCGCGGCGTGCCCGGCCGGTCGATCGGGTTGATCGGGATGAGGATGGTGTCGTCCGAGACCAGCTCGGTGATCAGCGGGAAGAGCGTCGGGTTGCCGGCGAAGCCGCCATCCCA
>CAYNYQ010000812.1:0-1787 GCA_964401305.1 uncultured Acetobacteraceae bacterium | reverse complement strand
CCGTGGCGGACGACGCGCTGCTGCAGTACGCGCGGCGCTGGAAGCAGGCGGCGGAATAGCGGCGCAGGCAGGCGGCCGGCGCGCCGCGCTCAGCCGCCGCGCCGCCGCTCCACGCCCACCGGCAGCGTTGCCAGCCGCGCCATCTCGCCGCGGCCGTGCAGGCCGGGATCGGCGAGATAGGCCTCCGCCCAGTCCATCGCGTCGGCGCCCCAGAAGAACTCGGCCCCGGCCCGCAGCGTCGGCACGCCGAAGATGCCGGCGGCGATCGCCTCCTCGGTCGCGGCGCGCAGGCCGGCCTTCGCCGCGGGTGCCTCGGCCAGCGCCGCCGCATCCGCCACGCCGAGCCGCGCGCCGAGCGCCGCAAGCTCCGCCGGGTCGGAGGGATCGCGCCCCTCGGCCCAGACGAATTCGAAGGCCAGGCGCACCGCGGCCGGCGTCGCGCCGAGCCCGGTCAGCAGCCGCTGCGCCGCCAGCGGGTTGAAGGGGTGGCGCGGCGGGAAGCGCATCGGCAGCCCGGCGCGCCCGGCCTGGAACTGCACGAGGCGATAGGTGTGCACCCGCTTCGGCGCCAGCTCCGCCGGCCCGATGCCGCCCCAGTGCGACAGCAGCGCCCCCAGCACCACGGGCCGGAAGGCCACGCCATGCCGCGCCGCCAGCGCCTCGACGCGCGGCAGGGCGATCCAGGAGAAGGGCGAGACCAGGTCGAAATACCAGCGGAGCTCGGGCATCCTCGCCTCCCGGCGATGCGTCACGGTGGCCGCAACCTCGCGTAGACCGGCCGCAGCAGGAAGGGGCTGACGAACATCGGCACTTGGCCGAGCGCGAAGAACAGCAGCAGCCCGGGATCCGCCTCCGCCGGCAGCACGGCGAGGAACAGCGCCTGGTTGCGCATGCCGGCCAGCAGCCCCGCCGCCAGCGCCGCCTCGCGCCCGAGCCGGGGCGCCAGCAGCAGCGCCGTCAGCGCGTTCAGGCCGAGCGCGGTCGTCATCGCCGCCGCGACCCCGCCCAGCACCCAGAGCGGGTCGGCCAGCAGCCGCGCCTGCACGCCGTCCATCACCCCGAAGGCGAAGACCACCAGCACCAGCACCACCAGCCCGTCGATCCCC
Organism: uncultured Acetobacteraceae bacterium; assembly: GCA_964401305.1. Classification (GTDB taxonomy): domain Bacteria; phylum Pseudomonadota; class Alphaproteobacteria; order Acetobacterales; family Acetobacteraceae; genus JAIEOP01. The sequence goes on along the minus strand of CAYNYQ010000812.1, from coordinate 681 downwards.
CCGCCCGCCCGCGCCAGCCGCGCCGGGCCGAGCGCCCGGCGCAGCGCCAGCGCCGCGAGGCCGGGCAGCGCGACGATCAGCCCGAGCCGCAGCATCAGCCCGCCCATCGAGATCGCGAGGTCGAGCCCGAGCAGGCCGAGCGCCAGCGGCGGCGCGGTGACGGGCAGGGCGAGGGTCGTCGCCACCGCGACGACGAGGCAGATCTCGGGGTCGAGCCCGACCAGCCGGGCGAAGGCCGGCGCCGTGGTCGCCGCCGCCGCGGCCGCCATCAGCACCACCCCGGCGCCGATCGGCCCGTCCATCCCCGCCGCCCGGGTCAGCGCGAAGGCCAGCAGCGGGCAGGCCAGCAGCACCCAGGCCGAGAGCAGCAGCACCGGCCCCGGCCGCCGCAGCCAGGCCAGCAGCCGCGGCGGCTCGATCCTGAGCAGGACGAGGGTCATCAGCACCGCGACGGCCGGGGTGACGAGGTCGCGCAGCAGCGCCGCCACCGGCGCGGCGGCGATGCCGCCGAGGATCGCCGCGGCGAGCAGCGCCGGGCCGCGGCGCGCGGCGTGCTCCAGCACGGTGGCCAGGATGCGGGAGAGGCGGGGCAGCGGGGCCTGGCCGGGTCTGCGGTTGGACGAGTTCGCCTGACGTTCTATATCCCCCGCCGTGCGAGCGCCACTCCTGCCCTTCCCCGTG
>CAYNYQ010000811.1:0-1788 GCA_964401305.1 uncultured Acetobacteraceae bacterium | reverse complement strand
CGCCCGGGCATAGACCTGCCGGCGCGGCAGCCCGGTCGCCTCGGCCACCATCGCCGCGGCGTCGCGGAGACTCATGCCCGCCGCCAGCGCCGCGCGCAGCCGCCCGTCGAGCGAGGCCTCCTCCTCCCCCGTCGCTTCCGGCGCCGGGCCGACCACCACCGAGACCTCGCCGCGCGCCTCGGCCGCCACGTAGTGCGCGGCGAGCTCGGCCAGGCTGCCCCGCCGCACCTCCTCGAAGCGCTTGGTCAGCTCCCGCGCCACGGCGGCGGGCCGGTCCCCGCCCAGCGCCTCGGCCATGGCGGCCAGGCTCTCGGCCAGGCGGTGCGGCGATTCGTAGAGCACCAGCGTCGCCGAGAGCCCCGCCCGCTCCGCCGCCCGCAGCCGGGCCAGCTCGGCCGCCCGCGGCCCCGCCCTTGCCGGCAGGAAGCCCAGGAAGAGGAAGGGGTGCGGCGGCAGGCCGGAGAGCGTCAGCGCCATCACCGCCGCGTTCGGCCCGGGCACGGCGCCCACCGGCAGCCCGGCGGCAATCGCCGCGCGCACGAGGCGATAGCCCGGGTCGGAGACCAGCGGCGTCCCGGCATCCGAGACCAGCGCCACACATTGGCCGGCGCGCAGCCGTTCCAGCACGCGGGGGGTCTGGTCATCCTCGTTGTGCTCGTGCAGAGGCAGCAGCGTCACCGAAACGCCATGACGCGCAAGCATGGCGCCCGTTACCCTCGTATCCTCGCACAGCACGGCATCCGCGCCGCGCAGGGCGGCCAGGGCGCGGGGCGACAGGTCGCCGAGATTGCCGATCGGTGTCGCCACAATCGTAAGGCCTGCCGGGGTAAGCCCCGTCCGGGCCGGGCCCGCCGGCGATCCGGCCTCCTGCTCGGCAGGGCCGGGCGCCGCGGGCTCCGAAGGATCGGGAGGTCCGTGCGTTGACAGATGCGTCGCGCTCCGCGCCGGGGGCAGGGATGGAAGGCGGGCCGCCGGCGGCCGCCGGACGGGGCTGGCGGGCCCGGGCGCGGGCGGTCCTGCCGCCGCGCCCGCTGCTGCTCCTGCTTGTGGCGCTGGCCGCCTGTGCCCCGCAAGTCCCGCCGCCGCGAACGGCGCTGCCGAGCGCGCCCGGCTACGCCACCCTCGCCCCCCGCCCGGCCGAGACGCCACGCGCCAGGGTGGGGCTGCTGCTGCCGCTCTCGGGCAGCAACCGCCCGCTCGGGGAGGCGATGCTGAACGCCGCCCAGCTCGCCCTCTTCGACCAGGGCGATGCGCGCGTGGAATTGCTGCCGCGCGACACCGGCGGCAGCCCGACCGGCGCGATGGAGGCGACGCGGGCCGCACTGGCCGAGGGCGCGCGCGCCTTCGCCGGCCCGCTGACCCTGAACGAGACCGCCGCCGCCGCCAGCCTCGCCCGCGCCGCCGGCGCGCCGGTGATGGCCTTCACCTCGGATTCGGCGCAGGCGGGGCCGGGGGTCTGGGTGCTCGGCCTGACCCCCGCCGAGCAGGCGGAGCGGGTGACGGGCGCGGCGCTGGCCGCCGGCGCACGGCGCTTCGGCCTGGTCGCGCCCGCCGATGCCTTCGGCCGCCGGCTGGAGGAGGCGATGCGCGGCGCGCTCGCCACCGCCGGCCTGCCGCCGCCGGTGACCCTGCTGCACGCCGTGCGCGGCGACCCCGCCCAGGCGGCGCGGCAGCTGGCGGAGACGGCGGGGCCCGAGGGGCTGGACGCGGTGCTGGTCGGCGAGCAGGGCGCCGCGGCGCGCTCGGCCGCCGCGGCCCTGGCCGAGGCGCTGCCGCGGCCGGCGCGGC
>CAYNYQ010000810.1:0-1790 GCA_964401305.1 uncultured Acetobacteraceae bacterium | reverse complement strand
GAGGCCTGGCCGGCGCCGCGCCCGGCCGACGACGTCGCCGCGGCGCGTCCCGCCGCGGCGCGGGCCGCCGGCCTGCCCGAGCTCCTTCCCCCCGACGCTCCCCCCGTCGTGCTGCCCGAGCCCCTCCCGTGCCGCGACGAGGGGGCGGAGCGTCAGCCCGGCCCCGCCCGGCGGGGTCGGGCGCCCCCCCGCGCCCGCGACGACGGCGGGGGGGCAGGTCACCGGGGCACGGCCTCCTCGGTTGCCCGCGGCGGGACCGCCCTTCAGACTGGCGCCCCTCCTGCGCCGAGATGGATCGCCCCGACCATGCACGCTGCCGATGCCCGGGCCATGCTGCAGGCGGGGATGGCCCTGCAGGAGCGCGGCGACGGGCCGGGCGCCGAGCGCCTCTACCGCCAGGTGCTGGCGCGCTGGCCCGGCGAGCCGAACGCGCTCAGCCTGCTCGGCGTGCTGCTGCGCGAGCGCGGCGCGCTGGCCGAGGCGCTGAGGCTGGGCGCGCAGGCGGTCGCGCGCGATCCCTCGGCCGGCGTCTTCCTGGCCAACCAGGGCGCCACCCTCGCTGCGGCGGGCCGCTTCGCCGAGGCGGCCGCGATGCTCGGCCAGGCCGTGGCGCGGCGGCCCGACGACCCGGTGACGCTGCGCAACCTGGGCCAGGCGCTGGCCGAGATGGGCGATGCGGAGGCGGCGCTGCTGCCGCTCGAGAACGCGGTGGCGCTGCAGCCCGGGGCGCCGGAGGGCTGGCTGGCCCTTGCCCATGCGCGCCGGCGGCTGGGCGATGCCGCGGCGGCGGCGGAGGCGGCGGAGACGGCACTGGCGCACGCCGCCGACCGGCCCGCGCTGGCCGAGCAGGCCGCCTTCATGCTGGCCGCGCTGGGCCGCGCGCCGCTGCCGGATCGGGCGCCGGCGGGGTATGTGCGCGATCTCTTCGACGGCTTCGCGCCGCGCTTCGAGGCGCAGCTGAGCCAGGGCCTCGACTACCGCACGCCGCAGCTGCTGGCGGCGCTGCTGGCGGAGGCCGGCGTCGCGGCGGAGCGACGCCTCTGCGTGCTCGACCTCGGCTGCGGCACCGGGCTTTCGGGCGAGGTGCTCGCCCCCTTCGCGGCCCGGCTGGAGGGGCTCGACCTGTCGCCGCGCATGCTGGCCGAGGCGGCGAGGCGGCCCGGCCTCTACGACGCGCTGCACGAGGCGGACCTGCTGGCCTGGCTGCCGGCCCAGGCGCCGCGCTTCGACCTGATCCTGGCTGCCGATGTGCTCGTCTATCTCGGCGACCTGCAGGCGCCGCTCGCGGGCATCGCCGGGGCGCTGGTGCCGGGCGGCCTTTGCGCCTTCTCGCTCGAGGAGGGTGAGCCCGGCCAGCCCTACGCGCTGGGCGAGGTCATGCGCTACCGCCACGACCCCGCGGCGACGACGGCGCTCGCTGCCGCCAACGGGCTGGCGCAGCGAGAGGTCCGCCGCGGCGCGCTGCGGCGCGAGGCCGGCCGCGACGTGCCGGGGGCGCTCTTCCTCTTCGAGAAGCGCGGCTGAGCGACTGCGCAGGGCCGGTCAGGTCTCGAGGATGCGGGCGGCGGCGCGCAGCGCCCTGACCTTATCGCTCTCCGTCGCGCCCGCCTCCACCGCCGCGACCGCCCGGGCCTCCGCCGCCCGCACGCGGTCGAGATCGGCCAGCACCTGCGCCGCGCGCTCCTGCGGCACCACCACCACGCCATCGGCGTCGCCCACGATGATGTCGCCGCTCCGCACCGCGACGCCGCCGCAGACCACGGGCGCGCCGACCACGCCGGGGCCGTTGT
>CAYNYQ010000809.1:0-1792 GCA_964401305.1 uncultured Acetobacteraceae bacterium | reverse complement strand
GGGAAGCTGACCGAGAGGGTGCGGGTCTCGCCGGCCGTGATGCCCTCGAGCTGCTCGGTGAAGCCCGGGATGAAGCCCTCGCCGCCGACCTCGATCGGCATGTCGGTGGCCGAGCCGCCGGGGAAGGGCTCGGCGGCGGGCTGGCCGTCCTCGCCCACCAGGCGGCCGATGAAGTCGCAGACCGCGACCTCGCCCTTCTGCGCACCGCGTGCCTCGGCGATGTCCTCGAGCTTGCGGTTGCGCTGGGCGATGGAGTCGAGCGCCTTCCCGATCTGCTCGTCCGAAGGTTCGGCCTTCAGCCGCTCCACGGCGATGCCGGCGAAGTCGGGCATCGGCACCTCGGGCAGCACCTCGAGCTCGACCTTGAACTCGAGGTCGGTGCCCTCGGCGAAGTTCACCAGCTCGATCTTCGGCTGCAGCGCCGGGCGCAGGCCGCGGTCGGAGACCACCTGCTGCGTCGCGTTGTTCACCGACTGCTCCAGCACCTCGGCCTGCACGGCCTGGCCGTAGCGGCTGGCGACGACCTTGGGCGGCACCTTGCCGGGGCGGAAGCCGGGCAGGCGCAGGTTGCGTCCGAGCTCGTCCAGGCGCTTGCTGCGCTCGGCCGCGATGTCGCCCGCGGGGACGACCACCTGATAGGCCCGCTTGAGCCCTTCGTTCGCGACCTCGGTCACCTGCATCGTCGTCAGTCCGTTCCAGTCCGTTGCGGCAGGAAGGCGCCGGTCGAGGGGGCCTGGTGCGGGCGGAGGGACTTGAACCCCCACGGCTTTCGCCACTGGAACCTAAATCCAGCGTGTCTGCCAATTCCACCACGCCCGCGGGCCCGCGGCGCTCTGCGAAAGGCGGCCCATAGCGCAGGGGGGGGCGGGGTGCAAAGGAGCGGATGGACCCTGGCGGCGTGTCGGCCCGCGCGGCGCTTGTGGACCGACCGGTCGGCCGACTAGTCTGCCCGCATGGACGGCACCATCGGCGCCTATGAGGCGAAAACGAAGCTCTCCGCCCTGCTCGACCGGGTGGAGAAGGGCGAGAGCCTGACCATCACCCGCAACGGCAGGCCGGTGGCGCGCCTGGTGCCGGCCGAGGCCGCGGTGCCCGCAGCGAAACTCGGCGCGTCCGAGGCGGACAGCGTGGTCGAGGGCTTCCGGCGGCTTCGTGCTTCCCTGCGCGCCGAAGGGGTTCGCCCCTTCAGCGTCGAGGAAATCGTCGACCTGATCCACGCCGGCCGGAAGTACTGAGCGGGTGGCGGAACCGGCCGCCGTACTGGACGCCTCGCTGGTGCTCGCCTGGGCGCTTCCCGACGAGGATGCCGAGGGTCGGGCAGAGGCCGTGCTTGCGCATCTTTCCCGGGGCAAGATCCTCGTGCCCGCGCATTGGCGGGCGGAGGTCGGCAACGGCGTGCTGATGGCGTACCGCCGCGGACGCCTCGCACTCGGCAGCATCGCGCCGATTCTCGCCCAGGCATCCACCTTGCGGCTGACGGTCGATGCCGAGGGTGCGCATGATGCCTGGGCGGAGCCGCTGCGCCTGTCGCTGGCCTGCGGCCTGACGCTATACGATGCGATCTACCTCGAACTGGCGCTCCGCCACGCGCACGCCCTGGCGACCCTCGATGCCGCCTTGCGGGAGGCAGCGAGGGAGCGGGGCGTTCCCCTCCTCCCCGCCTGACCGCGCCTAGAGCGTGATCGCCGAAGGGCGGAACGCCCGCAGGCGTGAATCACGCGACGAAACGACGAGCTAGACCACGATCCGCGATTCAGTCCTCGCGGATCGTGGTCTAGCCCAGCAGCGCCTG
>CAYNYQ010000808.1:0-1794 GCA_964401305.1 uncultured Acetobacteraceae bacterium | reverse complement strand
GCCTTCCGGCGCGACCCGTGACGGCCGCCCGGCGATGCCCGATACTCGGCCCATGGCTCCTCCCTCCGCCCCCGGCCGGGACGTGGCGGCGCGCGCCCTCCTGCGGCGCGAGGCGCGCGCCCTCCGGCCGCGCCTGCTGCCGGCCGTGCTGCTCGGGCTCGGCGTCGTGCTCGCGGGCATCGGCGGTGCCTGGCTTGTGGCGCGGCTCGTCGCCGCGCTGCTCGGCCATGGCGCGGCGGGCGGCATGGAACTCGCCGCGGCCGCGGCGCTGGCGATCCTCGGCGCCGTGCTCGCGCTGGCGCAGGAACGCGCGCAGCTCGCCCTCGGCGAGGCCGCCCGTGGCCGCCTGCGCCAGGCCGCCTTCGCCCGGCTGCTCGCCGCGGGCCCGGCCGATTCGCGCGGCGTCGGCGACAAGGCGACCCTCGTGGTCGACCAGGTGGAGGCGCTGGACGGCTACTTCGCCCGCTGGCTGCCGGCGATGGCACTGGCGCTGCTCGGGCCGCTCGCGGTCGGCATCGCCGCAGCGCTGGCCGATCCGCTGAGCGGCCTCATCCTCGGCATCGCCGGGCTGCTGGTGCCGGTCGCCATGGCGCTGACCGGCATCGGCGCCGCGCAGGCGAGCCGGCGGCAGTTCGAATCCCTGCAGCGCCTCTCCGGCCGCTTCCTCGACCGGATGCGGGGCCTGCCGACCCTCGTGCTGTTCAACCGCCAGGAGGACGAGGCCGAGGCGCTGCGCGGCGCCGCGGCCGAGCTGCGCCGCCGCACCATGCGGGTGCTGCGCGTCGCCTTCCTCTCGAACACGGCGCTCGAGCTGCTGGCGGCCGGCGCGCTGGCCAGCGTCGCGCTGCGCCACGCAGCCCTGCTCGCCGCGCCGGGCGGGCACCCGGACCCGGCGGCGGCGATCTTCGCCATCCTGCTGGTGCCGGCCTTCTTCGCCCCTCTGCGCGCCTTCTCGGCGGCCTATCACGAGAGCCTCTCGGCCGCCGGCGCCGCCGCCGCCCTCGCCCCCCTGCTGGCCGAGCCGGAGAGCCCGCCCGGCCTGCTGCTGGAGGCGATGCCGCCGCGCGTCGTCGTCACCTTCACCGATGTCCGCCTTGCCCCCGACCCGGCGCGGCCTCCGGCGCTCGACGGCCTCTCCTTTCGGGTGAATGCGGGGGAGACGCTGGTGCTCTCGGGCCCCTCCGGCGCCGGCAAGACCAGCGTGCTGCGCCTGCTGATGGGCTTCGCCCGGCCCGATGCCGGGCGCATCGCCATCAACGGCCAGGACGCGATGCTGCTGCGGCCCGAGGAGCTGCGGCGCCTCTCGGCCTATATCGGCCAGGCGCCGCACCTCTTCCGCGGCACGCTGCGCGAGAACATCCTGCTCGCCCGGCCCGACGCGACCCCCGCCCAGGTGGAGGAGGCCGCCCGCGCCGCCCGCGTGACGGGCTTCGCCGAGACGCTGCCCCAGGGCCTCGACACGCCGGTGGGGGAGGGGGGCTGGGGCCTTTCCGGCGGCCAGGCGCAGCGCGTGGCGCTGGCCCGCGCCTTCCTGCGCGACGCGCCGCTGGTGCTGCTGGACGAGCCGACGGCGCATCTCGACCCCGGCACCGAGGCCGAGATCCTGGAGGGCATCCGCCGCCTCTGCACGGGCCGCACCGCCATCATCGCCAGCCATGCCGCCGCGGCGCGCACCGGCACCCTGGGCCGGGTGCTGGAGCTCGCCGGCGGGCGCGTCGCCGGCGCGGCGCGCGGCGCGGCGCGGGGATGAGCGCCATGGGCACGCGGGGGGGCGCGGGCATGGGCGCACGCGGG
>CAYNYQ010000807.1:0-1794 GCA_964401305.1 uncultured Acetobacteraceae bacterium | reverse complement strand
TGGGCTGGGCCTGCATCCTCTATGTCGGCGTGGTGGCGCAGGCGGTGGCCTACCTCGCCTGGTTCCGCGCGCTGCGGCGCCTGCGGGCGAGCACGGCGACGATCGGCAGCCTGCTGGCCCCGGTGGTTGGCGTGCTGGGCGGCGGCCTGTTGCTGGGCGAGGTGCTGGGCTGGCGCCACGCGGCGGCGCTGGTGCTGGTGCTCGCCGGCATGCTGCTGGCGGCGCGGCGATAGGGGCGTCGGCGCGGGGGGCGCCTGCCGCCGCGCGGTGAGGGTCCGGGCCGGCAGGGCGGACATGCCGGTGCATGTCCGCCCCTCGGCCGGGTTCAGGCCGGGCTGCGCCGGCGGCGGACGGCGGCGAGGCCGAGCAGGCCGGCGCCGAGCAGCGCGAGGGAGGCCGGCTCCGGCACATCGACCGCCTCGCCGAGCTGCACCCACACGCGCGGCCGCTCGTCGCTGTTGCCGTTGGCGCTGAACACGAAGCTGCCCGTCGCGGTGATGTCGCCGAAGGCGCCCGAGCTGTCCGTCAGGTAGAGGTTGGCCGCGGCGTTGCCGGAGTTCAGCCCGCCGAAGCCGGTGCCGTTGACGGTGAAGTCGGCGACCGTCGCCTGGCCGGCGTCGTTGCCCTGCGCCAGCAGGTTCAGGTAGCGGAAGCCGAGGCCGGCGAAGCCCGGGACCACCAGCGAAATGGTCTCGTTGGCCTCGATGCCGTCGGTGCCGTCGAAGTCCACGCCGAAGGTGGTCGTGCCGGTGGCCGCCGTGTAGGTGAAGGCGAAGCTGTAGCTGGTGCCATAGGTCCAGGCCGGCGAGCCGGGCGCGTTGAGCGTCACGTTGGCCGGATTCTGGTTGGTCGGGTTGCGGATCGCCAGCTCGAAGCCCGTGCGCGCGTTGCGGGCGCTCGCCTGGATGTCCCAGACATTGCCCGGGTCGGTGGTCACCGTGGGCGCTGCGAGCGCAACGCTGCTCATGCCAAGCGCCAGGGCGGCGCTGGCCATGCCGGAAAGGTACTTCATCGACTCCTCCTGGGAAAAGGTGGCAGCGCGCGGTTTGCAAAGGCAATGCCAGGGGAGTTTTTCTTTGAGAATCAGCTACCTGCCATGCAGTCGTCTCGATTACGACCAAAAATGTAAATTTCTTCGACGGTATCAATTTCCGCCCGCCGGATGTGGTGGCGAGCACGCGCGAATGCCTCTGGCACGCCATGGTTCCGATCGACCGGATGCGTCCGGGCCTGCACCAGGGCGAGGCAGGCGACGCCGTCCCCTGACGCCCAGCCGCCCTGTGCCTCTCGCCGATCCGTCCCGGCCGCGGCATCCGCGACAGGGCCGGCCTGCCAGGGGCGATGTCCTCCCGCGTGCCGCCGGCCATGCGCTGGAGGGCGGCGTCCGCACCACGCCCGCCGGACCCGCCCCGCCCGGCTCTCACGCGTCGGCCGCGCCCGGCCGGGGCGGCATCCGCCTGACCTGGCCCTCGGGAGACACGCGGCCGGATGCGCGGTGCCCATGCTGCTGCCGGCCGGCGCGGCGCTGGTCGGGCGCCACCGGCGGGCACCTCCGCCGGCGCCGCAACGGGGCGCCGGTTGCACGCCCGCCGCGCCGTGCCCGGCCTGGATCGATGGCCGGCGCCCGGCCGGCAAGGCGAGCCCTGCGCCACCCGCCCGCCACCGCGACGCGGTCCGCGGCCTTGCACCGGCCCGTGCCCGCGCCGTAATGCTATAACATCATGCCCAACCCGCTCGCCCTCTCCGCCGGCGCCGGCGCCCGCCTGGTCCTTGCGGCCGGGCTCTCGGCCCTGC
>CAYNYQ010000806.1:0-1797 GCA_964401305.1 uncultured Acetobacteraceae bacterium | reverse complement strand
CGCGCGCGCTATCGGGCGGCGCGCGGCTCGGCCGGGCGGGCCTGCCGGGGTGGCGGTATCCCTGCGGCGAGGGGTGGCCGGGTCGCCCGTCTATCCGGGGCGGACGGGCTCAGCCCGCCGCGCCTGGCGGCGCACCGGCCATCGGGACGCCTTCAGGCCGCCGCGTGGCCGATGGGCTCGGGGTCCTCGGCCGGTGCGGTGCGCATGCGGCGCGGCGCCGCGGTCGCGGCGCGGCGGACGGTCGGCGTGCTCATCGGGGTCCCCCTCGTCTCCGTCCTTGCCGCCCTCCGGGCCCTTGGGCCGCCGCGGCGGCGGCACTATGCGCGGCCGGCAGCGATGCGCAAGGATTGTATTTCGTCTACTGTTCTGAGCCGCAACGGCGCGCGGCCTTTCCCTGCCAGCGACGCATGCGCCGCTTGCAACACCGTCGCGCGATACAGACATGCATCGTCACGTCCCCGCACCGGGACGCAGCAGGGAGACAACCACGTGCCGACACCCTCGACGCCGCGCCGCGCCGGCCTCGCCGCGCTCGCCCTCGCCGCCGCCGCCACGCTGCTGCCCAGCGCCGCGCCGGCGCAGCAGGCGCCCGACACCATCGCCGCCATCCGCGCCTGAGGCACGCTGGTCTGCGGCGTCTCCATCAACTCGGCCGGCTTCGCGCTGCCGGATTCCCGCGGCGAGATGCGCGGCCTCGACGCCGATGCCTGCCGCGCCGTCGCCGCCGCCATCCTCGGCGACGCGAACAAGGTGCGCTTCGTGCCGACCACGTCGCAGGTGCGCTTCACCGCGCTGCAGTCGGGCGAGGTCGACATGCTGGCGCGCAACACGACCTGGACGCTCGGGCGCGAGGCGCAGCTCGGCCTCGCCTTCGCCTCCATCAACTTCTACGACGGCCAGGGCTTCATGGTGAAGCAGTCGGCCGGCGTCACCTCCGCCCGCCAGCTCGACGGCGCGACCGTCTGCGTGCAGCCCGGCACGACGACCGAGCTGAACCTCGCCGACTTCTTCCGCACCCACCGCATGCGCTTCACGCCGGTGGTGATCGAGCAGCCCGAGGAGATCCGCCAGGCCTTCCGCAGCGGCCGCTGCGACGCCTACACCAACGACGCCTCCTCGCTCGCCTCCTTCCGCGCCGGCGAGGGCGCGGCCGGCGAGCAGTACATCCTGCTGCCCGAGATCATCTCGAAGGAGCCGCTCGGCGCCGTGGTCCGCAAGGGCGACTGGCGCTTCTTCGACGTCGTGCGCTGGTCCCACTTCGCCATGATCACCGCCGAGGAACACGGAATCACCAGCCAGAACATCAACGAGTTCATGACCAGCACGAACCCCGACATCCAGCGCCTGCTCGGCCGCTCCGGCGACTTCGGCCGCGCCATGGGGCTCGACAACGAATGGGCGGTGCGCATCATCCGCCAGGTCGGCAATTTCGGCGAGAGCTGGGACCGCAACATCACCCCGATCGGCGTGCCGCGCGGGATCAACGCGCTTTGGACCAAGGGTGGGCTGCAATACGCGCCGCCGATCCGCTGAGGGGAGGGGGCTCCGCCCCCGGACCCTCGCCAGAGGGGCGCTGCCCCTCTGGACACCCCGCCAAGGGCCGAAAGGCCCTTGGAACCCGCATTCTTCCGGGCGGCTGAGCCGCGTGCTGGGCGGCGGCTAGAGCGTGATCGCCGAAGGGCGTAACGCCCGCAGGCGTGAATCACGCGACGAAACAACGAGCTAGACCACGATCCGCGATTCAGTCCTCGCGGATCGTGGTCTAGGCGAAGACCCGGACCCAGTCGTCGCGCATCG
>CAYNYQ010000805.1:0-1797 GCA_964401305.1 uncultured Acetobacteraceae bacterium | reverse complement strand
TCGTCATGCGCCATGCCGCCGTGGCCGGCGCCATGCCCGGCCATGACGCTCGTCGGCGTCATGTGTCCGGCCTGCATCATCGCCAGCATCTCCCGGCGGTGCGCCTCGTGCATCGCCGGCGTGCCGATGTTGAACTCGTGCAGCAGCTGGCCGCGGTTCACCACGCGGAAGCGGACCGTCTCGCCGGCCCGGACCTGGATGGTCTGCGGCTCGAAACTGTTGTCGCGCATCACCACATCGACCGTGCGCCGCGCGTCCGCGGCGCGGCCGGGCGAGCCGGCCTCGGCCGGAACCGGGCCTGCGAGGGCCATGGAAGGTGCCGTGGCGATGGCCAGGACGGCAGCAAGCGTCTGAAATCGATTCACCGGCATGAGTCCTCTTCGGTTGGATACCCGTCGCGGGCGGACATCGGACAAGATGGACAACCAGACATGATCCCGGAAGGCAAACCGCACGAGCGGCAAAGCTTTGTCACATCGTGTCGGGATGCCGCGCATCATGGTTGGAGCTGCCGATGGATGAAGCTCGCCGCGACGGCGGGGGCGCCGGAGCGCGCCACCTCCACGACAATCCGGTAGGTGTCGCGCGGAGGCAGCTCGACCACGCCCTCGAAGGTCGGGCCGTCCTGCACATCGAGGACCCGCGTCTGCGGCTCCGGATGCCCGACGCCGCGCACGGTGGCGCGCACGACCGCATCGGCGATCGCCGCGCCCGAACCGGCGCTGCGCAACGTGACGATCAGCCGGTGAAAATGCCGAGGCTCCGTGGGAAGGACGGGCTCGACCGCGACATGGATCACGATATCGCCGACGCGGCGGTGCCGCACCGGATCCTCCGCACCGTTCGCAGCGATGGCTCGTGCCCACGGCAGCAGCACGACGACAAGGAGGCCTGCGACAAGATGGCGGCGCGACATCGGAGCCGAACGCTGCCCTAGTTGCGGGGCGCCTGCGTGCGGTCGCTCGGCTGCGCCGGGCGCTGCGTCTCACCTTGCTGTGCCGCGAGTGGGTGCTGGCTGCCCCCTGGGGCCATGCCCGAGCGGCCCATGCCCGGCATCCGCGAGTGGTCCATCCCCTGCATCCGTGAGTGGTCCATCCCCTGCATTCGCGAATGGTCCATCGGCGGCATGCCGCCCTGGGGCGCCTGCGGGGCCTGCGCCAAGGCGGGCGTGGTGGCGAGGAGAAGGAGGGCAGCGGAGGGCAGTAGGTGAGCGGTGAAGCGTCGGCGCATGGCACGGGTCTCCTGGGATCTTCCGCACGCCACAATGACGCGCGGAACACCGTGCACTTACGGACGCATCCCCACCTCAGGCCAGCGCGGGACATGTTTTGTCACAGACACACCCAGCCCTGGACGTAAGGTTGGAGCGCGGTCCCGTCTTGTAGGCAGTCGCACGTGCATGGTTGCGGCTGGCGAGAGAGGGATGACCACCATGGACGGAACCCCGCGGGCCATGACAGCGGCCGGCCGACCGAAGGCCCGGCCCGAGGAGGCCTCGCAACGGCCTCTGACCGCCGCGGAGACGCTGGACTACCTCCGCGATTGCGCGGAACGCTCCGCGCTGTTCTGGGATACGCTGCGCCGGCGCGGCGACGACATGCTGGAGCATGCCCGCATGGGCATGCCTCCGCCGCTCGACTTCCGGTCCGAGACGATTCTGGACGCGCGGCGGTTCACGCTGCGTCCGGCGAACTACGCCCTGCTCCGGATCGTCGAGGCCGAAGGCGCCGCAGCCGAAGAAGGCGCTGCGGGCAAGGCGCCCGTCCTGGTGCTCGACCCCCGGGCCGGACACGGACC
>CAYNYQ010000804.1:0-1799 GCA_964401305.1 uncultured Acetobacteraceae bacterium | reverse complement strand
GGCGCATGGTCAGCACGGTGATGAAGCCGGTGCGCGCCTGCTTCGGCACGATCGCCTCCACCTCCGCCGTGCGCGTCGCCGTGTCGCCGATGCGCAGGGATCCCGGCATCTCGACGCGCCGCCCCGCGCCCATGCGCCGCGGCAGCGGGATGGGCGGCAGGATCACGCCGGGCTTCGGGTGGCCATCCGGGCCGATGTCGCCCTGCCGCGTGGCGTCGGCGAAGAACATGTTGAACCAGTGCGGCGGCAGCGCGTCGCCCTTGCTGAAGTCGTCCGGGTCGATGTCCAGCATGCCGGCCACCTTGCGCACCATGCCGAGGGTGATGGTCTCCTCCACGGTGCGGGTGCGGCCCACCCAGGACTGCAATTCGGGGCTCAGGGTCAGGGACATCTCGGCTGGCGCTCCTCCATTGCTGCGAGGATAGGCGGGGGCCGCCGGCCCGGCTAGCCGCCGGCGCGCGGGTCTGGGAGCATGAGGGTCAAGGCGGGGCGCCCCGATCCCGCCGGAGGGAACCGCCGATGGAACGACACTACGGCTGGGTCATCGTCGCCGTGGGCGCGCTGATGACCTGCGTCAGCATGGGCTCGCTGTTCTCGCTCGCCGTCTTCCTCGAGCCGATGGCGCTGGAGACGGGCTGGCCGCGCGCCGGCATCGCCGCCGCCATGACCATCGGCTTCCTCGCCTTCGGCCTCGGCGCCTTCGGCTGGGGCGCGGTGAGCGACCGGCACGGGCCGCGGATCGTCGGCATCGCCGGCGCGCTGCTGCTCGGCGCCGGGCTGGCGCTGGCCAGCCGTGCCGAGAGCCTGCTCGGCTTCCAGCTCGCCTACGGGCTGCTGATCGGCGCGGCCGCCGGCGCCTTCTTCGCGCCGATGATGGCGCTGGCCAGCGCCTGGTTCGACCGCAACCGCGGGCTTGCCGTCTCGCTGGTCTCGGCCGGGCTCGGCATGGCGCCGGTGACGGTCGCCCCCGTGGCGCAGTGGCTGGTGACGGAGCATGGCTGGCGCACGGCGCAGCTCTCGATCGGCGTCGCCGCGCTGGCCCTGCTGCTGCCCGCGGCGCTGCTGCTACGCCGGCCGCCGCTGCTGGCGATGCCGGCGCCAACCCATCCCGGCGCGCCGCCCGAGGCGGGTGGCTTCACCGCGCGCCAGGCGCTCGGCACGCGGCAATTCCTGGTGCTCGCCACCACCTTCCTCGCCTGCTGCGCGGCGCATTCGGGGCCGATCTTCCACGTCGTGGGCTACGCGACCTTCTGCGGCCTCTCCGCCATGGCCGCGGTCAGCGTCTACGGGCTGCAGGGGCTGGCGGGGCTCGGCGGGCGGCTGGCAATGGGCCTGCTGGCAGACCGGCACGGCGCGAAGCTGGTGCTGATCGGCGGGCTGCTGCTGCAGGCCATGGCCATCGGCGGCTTTCTCTTCGCCCGCGGCCTTGGCGAGTTCTACGCCGTCGCCGCCGTCTTCGGCTTCGCCTATGGCGGGGTGATGCCGCTCTACGCGGTGCTGGCGCGCGAGTATTTCGGGCCGCGCGTCATGGGCACGGTGTTCGGCGCCGCCACCATGGTCTCGGCCTTCGGCATGGCGGCGGGGCCGCCGATCGGCGGCTGGATCTTCGACCGCTTCGGCAGCTATGCCGGGCTGCACCTGAGCTCGCTGGCGGTCGGGCTCGGCGCGGTGGCGATCGCGCTCGCCTTCCCCACGCTGCCGCGGGCGCGCCGCCTGCAGCCGGCGTGAGGCCCCGCGCGCCTACTGCGCGAGCAGGTTCAGGCGGCGGATCAGCCCGCCCCAGCGCTCGCTGTCCGCGC
>CAYNYQ010000803.1:0-1799 GCA_964401305.1 uncultured Acetobacteraceae bacterium | reverse complement strand
CGTGGTAGTCGATCTGCGGCAGCGCCCAGGGCGGGTCGGACTTGATGCCGGCCATCAGGGGGACGGAGATGTCGATGATGCGGCGCGGCATGCGGTGCACTCCCGGATCGCGTGGCGGCGTCCTCCTCCTCTATGTCCGCTGCCGCGGCGGCGCAAAGCCGTGGCATGATCCCGCCGACGCAGGAGGGACGCATGGCCGGCATCACCCATCGGATCATCGAGGCCAACGGCATCCGCATGGCGCTGGCCGAGGCGGGCGAGGGCCCGCTGGTGCTGCTCTGCCACGGCTTCCCGGAATCCTGGTATTCCTGGCGCCACCAGATGGCGGCGCTGGCGGCCGCCGGCTTCCGCGCCGTCGCCCCCGATATGCGCGGCTATGGCGGCACGGCGGCGCCGGAGGCGATCGAGCAGTACACGCTGCTGCACCTGGTCGGGGACATGCTCGGCGTGCTGGATGCGCTGGGGTCGGAGACCGCGGTGATCGCCGGGCATGACTGGGGCGCGCCGGTCGCCTGGCATGCCGCGCTGCTGCGGCCCGATCGCTTCCGCGCGGTCATCGCCCTCTCCGTGCCCT
The DNA here is from genome assembly GCA_964401305.1 of uncultured Acetobacteraceae bacterium. Taxonomy (GTDB): domain Bacteria; phylum Pseudomonadota; class Alphaproteobacteria; order Acetobacterales; family Acetobacteraceae; genus JAIEOP01. The sequence continues at coordinate 1,225 of CAYNYQ010000803.1, read as the reverse complement.
TCCGCCCGCGCGGCGAGAAGCGCCCGACCACGGTGATGCCGCGCACCGCGGACGCCGTCTTCTACCAGCTGCACTTCCAGGCGCCCGGCGTCGCCGAGGCCGAGCTCGAGGCCGATGTGCGCGGCAGCCTCCGCGACGTGCTGCTGCGCCTTTCGGGCGACGTGCCGCCGGTCCCGGGCTCGGATGGGTTCAGCCTGGTGCCGCTGCGGGGCGGCCTCAGCGCGCGCATGGGCCAGCACGCAGCGATGCCCCTGCCCGCCTGGCTGACCGAGGCCGACCTCGACCACTATGCGGGCGCCTTCGCCCGCACCGGCTTCCGCGGCGGGCTCAACTGGTACCGCAACATCGACCGCAACTGGGAGCTGCTGCGCCCCTTCGCCGGGCTGCGGGTGCAGGTGCCCGCGCTTTACGTCGCCGGCGAGCGCGACCTCGTCGTCGCCTTCCCCGGCGCGGCGGAGATGATCGCCAACCTCAAGGCCAGCGTGCCGCGCCTGGCGGAGACGATCCTGCTGCCAGGCTGCGGCCACTGGACGCAGCAGGAGCGGCCGGCGGAGGTGAGCGCGGCGATGCTGCGCTTCCTGCGAAGCCTCTAGACCACGATCCGCGAGGACTGAATCGCGAATCGTGGTCCAGCTCGTTGTTTCGTCGCGTGATTCACGCCTGCGGGCGTTACGCCCTTCGGCGATCACGCTCTAGGCTCCGCCCGCCGGGGTCCTTCGGGCGCCGCACGCGCGCCGGCCCGCCTGGCCCGCGCCTGACACGACCTTCCCCGCAGGCAGCACGGCCGGCGCCCGCCGCGTCGCCGGCGAACGGCGCGGCGCCGCCCGCCGACGCGTGCCCGAGGCCGCCGCGCCACCCGCCCCGTCGCGCCTGCCTCCCGCGCGGCCGCGAGGCGATGCCGGCCCGCATCGGTTCCTAGGGGGCATCCCTGACTCGTCGCGCCATGCCGGCCTTCCAAGCTTCCGGCGCAGGAAGGCCGCGCGGGTCCCATGCCGACGCCGGTTCCGGGACCCGCCCCGGACCGGCGACCGGCGCGGCCGGTCCTGCCCGATCCACAGCGCAGTCCTGCAACGAGGAGGAGGAGGAACCCCATGCCAAAGCACCGGATCATCGCCACGGGGCTTGCCGTCGCCCTCGGCACCGCCGCGGCCGCGGCGCTGCCCGGCGGCACCGCGCTGGCGCAGGACCGCGACTGGCGGTCGCAGGGCGAGCAGGCGCAGGACCG
>CAYNYQ010000802.1:0-1800 GCA_964401305.1 uncultured Acetobacteraceae bacterium | reverse complement strand
CCCGCGCGCCGGCGCCGCGCGGCACCCGCGGCCGGCCGAGGAAGACGAGGCCCCAGAGCCGCACCATCGCCGCCGCCGCCAGCGCCGCCGCCATGGCCGCCACCGCCGCCGCCGCCGCCGCGCCGACCTGGAAGCCGATCTCGCCCACGCGCCAGCCGGCCAGCAGCGCCTGCAGCAGCAGCCACTCGCCGGCGAAGCCCGAGAGCGGCGGCAGGGAGGCGGCGGCCAGCGCACCCACCAGCGCGCAGGCCGCGGTGACCGGCATGGCATGGACCAGCCCGCCGAGCCGCTCCAGCGAGCGGCTGCCGGCGGCATGGGCGACCGCGCCGGCCGCGAGGAAGAGCAGGGTCTTGAAGATGCCGTGGTTCATCGCGTGCAGCAGCGCCGCGCCCAGCGCCAGCGCCGCCAGCGCGCCGAGATCCGCGCCGCGGAAGGCCAGCGCCAGGCCGAGGCCGATGGCGATGAAGCCGACATTCTCGATGGTGGAGCAGGCGAGCAGCGTCTTCGCGTCGTCCTCGAGATTCGCCCGCACCGCGCCGATGAGCGCCGCCGCCACGCCCATCGCCATCAGCGGCAGCCCCCACCAGGAGGGCTGCGCCGGCCCGCAGAATTCCAGCACCGCCCGCGCGAGCACGTAGAGCGCGACCTTGGTCATCGCGCCCGACATCAGCGCCGAGACATGGCTCGGTGCGGCCGGGTGGGCGAGCGGCAGCCAGGCATGCAGCGGCACCAGCCCCGCCTTGGCGCCGGCGCCGGCCAGCGCCAGCAGCAGCACCGCCGTGGCCCGCCAGCCCTCGGGCGGGGCGGCGCGTAGCGCGGCGAAATCGAGCGCGCCGCCCGTGCCGATGGCGAGCAGGCCGAAGGCCGGGATCAGGCAGGCGCCGGAGAGCGCGGCGAAGGTGAGGTAGAGCCGCGCCGCGCGCCGGTTCTCCGCCCGCGCATGCCCCGCGGCGACCAGCGCCCAGGAGGCGAGCGACATCAGCTCGAAGCCGAGCAGCAGCGTGAAGGCATCCGCCGCGAGCAGGGTCAGCGCCATGGCGCCGAGGAAGAGCGGATAGGGCGGCAGCGCCCGCGCCGGCCCGGGCGGCGCGCCCAGCGCGTAGAGCGAGGCCGCCGTGCCGCTGAGGCCCAGCAGCAGCAGGAACCAGGCCGAGAGCCCGTCCAGCGCCAGCAGCGCCGCGCCGCCCCAGGGCGGCCCGACCGGCAGGGCGAGCGGCACCGCGGCCGGGTCGCCCGCCAGCAGCGCCGCCGCCGCCAGCATCGCCAGCAGCACCGCGGCGCCGAGCGACCCGCCATGCACCACGGCCGCCCCCCAGGGGCGCTGCGCCAGGGGCACGGCGGCGGCGGCGAGCAGCAGCAGGGCCGCGATGATGGCCGCGAGCGCCGTCAGCACGGGGCGGGATGCGGCGGGACGGGAGGAGTCACGCCCGCGATCCTAGTCCGCCGCCGATGGCGCGGCGAGGGGGCTGCGGCCGCTCTGCCGCCTGCAAGGCCGTGCATGCCGTCGGTGCAATGCCGCGGCAAGCCCGCGGAAAGGCCGCCGCGCGCTGGGTGGCCCGGCCGGCCGCGCGGCGTTCGACAAGCCGCCGCGGATGCGTCAGGCTCCGCCCGCGCGCAGGACGGCGCCGCGGGATGCGTGGCGCCAGGGGAGGATACGGGTCGTCGGATGGGTCCCCTCATCGCCTTCAGCCGCGGCGTGGACCGGCTGAACGCGGCGGTCGGCAAGCTGGCCGATATCGCCGTGCTGGCCGCCTGCGCCATCAGCGCCGGCAACGCCTTCATGCGCTACGGCTTCTCGCT
>CAYNYQ010000801.1:0-1803 GCA_964401305.1 uncultured Acetobacteraceae bacterium | reverse complement strand
CGATGTCGGCCCGCGCCAGCGCCGCCGGCAGGTCCTTCACCGGCGCGAAGCCCGCACCCTTGATGGTGTTCTGGGGAACGAAGGGATCGCGCACCAGCACCTCCATGCCGAAGGCCTGACACAGGCGGGCGACGCGCCCGCCGATGCGCCCGAAGCCCACCACCAGCACGGTCCTGCCGCCGAGGTCGAAGGTCGCCGGCACCGGCGGGTTCGACCATTCGAGCTTCCTGACCTTGGCGTCGTAGGCGAAGCTGCCGCGGGCGATGTTCAGCATCAGCATCATCGCGTGCTCGGCGACGGATTGCGCATTGGCGTCCGGCGTGACGGTGAGCGGGATGCCGCGCTCGGTCAGCGCCTCGACATCCACCGCGTCGTACCCGACGCCGTGCCGCGCCACGATGCGGAGGTTCGGCGCGTGCGCGAGGAAGGCGCGGTCGATGCGCGTCGCGCGCACGATCACCGCATCGGCCTTCGGCACGGATTGCGCGATCGTCGCCTCGTTCACCGGGTCGAGCACCTCCACCGTCACGCCGGGGGCGCTGCGCAGCTTCTCGAGCGCCTCGGGGTGCACGGGGCGCAGGCAGACGACGTGGGGCATCGGTTGGGTCTCCCTGCCGGCGGCGGCGCCGGCTGCTGATCCTTGCGGCGCGATGCAGGCCCGGCGCCGCGCTAGTCGAGCCTGGCGCCGGAGACGCGCACGATCTCCTGGTATTTCGGCGCCTCGGCGCGGAGATAGGCGGCGAACTGCTCGGGCGTCATCACCATCGGCACGCTGCCCTGCTCGATCAGCTTCGCGGGCACCGGCCCCTCGCGCAGCACGGCCATCGCCTCGGCGGCGAGGCGCGCGACGGCGGCAGGCGGCGTGCCCGCCGGCGCCACCAGACCGTTCCACAGCACCACGTCGAAGCCCGGCAGCGTCTCCGCCACCGCGGGGATCTCGGGGAAGAGCGGCACGCGCTCCGTCGTCGTCACCGCGAGCGGCCTGAGCAGCCCGCCGCGCACCTGCGCCAGCACCTCGACGGTGGGGGAGGCGATCATCTGGATCTTGCCGGAGACGAGGTCCGTCGCCGCCGGCGCGCCGCCGCGATAGGGCACGTGCACCATGTCGAGCCCGGCGCGCGCGGCCAGCATCGCCGCGGCCAGGTGCAGCGTCGTCCCCGCGCCGCCGCTGCCGTAGTGGACCCTGCCCGGGTTGGCCTTGGCGTAGGCGATGAACTCGGCGAGGCTGCGCGCCGGCACCTCCGGGTGCACCACGATCAGGTTCGGCACCACGGCGACCGGGCTGATCGGTACGAAATCCTTGTCCGGGTCGAAGGGCAGGCGGCTGTAAAGGTAGCGGTTGGCCAGCAGCGTGCCGCTGGTCGCCAGGAAGATGCTGTGCCCGTCGGGCGTGGCGCGCGCCGCGGCCTCGGCGGCGATGTTGCCGCCGGCGCCGGGCCGGTTCTCGACGACGACAGGCTGGCCGAGCCGCTCGCCCAGAGCCTGGCCGACCAGCCGCGCCGTCACGTCGGTGCTGCCGCCGGCGGCGAAGCCCACGATCAGGCGGATCGGTCGCTCCGGCGCCCATGGCGCCTGGGCGAGGGCCGGTCGAGCGAGCAGAGCGCCCGCGGCAACTCCCAGCAGGTGGCGGCGATGCATCGGCGAACCTCCCTCCTTGCGCGGGCCGGGCGGGGTTGGCTCCCCGCGCGCGGCCGGTCGGGCCAGCCTATTGCACATGCGCCTCGGGGCCCAGCACCGCCTGGCGGAAGCGCGCCTGCAGGATCGCCGCCTCGCGCGGCGGCAGCACGAGCGCTTCCGAAGTCT
>CAYNYQ010000800.1:0-1805 GCA_964401305.1 uncultured Acetobacteraceae bacterium | reverse complement strand
CGGGCTCACCATCGCTCGCCAGGCCGTGGAGGCGGAGGGCGGGCAGCTGGTGCTGCGAAACCGGCCCGGAGGCGGCCTTACGGCGACCGCCACCCTTCCCGCTCGTCGGGAAACACAGCCGATTGCTGCCACGGCGCGCAGGGACGCGCTGCCTGCGCAAGGTTGCAAGGAATCGAGGGTTCAAGCGTCCCCGAGAAGGGAGTGAGCAGCCCACAGCCGTGAAGTGCTAGGGTCCACCGGGGTTTCTGATGAAGTTTCAGGTATTGAGTGGATGGAGCACGAGGATGTCGTGGCCACATCGATGTTGGAAGGCCGGGATACTTCTCCCGCCATGGGCGATAGAGGCGGAAGGCGGCGCATACCGCGATCACTGTGCGCGCCGTGGTCACCCCGAAAGGTAAAAGGCGCGGCAGGAACATGCGGGCTCTCATGCCAAACCAAAGAGGCGCGCTTCGAATCCGCCTGCGGGGATTCTCAGTTGCGTTGGCCATCACACTCGCCGGCTGCGGGTCCCCGAGCCAGCTCCCGGCGGCCACCTCCCCGATCTGGGCAACTGGCGGCGTTGCAGCAGCGCCTGCACCGCCTCCGGCGGTAGCCAGCAGCGCCGGCCCGGAGCAAGCCAACGCCCCTCGCTCCCGCTGACCTCACCCGTCACCCTAAAGCAACATTGTGACGTAGCTTTTCCCGCACGCGCTTCCTTCTCGATGCAGGCGGGATTCGGGCGTAGCTCTCCTCTCAAGCTCCCACTGTGTGGGCGGGCGTTTTCACGACGCGTGCATGGCATTGATCCCTGCGTCACAGCGGGGGCGACGGCCGGAGCTTTGTGTGACCGGGGGCGCGGAGGGTGGTGCCGATGCACCGGCGTTGCGAGGCAATGGACCACGGCTCCAAATTGCGCGATCTGGTCCAGGCGGCTGTCGTCGAGGCGCAGCAGCGGTTGCGCGGCATGGTGCTGCGGCGGCTGCGCGGGGATCGGCAAGCAGCGGACGATGTCCTGCAGCGGTTCGCGCTGAAGGCCTTGGAACACGCTTGCGAGCTGCGTGACCCGGAGCGGGTCCACGGATGGTTGTCGCGGATCCTCGCCTCGACGCTCGCCGACCATGGTCGTGAGGCGGCTCGCCGGCGCGAGCGAATCGAGGATCCCCATACCCTTGCCCGCTTGGCGGATCTCTGTGCTGCCCAAGAGGAGGAGGCCTGGGCATCCTGCACCTGCGTCGAGCCTCTTCTCGGTGCTCTGCGGCCAGATCAGGCCGATCTGATTCGCCGTCTTGACCTCGCGGGAGAAGACCGCACGGCAGTAGCGGCGTCGCTGGAATTGCGCGCGAACGCGCTGCATGTGCGGCTGCACCGTGCACGCCGGGCTCTGGCAGCACTGCTCACCGCGGCCTGCCTCACCTGCCCAACCGAAGGCTTCATGAACTGCGCGTGCCCCGTGATGCCGCAGGCCGGCGACCCTCGCCGCACGCAAGGGACCCGCCGCGCTTTGGGATGCCGTGCTTCCGGCTCCAGGGCAGTGCCGGCTCGGCCGGCCGTGGAGCGAGTAGCATCACGCGCGGTAGGTGAGGCAACGGCCGAAGCTGCTGGTCCGACCAGCCGCCAGGGGCGCGCACGCATCTCGTGAGCGATGGCGGTTGTGCCTGGCAGCGTTCGCCGGTCAGCGCGCAAGAAGGGGGACATACCACGTGGCTTGGCTTCCCGCCCTCGCCATGTAAGCGGGACGCCACGGCTGCGTCCTAAATGTCAGGTCGCTATCCGGTCTGATGGCTCGTGCGATCACGGAGCGCGGAGGAGCAATGGTGCAGAGG
>CAYNYQ010000799.1:0-1807 GCA_964401305.1 uncultured Acetobacteraceae bacterium | reverse complement strand
CTGGTTGCCGTTGCGCTGGATGACGCTGGAATACTCGCTGCGCTGGGTCAGGCGGAGCGAGGTGCCCTCGGCGATCACGTCGACGATGCGTGGCCGCCCGCCCACCTCGGCCACCCGCCAGTCCAGCGCGAAGGGGGCGCTGCTCGGGCGCTCGATGATGGTGTTGACCAGCACGTCGTCCTCGGTGCGCTGCTGCGTGCGGCCGAGCGAGAAGCGCACCCCCTGGTACTCGCCGAAGCGCGCGGAGAGGTTGCGGATCAGCGTCTCCTCGAAGAGGCGGAGGTATTCCTGCTGCTCGGCCGGCGTCGCCTGGCGCCACCAGCGGCCGAGGATGAAGCGGCCTACACCCTGGATGTCCACGGCCTGGCGCAGCACGGCGGCGATGCGCTCCCGCCGCTCGCCGAGCGGCAGGCGGGGATCGTTGATCGCGGCCACCAGCTCCTGCCCGGTGCGCTGGATGAAGGCGGCGGCGCCGGCGATGTCGGCCCCCTGGGCGCGGGCCGCGACGGGCAGGGCGAGAAGGGCGGCGGCGAGGCCGGCGCGGCGGCTGATGCTGGTCATGCGGCGGTCTTCTTCCTTCGTATCGGGCGCGGCGTGGCGGTTCGCCCCTGCGCGTGCCCTGGTGCTTCCGAGCGGTCGGCCCGCGTCACCCCCGACCGCGCCCCTGCCGAACCGGCCGGTTCAGCGGTTGGTTCCCGGCGTGCCCGAACCGACGCCGAAGCCCGTGCTGCTCGCCGCCGCGCCGGCGGCGCCGTCCAGCCGGTTCTCGATCTCGGCCTGGCGGCGCTGGCGGTAGATGCTGCGCAGCGTGGCGTAGGGATCGAGCGAGCCGCGCTCGAGCTGATCGAGCGGGTCGAGCAGCCCCTCCCGCGTATCGACCACGGTCATGCCGGCGCGGCTGCTGGTCAGCGCCTGGACCGCGACGCCCTGGCCGAACCAGGTCAGCGGGTCGGCGGCGATGCCCGCCCCGAAGCCCGTGAGGTCGCGCGGGTTGGAGGGCCCGAGCACGGGGATGAACAGGTAGGGCCCCTCGTCGATGCCCCAGCGCGCGAAGGTCTGACCGAAATCCTCGGAATGCCCGGAGACGCCGAAGCGGTTGGCGGCGACGTCGAAGATGCCGCCGAGACCGATGGTGGAGTTGATCACGAAGCGTCCGAGCGTGTCGCCGGCGCGCCGCGGCTCGCCCTGCAGCATGTCGTTCACCAGGATCACCGGCGTGCGCAGGTTGCCCAGCACGTTGCGCACCCCGACCCGCAGCGGCTCCGGCACCACGGCCTGGTAGCCGCGGGCGACCGGCTTCAGCACCGCCCGGTCGATCGCCTGGTGCACATCGTACATCGCCCGGTTGAAGGGCTCGGCCGGGTCATTCGTCTCGCGGAACTCGGCCAGCGCCTCGGGGTCGTCGGCCGGCGGCCGCGTGGCGCAGCCGGCGGCCAGGAGGGCGAGGGCCGCAGCCAGGACGGAGAGGGGCTTCAGCATCGAGCACCGCGAGGATGACGGGCGGGTATATCAGAGCGGCCCTGTTGCATGTCCACCCTCGACTGGGCGAGCCACCCGCCCGCCCTTCCGCTCGCGCCCGTGCGAGCGGCCTGTCGGTCCGCCGCCTGTCGCCTCGCCGGACGCCTGCGCCGGCCCGGACGCGCCTGCCTCCTCGGCCTTCGCGCGGGGCCCGCGGCCAGGCCCGACCCGGCGGGCAGGCAGGGCGGCGGCGCCGGCCCGGCACGACCCCCTTCGCCCCGTGCATCGCCCGTCTTGCATGGCGGGGGGCGAAACGGCAGAGGGGCGGCATGGACCAGTCCCCGCCCAC
>CAYNYQ010000798.1:0-1807 GCA_964401305.1 uncultured Acetobacteraceae bacterium | reverse complement strand
GCTGGCACTTCCCGCACCTGACGCTGGTCGGCGTGGTCGATGCCGATCTCGGCCTGGCGGGGGGCGACCTGCGCGCGGCCGAGCGCACGGTGCAGCTGCTGCACCAGGTGGCGGGCCGCGCCGGCCGGGCCGAGGCGCCGGGCCAGGTGCTGCTGCAGACCTTCAGCCCGGAACACCCGGTGATGCTGGCCCTGGTCGGTGGCGACCTCGACGCCTTCATGCGAGAGGAGGCCGACATGCGCCGCCCCGGCCACTGGCCGCCCTTCGGCCGGCTGGCGGCGCTGATCGTCAGCTCCGAGGACGAGCGGGAGGCGGATCGCACCGCGCGTGACCTCGGCCGCGCCGCGCCGCAGGGGATCGAGGGGGTGGAGGTGCTGGGCCCGGCGCCAGCGCCGCTGGCCATGCTGCGCGGGCGGCATCGCCGGCGGCTACTGCTGAAGGCGCGGCGGGACATCGCGGTGCAGCCGATCCTGCGCGAATGGCTGGCGCGGGTCGCGGTGCCGAGCAGCGTGCGGGTGCAGGTGGATGTCGACCCGGTGGGGTTCCTCTGACGCGGCGCCGACGTCCCGGGACGGCGTTCCAGCGCCCCATTGCGGGCTTCACGTGCGCGCGACCAGGGTCCCATGATGGCGTCTCGCCCGGCTGCGCCGGCGTGCCTCCCCCGGCATGGAGCCAACGATGTCCACGCTTCCGATCGCCATCGCAATCTCCGCCGGCTGCCTGCTCGCGGGCCTGATCGGACTGGCGCTGCGGCTCCGCCTCGCCGAGCACCACCTCGACGACGAGTCCCGCGCCGTCGTCACCAACATCACCGGGCTGATCGCAGGGATGTCGGCGCTGCTGCTCGGCCTGCTCGTGGCCAATGCCCAGAGCGCCTACAACACGGTCAGCGACGAGGTGGACCAGCTGGCGGCCAACCTCGTGGAGATCGACCGCGCGCTCAGCACCTTCGGCGCGGAGGCGGCGCCGGCACGGGCGCTGCTGAGGCAGGTCGCGATCGCGGAAATCGAGCGGATCTGGCCGGCCCAGGGGGGGGCGGAGGTCACCGCGGCGCTCGACCCCTCGGCGGCGGATGCCGCGCGGCTGCGGTTCGGCGCCGTGGTCGGCGCGCTGCCGGCCACGACCGAGGTGCAGCGCACCACGCAGCGCCACATCCTGGATCTGCTCGGCGCCAGCGCACGCACGCGGGTGCTGCTTTTCAACCAGGTGAACAACGACCTGCCCCTGCCGATCGTGCTGGTGGTCAGCTTCTGGCTCGTCACCCTGTTCCTCGCCTTCGGGCTGCTGGCGCGGTACAACTCCGTGGTGGTGATCGCGCTGGCGATCGGCGCCGCCTCGGTCGGGGGCGCGATGTTCCTCGTGCTGGAGCTGAACCGGCCCTTCGGCGGGATCATGCAGGTGTCGGACGACTCGCTGCGCGCGGCGCTCGGTCTGATGGACCGGACGGCCGCGGCGCGTTGAGAGGACCGAGGTGATCGGTCACGGGTGGCGCGCGCGGGCCGGGCCTGCATGCGGGGTCAGTCGCAGTTGCGGTGTCTGCCCATGGTCGCGCAGTCGGACGCGATCGTCCTGCGCGAGGGGCTCGAAGCGATCCACGTCTGGTGGTCCGGCCGCGCGGCGTAGTAGCGGCGGGCCGCGGTGCGTCAGGCCGATCGCGCCGTCGCGTCCCGCCGCCCTGCCAGCAGCACGCCGCCGGCCAGCATCTGCAGTCCGAGCGCGAGCAGCGGCGGCGCGGCAGGGCCCCAGGCATCGAGCGCCACCCCCATCAGCGCCGGGCCGAAGGCGTAGAAGGCCTGGTTCACCGCGG
>CAYNYQ010000797.1:0-1808 GCA_964401305.1 uncultured Acetobacteraceae bacterium | reverse complement strand
CGCCGACCGCCCGCGCCGCCGCGGCGCCGAGCAGCACGAAGCCGCCGAGCTGCACGGCGGTGCCGAGGGCGCGCAGCGGCGCGATCGCCCAGGCGGCGCTGAGCCCGGCCCAGAGGAAGAGCAGCCCGGCGGCCAGCGCGGCGAGGCCCCGCGGCCAGGGCCAGGCGCCATGCGCGCGCCGGTGCAGCAGCACCGTGGCCAGCAGCGCCACCGTGGCGATCGGTGCCACCGCCTTCGATTGCAGCACCGCGGCAAGGGGTGCGATGGCGAGCGCCACGGCAATCGGCAGCAGGGGATCGGCGGCGCGCGGCAGGGCCGGCGCCGCGGCGGGCGAGAGGGCGTTCAACGCAGGGCGCGTGCGGGCGGGGAGAGGCCCCGGCGGCGGCGCCGGGGCACCCCCTGCGGCTCAGACCGCGGCGAGGCTCTCGCGCCGCAGCTCGACCGTCAGGTCGGCCAGCGCGCGCTCCACGCGGTCCAGCATCTCGTCGATCTCGGCCGTGGTGATGATCAGCGGCGGGGAGAAGCCGATGCTGTCGTTCACCATGGCGCGCAGGATCACGCCGTGCTTCTCGCCGTGCTTGGTCAGGCGCGGCCCGACCTTCTTCGCCGGGTCGAAGTTCCGGTGCGTCGCCTTGTCCTCGACCAGCTCGATGGCGCCGACCATGCCGACGCCGCGCACCTCGCCGACCAGCGGGTGCCCGGCGAAGCGGCGGCGCAGCTCGCCCTGCAGGTGCGGGCCGACGGCGCGGACATGCGAGAGCATGTCCATCTCGTCGTAAATCTTCAGCGTCTCCACCGCGACCGCGGCCGGCACGGGATGGCCGGAATAGGTGAAGCCATGGCCCCAGGTGCCGATCGTCGAGGAGCCCTCGGCGATGCCCTGGAAGACGCGCTCGTTCACCAGCACCGCCGAGATCGGCAGGAAGCTGGCCGACAGCGCCTTGGCGCAGACCAGGATGTCGGGCTGCATGGCGAAGGTCTGGCTGCCCCAGTAGTTGCCGGTGCGGAAGAAGCCGGCGATCACTTCGTCGGCGCAGAACAGCACGTCGTGGCGCCGGAGGACGGCCTGGATCTTCTCGAAATAGGTCGGCGGCGGGATGATGACGCCGCCCGCGCCCATGAAGGGCTCGGCGTAGAAGGCGGCGACCGTCTCCGGCCCCTCCTTCAGGATCGTCTCCTCGAGCTCGGCGGCGAGGCGGGTGGCGAATTCCTCCTCGGACTCGCCAGGGCGCGCGCCGTGGTAGTGGTGCGGCGTGCCGACATGGATGAAGCCCGGCAGCGGCAGGTCGAAGAGCTTGTGGTTGGCCGGCAGCCCGGTCATCGACGCCGCCGCCAGGGTGATGCCGTGGTAGCCCTTCAGCCGGCTGATGATCTTCTTCTTCTCCGGCTTGCCGATGGCGTTGTGCATGTACCAGAGGATCTTGATGACCGTGTCGTTCGCCTCGGAGCCCGAGTTGGCGAAGAAGGCCTTCGACATCGGCACCGGCGCGCGCTCGATCAGCATCTCGGCCAGGTCGACCATCGGCTCGTGCGACTTGGCCGTGAAGGTGTGGTAGAACGGCAGCTTGCGCATCTGCGTCGCCGCCGCCTCCACCAGGCGCTCGTTGTCGAAGCCGAGCGAGGCGCACCAGAGGCCGGCGACCGCCTCGATGTATTCCTTGCCCTGGTCGTCGTAGATGCGCACGCCCTTGCCGCGGTTGATGACCAGCGGCCCATCCTTCAGGTGCTGCTTGTGGTCCGTATAGGGATGCAGCGCATAGGCGATGTCGCGGGCGGCGGTGGAATTGCGGGGCGGGGTCATGGCGGGG
>CAYNYQ010000796.1:0-1812 GCA_964401305.1 uncultured Acetobacteraceae bacterium | reverse complement strand
CGGAACGGCGCGCGCTGAGCAGCACGGACCTGGTGGCGGCGCAGGGCACCCTGATCGGCCGCGGCATGGAGGAGGCGCAGGCCAGCGCCTTCATGGAGACCATCGCCACCTTCACCTCGGCCACCCGCGCCGCGGCGACGGACATCGCCAACGTCTCCTTCGCGCTGCGGGAGAGCGCGAAGATCACCGACATGGGCGAGATACAGCGGGCCTTTGCGATCGCGCTGCGGTCCTCGCAGCTCGGCGGCTTCGAGGCAAAGGACATGGCCCGCCATCTCGGCGGCCAGCTGGCGGACGCGGCCGGATTCCGGCTGACCGGCCCCAGGGCGGTGGCGACCGTCGCGGCGATGAACCAGGCGGCGATCAACGTTTTCGGCGGCAACGCCGATGACGCGGGCCGCGGCGTCTCCCAGCTTCTGGGCCAGATCGGCTCCGCGGACTTCCAGCGGCTGTTCTTCGAGAAAACGGGGCTCGATGCCCGCGCGGTGCGGAACGATGCGCTGCGGCAGGGGTGGGACCCGCTGTTCGCCCTGGTCCAGCGCATGGAGCAGGTCCTCCGCGGTCGCACCGATGTCGATCTGGGGGAGCTGATCCCGGACCAGAACGCGAGAAGAGCTTTCCAGGGCATCCAGGGCGACTTCCCGGGCTTCCAGCGGATCATCGAGGAGAGCATGCGCGCCACCTGGGGTGGGGTGGAGCAGGCCGCCACCGACCAGGAGACCGGCCTGGACGCCGACCTGCGGAAGTTCAACGAGCAGTTCAAGCAGATGGGCGAGAACCTCGGCGACCTCGGCGGGCGGCTGCTGCCGCTGGCGACCGGCGCGCTGGAGGCGATCAACATCGGCCTCGCCGGCCTGAACGACATCCTGGACGGAAAGCTGCGCACAGCCACGGGCTTCGTCGCTGCCTCTGTCCGCAGCCTGGTCGACGGGTTCGAGGATCTCCAGGGGCGGCTGGACAAGCTCGGCCGCTGGCTCCGCGAGCAGGTCGAGGGGCCCGCGCGCCGCTTCGAGCAGGGGCAGGAATTCCGCCGCCAGCAGGAGCTTCAGGGGCCGCTCACGCCCGAACAGCGACGGCGGAACCTGCGCGACGGCCGCAACCCCTACCGCGACGAAGCCATCCAGCCGCAATCCGCGCCCGACCAGCGCAGCCAGTGGCACGGCAAGATCGAGATCGCCCTCGCCCCGGGCCTGGTGCTCCGCCGCGGCGAGACGGACGTGCCCGGCATCAGCATCGGCACCGACCGCGGCCTGATGCTGCGGCCCGTGTGATGGCGGCGAGCGCGCGAGCCGAGGCCGCGAACGCGGCCCGCCGGACGTCCGGCGGAGCCAAGCCGGCGGATGCCGGCGCCCGGCGTCTGAGGGCCAGATAAAATGCCTCTGCTCGACCTCTTCGAGGGCCTCTTCGGCGCAAGTTTCCGTGGTGTGGAATTCCACATGGAGCGGGCGCGGGAGGAGACCGGTCGACGCTGGGTGAAGTACCTCTTCCCCGGCCGCGACGAGGCCGCGTGGGAGGACCTGGGCGCGCTGGACGGGCCCATCATCGTCTCCGGCCTGATCATCGGCGATGACTACGTCTTCCGCGCCCGTGACCTGCAGCAGGCCTGCCGCGAGCCCGGGCCCGGCACGCTGGTGCATCCCTGGCTCGGTGAGATCGAGGTGGTGCTGGCCCAGCCCGGGATCCTGGACTGGGACGACCGGCGCGTCGGCGTGGTGCGCTTCGAGGCGATCTTCGAGCGCTGGGTCGAGAACCGCCCGCCCGCCCTCGACACCCTCGGCGGCCTGCTGGCCGCGGCCTACCGCGTGCGCAGCC
>CAYNYQ010000795.1:0-1813 GCA_964401305.1 uncultured Acetobacteraceae bacterium | reverse complement strand
CTGGGCGGCCCGGGCTGGGGGGGGGGCCCCCCCCCGCCCGGGGGGGGGGGGGGGCGCCCTCGGGGGGGGGGGGGGGCGGGGGGGGCGGCCCGCCGGGGGGGGAAGTGCGACAGGCGGGCGCGCCGCCCGGACTGGGGACGGGCGGCGCGCGGCCGCCGATGGCCGGACAAGGGGCCGGCGCAGGCTTGGGGCGGCCGCGTCAGCGACCGGGCGGCAGCGGCACCAGCACCTCGGCCGGCGCGCCGAGCGTGCGGGCCAGCCAGCGCGTCGCCGCCGCGGCATCGACCTGCGCGGCGGCCTCGCCGCCAAGCGCCGCGACCGATTGCAGGAAGAGCAGCGTGTTCGCCGCATCGGCCCGTCCCTGCACGCGGGCCAGCGGGCTCTCGTAGCGGATCGCCGCCTCGCGCCCGCCGGGCAGCGTCAGGCGCGGGATCTCGCCGCGCCGGCGCAGGATGCCGAGGCAGCGGGCGACCAGCGGCGTCAGCAGCTCGGCCTGCAGCCGGCCATAGGTGGCGCCGAGCAGGCGGGCAGTCTCCGCCGCGCGCTCCAGCACCTCGGTCGCGGTGCGCCGCGCATCCTGCTGCGGCCCGATGCGGTCGGCCAGCAGCGCGCCGCGGATGCGCATGCGCAGGTCGGTCAGCACCAGCTGCGAGACGTCGAAATTCCCCGGCGCGGCCAGCGGCGTCAGGCCGGCGCTGCCCGGCGCCTTCGGGATGATCGCGCCCGGCGTCAGCTTCACCGTCGCCGGGTTCAGGACGCCGTCATCCTCGGCCTGCCAGATCCCCGTCGCGGCGATCGAGGCGTTCTTGAGGACGAGCTCGACCACCTTGTTGGCGGTGCGGATGTCGGGCAGCGCCTTCATCACCGGGCCGCGGCCATAGACCTCGCCGGGCGCCTTCAGCCAGCGGAAGGCGATGGCGGGGTGCTCGGCGAAGCGGCCCTCGGCCAGGACCACCGGCCGGTCGGGATCGTCGGCGAGGATCGCCAGGTGGCGGATCGCCGGGCCGTCCGGCCAGGTCGCCTCCACCACGCGGTGCGTCGCCTCGGGCTCGGCGCCGTCCGGCGGCGGCGGCGCCCCGGGGTAGCGCGCGGCCAGCGCCGGGGCGGCGAGCCGGGCCTCGCGGAACAGCGTCGTCAGGCGACCGTCCGGCCCCTCCTCCAGCACCGCGGTGCCGAGCGGCACGGCGGCGAAGCGGAAGGCCGAGGCCTCGCCGAGCGGCGCCTCCTCCACCAGCAGCACGCCGGTGCCGGCGACGACCAGGTCGAGGAAGGCCTGGTGCATCTCGATGGCGAAGTTCGAGCGGTCGAAATGCGCCTGCAGCACGCCGGCGGCATCCTCGAGGGCGAGGCTCGCAGCGCGGTCCTCCTCCCCGTCCTCCAGCGGCCGGCTTGGCGCCAGGCCGAACCAGCGCGACCAGGGCGGCGTCAGCTCGGCCAGCAGCGAGGCGGCCAGCTGTTCCGCCGCGTCGGCCGCGGTGGCGTCGAAGAGCCCGCCGCCGGCGGTCGGCGCGGGCAGGGCATGGTCGTAGCAGGACCGCCAGACCGGCTCGATCGTCCGGCGCCGCTCGCGCGCCGCGGCGTAGCGGCGGAGCAGGCGGGCGGCCTCGCACTTGCCTCGGCGATATAGGACCCCAGCCCGAAGGCGACCAGCCTGGTGTCGCCCCAACTGGCGATTTCAGCTACGATGGCCGCGTTCCAGGAGCCGCCGCAGGCCGTCACTGCGCCTGTCACGTAATAGGGCAGAATTCCGGGCAAAATCACCTTGCGCCACCAGTTCCAGCCTCTGACATGAAAGCTTGCAGCTGCCTCCCCG
>CAYNYQ010000794.1:0-1814 GCA_964401305.1 uncultured Acetobacteraceae bacterium | reverse complement strand
GAGCATAGCATGTGCGGCATAGCCGGCTTCCTCACCCCGGGCGGCATCGCCGACGAGGCCTCCGCCCTCCGCCTGATCGCCGCCATGCGCGACCGCCAGGTGCATCGCGGGCCGGACGACGACGGTGCCTGGATCGACCGCGAGGGCGGCATGGCCCTCGGCTTCCGGCGCCTTTCGATCCTCGACCTTTCGCCGGCGGGGCATCAGCCGATGCTTTCCGCCTGCGGCCGCTACGCCATCGTCTTCAACGGCGAGATCTACAACTTCGCCGAGGTCCGCGACGCCATCGAGGCCGCCCGCGGCCGTTCCCATCCCTGGCGCGGCCACTCGGATACCGAGATTCTGCTCGAGGCCATCGCCGAATGGGGGGTCGAGGCGGCGCTGCCGAAGCTCAACGGCATGTTCGCCTTCGGCGTCTGGGACCGGCGGGAGCGCTGCCTCTGGCTCGCCCGCGACCGCATCGGCAAGAAGCCGCTGCACTATGCCTGGGCCGGCGACAGCTTCCTCTTCGCCTCCGAGCTCAAGGCGCTGCGCGAGCACCCGCGCTTCGACTCCACCGTCTCCCGCCAGGCGCTGGCCGGCTTCCTGCAGCTCGGCTACGGGCTCGGCGAGCAGACCATCTTCGCTGCCGCGCGGCGCCTGCCGGCAGGCCACCTGCTGCGGCTCGACCCCGCGGCCGCGGCGCGGCGCGAGACCCCCGCCCCCCGACCCTACTGGTCGCTGCGCGAGGCGGCGCTCACCGGGCTCGAGGCGCAGGATGCCGGCCGCCCGGCCTCGGTCGAGGAGCTGGAGGCGCTGCTGCAGGACGCGACCCGGATGCGCATGGTCGCCGATGTCCCGCTCGGCGCCTTCCTCTCGGGCGGCATCGATTCCAGCCTCGTCACCGCGCTGATGGCGGCGACGGGGGCCGAGGTGCGCAGCTTCGCCATCGGCTTCTCGGCCCGCGAATGGGACGAGGCCGGCCATGCCCGCGCCGTCGCCACCCACCTGAAGACCCGGCACGAGGAGCAGGTGGTCACGCCTGCCGAGACGCTGGCGATGGTCGCCGAGGTGCCGGGCATCTGCGACGAGCCCTTCGCCGACGACAGCATCATCCCGACGACCCTGCTCTGCCGCATGGCGCGGCGCGGGGTGACGGTGGCGCTCTCGGGCGATGGCGGGGACGAGCTCTTCGGCGGCTACCAGCGCTATGCCGGGGCGGATGCCTGGCTGCGCCGCCGCGCCGCCGTGCCCGGGCCGTTGCGCGCGCTGGCGGCTGGGCTGGTCGAGCACCTGGCCGAGCCGGCGGCGGGGCGCTGGGGCAGCCAGAAGCTCGAGCGGCGCCTGGGGCTCTTGCGCCGGCTGCTGGCGGATGGCGACCCGGAGAGCTTCGGCGAGACCATCATGTCGCAGTCGCTCGACCCGCGGCGGCTGCTGGCCGACCCGGCCGCCTTCCGCCCGCAGCTGACGGGGGAGGCCTACCGGCTCGGCCGCTCGACGCCGATCGACCGGCTGACCTTCATGGACAGCGCCTCCTTCCTGATCGACGACATCCTGGCGAAGGTGGACCGGGCGAGCATGTCCACCTCGCTCGAGGTGCGCTGCCCGCTGCTCGACTACCGGGTGATCGAGATGTCCTGGCGCTTCCCGACCGCGGCCAAGGTGCAGGGGGAGGTGGGGAAGGTGCCGCTGCGCAGCATCCTCTACCGCCATGTCCCGCAGGCGATCGTCGACCGGCCGAAGATGGGCTTCAGCGCGCCGGTCGAGCTCTGGGTGAAGGATGGGCTGCGGGATTGGGCTGAGACGCTGTTGAGCCGCGAGGCGCTGGCGAGCCA
>CAYNYQ010000793.1:0-1819 GCA_964401305.1 uncultured Acetobacteraceae bacterium | reverse complement strand
CGCTGCACCGCGCGACGGGCGCCTGCGTCAGCCGCAGCGGCGCCTATGCGAAGGCGCCGCAGGGGGCGATCGAGGATTTCCTGAAGACCTGAGCGCGGGGGCGAGAGGGGCGCCGCCCCTCTCGCGCTCTCCCCGCCAGAGGCCCAAAGGCCTCTGGACACCGGAAGCTGCGGACCACCCTCGACCGGTGCGTCATTCGCCGCGGAATCGCGCTGCCTGCAGATTGCGGACAAATACCCGGTGCCGCCGGAAGACGCGCAAACCCGCCGCCGAGGTGCCGCCCGGACGGGGCTGGGCGGCAGGGGAAGCGGGGCGCAGGACAGCGGCGAGTGCGGGATGAGGGGCATGCGGGTTTCTGGTGATATAGGAACAAAAACCTATATATGCAGAAATCAAGCCTGGGTCCAGCTGAAAACGTGCTCGGTGCTGTCGCGGAGCTGAACCCTGGACGAAACGGGAAGGGCTGCTGCCGACCCGAAGCGGAGATCGTTCGAAGCGCCCGTCGGCATGCAACGCCAAGGCGGTGGCGGAGGTCAAACCCTCGCCACCGCATGACAACGCGGAAAGCCTCTGCCGGCCTTACGCAGCGCGCCGACGACGTATCGATGCGCAGAGCCCGACGAGCGCTGCGCCGAGAAGCGCCATGCTGGTGGGTTCCGGCACCCCGATGTTGACGGTGACGGTGTCGGCACTGGACGTGTAGATGTAGGTGTCGGAGGTCAGACCAAGCGCGGCCAAGGTCGTACTGGCCAGGACAACAGACCCCGTCACCGACCCTCCGGAAACGAAGTCGCTCGCCACGAGAATGACAGGCCCACCGGGGAATCCCCCGCTGTTGATGGCGATCGGACTGGCACCGGAAGTCGGCAGGATGGTGGTCAGGGGTCCCGAACCCCAGTTGTTCGGGCCGCTGAAGGTATAGCCGATGACAGGAGAACCGGCGTTGAAGAACGAGATCGTTCCGAACGTTGCCCAGAGTTCGGCTGCGGTAGAAGTTCCACCTCCCAAAGGTGTCAGTCCGCTCAGGTTCAGTGTCCCGCTCGCCTCGGCGACGACGTTGCCGCCTGATTCGAAGATATTGACCGTGACGGCCGCGTCTGCCTTCTTGTTCGCCAGGAAAATGGCAGTGGCGGCAGCGACACCAAGTAAGAACTTCCGCATATGTTTCTGTTCCCTTTCAGACATTTACGGCGACCGCTTCAGGGCGGAGCCGGGCCTACTCTGCTCGGCTGGGAGCGAACACGCAAAAGTGAGGCCGAAATTTTTGTGACGTGATCTCAGTGTTCTAGGCGTCAGCATGGGCGCGATGCGGCGTGAGGTGTAATTTTTTCTGACGCGCATCGATCTCGTTCAAACCACTCGGTGTAAAGCAAGCCGACGCTCGTCGCCGCGCACACGCGCCGATGTCCATTGAACGCCGGCATGTGCAGCGGTGGTCGTCCGACTGCTCGCTGGAACGCACCCCAGGTCCAACGCATACGACGCGCAAGGTCAGAGCTTGGGTGGCCGCCCAGGCGCAGGTCAGCCTCTCTGGCTCCCTTGAGCTTGGTACGCCGCAAGCGCGTCTGATCCGCGCGGAACCGTTGAAGATTTTTCAGGAGGCGGTGCGGACCCGTCTGCTCCCCTCTCGTGGGCAGCCTGAGGCACAACACCCGACGAATACCGCCGCTTTCCACCCGCACCCGCGGGTGCGAAAATCGACCGAGCGGCTAGACCACGATCCGCGATGACTGAATCGCGGATCGTGGTCTTTCTCGTTGTTTGGTCGCGTGATTCACGCCTGCGGGCGTTACGCCCTTCGGCGATCACGCTCTAGGTC
>CAYNYQ010000792.1:0-1830 GCA_964401305.1 uncultured Acetobacteraceae bacterium | reverse complement strand
CCTCCTCCGGCTCGTAGATGTCGACGCGGCCGCCGCCGAAGCCGAAGGGCTTCAGGCCCATCGACTCGATGGCGCAGTTGCCGGTGAGGATGAAGAGGTCGGCCCAGGAGATCTTGTTGCCGTACTTCTGCTTGATCGGCCAGAGCAGGCGGCGCGCCTTGTCGAGGTTGCCGTTGTCGGGCCAGGAATTCTCGGGCGCGAAGCGGTGCGCGCCATTGCCCGCGCCGCCGCGGCCGTCGGCGATGCGGTAGGTGCCGGCCGCGTGCCAGGCCATGCGGATGAAGAAGGGCCCGTAGTGGCCGTAGTCGGCCGGCCACCAGGGCTGGCTGTCGGTCATCAGGGCGATGATGTCCTTCTTGATCGCCTCGAGGTCGAGCGTCTTGAACTGCTCGGCATAGCTGAAGCCCGGCCCCATCGGGTTCACCAGCGCCGAGTGCTGGGCGAGGATCCTGAGGTTGAGCTGGTTCGGCCACCAGTCGCGGAACGACCGGCCACCGAAGATCGCGTTCTTCGGGGCGCCGTGCATCACCGGGCACTTGCCGGCGCTCGAGCCACTTCCGTCCATCTTTCCCTCCGTTACTGGCTGAACCCAACGCGTGCGGCGTGGTCGGACGCCGCGGCGCGCCGGCCGGCGCTCCTCCGGGCTGGCGACGCTATCGGCGTGCCCCCGATCGCCCGGCCGCCGCGGGCCCCCGCGGTGCCGCCTCGGGCAGGTCCGTCCGGGGCGACAGCGAAGCGCATCCGCCACGCGGCGCCTTCGCTGCTCCCCCGAGGGCGCCGGGCGGATCGTTCCTACACGAGCCGGGCGCCCTTGCCCAAGGCTAGCGAGGTTGCGAGGATTAAGGAAGGAACTTCCGTTCAACCAATCCAATAGGCAGGGACTATCATGGCAGGATCCCTGACGCGATGAATCTCCGCGACCTCCGCTACCTGCTCGCCGTCGCCGAGCACGGGCATTTCGGCCGCGCCGCCGAGGCCTGCGGCGTCAGCCAGCCGACCCTCTCCGTGCAGCTCCGCAAGCTCGAGGAATGGCTCGGCGTGACGCTGTTCGAGCGCAGCAGCAAGGCGGTCGCGCCGACCGCGGCCTGCGAGCGCCTGATCGGCCATGTCCGTGCGGCGGTGGCGGAGGCCGACACCATCCTCGCGGTGGCGCGCGACCTGCGCGATCCGCTGGCCGGCCCGTTCCGGCTCGGCGTCATCCCGACGCTCGCGCCCTACCTGCTGCCGCTGGTCTTCGCGCAGCTGCGCGCCGCGCTGCCCGCGCTGGAGGTGGAACCGTGGGAGGACCAGACGGCCGGGCTGCTCGAGCGCCTGCGGGCGCATGAGCTCGACGCCGCCCTGCTGGCGACCGCGGTGGACGGCGCCGATCTCGCCAGCCGACCGCTCTTCGCCGAGCCCTTCCTCGCCGCCCTGCCGCCCGAGCACCCGCTCGCCGCGCGCGCCATCGTGGCGGAGGAGGATCTCTCCGAGGACATCCTCGTGCTGGCGGATGGGCATTGCCTGCGGGACCAGGCACTGGAGGCCTGCGGGCGCAGCGGGGCGTTGGGCGGGGCGCTGCGCGCGGCCAGCCTCTCCACCCTGCTCAACATGGTGGCCGCCGGCTACGGGACGACGCTGGTCCCGGGCCTGGCCGCCGGGGTGGCGCAGGATGCGGGCATCGAGCTGCGCCCGCTGGCGGCGCGGGCCGGGCGGACGGTGCGCATCGTCTGGCGCGCCCGCTTTCCGCGCCGCGCGGCGGTCGCGGCGGTCGGGGATGTCATCGCGGCCCGCCTGCGCGGCTTCGCCGAAGGGGCGGCCGCGTGGCGCCCCGGCGCGCCGCCGGGCCCGGCC
>CAYNYQ010000791.1:0-1830 GCA_964401305.1 uncultured Acetobacteraceae bacterium | reverse complement strand
TAGTCGCCGCCGACATCGAGCTGGTCGCGGTAGATCGGGTTGTCGCCGAAGGCCTGGCGGTGGCGCGCGACGGCCTCGGCCGCGATCTCGGCGATGCCCGCGCCCTCCACCACGCTGGCCGTGCCGGTGAAGTAGGTCTCGACGAAGGCGGTGGAGAGGCCGACGGCGTCGAAGATCTGCGCGCCGCAATAGGACTGGTAGGTGGAGATGCCCATCTTGGACATCACCTTCATGATGCCCTTGCCCACGCCCTTGAGGTAGTTCTTCTGCACCTCGTAGGGCTTCTGCGCGAGGCGGCTCGTCTCGCGCACCTGCTCCAGCGTCTCGAAGGCGAGGTAGGGATTCACCGCTTCCGCGCCATAGCCGGCGAGGACGCAGAAATGGTGCACCTGCCGCGCCTCGCCGGTCTCGACGACGAGGCCGGTGGAGGTGCGCAGGCCCTTGCGGATCAGGTGATGGTGCACGGCGGCCGTCGCCAGCACCGCCGGGATCGGGATGCGCTCGGCCGAGACGGCGCGGTCCGACAGGATCAGGATGTTGTGCCCCTCGAGCACCGCATCCGTCGCCGCGGCGCAGAGCCGCTCCACCGCCGGCGCGAGGCCCGCCGCGCCCTCGGCTGCCGCCCAGGTGGCATCGAGCGTCGCCGTCCGGAAGGCGTCGCCCGCGAGCCGCGCGATGCCGCGGATCTTGGCGAGGTCGGCATTGGTCAGGATCGGCTGCGCGACCTCCAGCCGGTAGTGCGTGCCGGCCTGGCGCCCGAGCAGGTTCGGCCGCGGCCCGATCATCGAGACCAGCGACATCACCAGCTCCTCGCGGATCGGGTCGATCGGCGGGTTGGTGACCTGGGCGAAGTTCTGCTTGAAGTAGTTGTAGAGCAGCTTCGGCCGCTGCGAGAGCACGGCGAGCGGCGTGTCCGTGCCCATCGAGCCGACGGGGTCGTCGCCCTCCTTCGCCATGGGCTCGAGGAAGAAGTTCAGGTCCTCCTGCGTGTAGCCGAAGGCCTGCTGCGCGCGCAGCAGCGTGGTCGCGTCGTTCGGCCGCGCCGTGGGCGGCGCCTCCTCCTCCGGCTCGGGCAGCTCCTCCAGCTTGAACTGCGTCGCCTTCAGCCACTCGGCATAGGGGTGCTCGCCGGCCAGGCGGTGCTTGATCTCGGCGTCGTCGACGATGCGCCCGGCCTCGAGGTCGATCAGCAGCATCTTGCCGGGCTGCAGCCGCCACTTCTTGCGGATCTTCGCCTCCGGCACCGGCAGCACGCCGGCCTCCGAGGCCAGGATCACCTGGTCGTCGTCGGTCACGACGTAGCGCGCGGGGCGCAGCCCGTTGCGGTCGAGCGTCGCGCCGATCTGCCGCCCGTCGGTGAAGGCGATCGCCGCCGGCCCGTCCCAGGGCTCCATCAGCGCGGCGTGGTACTCGTAGAAGGCGCGCCGCTCCGCATCCATCTGCGGGTTGCCGGCCCAGGCCTCCGGGATCAGCATCATCATCGCATGCGCCAGGCTGTAGCCGCCGGCGAGCAGGATCTCGAGCGCATTGTCGATGCA
Source organism: uncultured Acetobacteraceae bacterium (assembly GCA_964401305.1). Classification (GTDB taxonomy): domain Bacteria; phylum Pseudomonadota; class Alphaproteobacteria; order Acetobacterales; family Acetobacteraceae; genus JAIEOP01. The sequence goes on along the minus strand of CAYNYQ010000791.1, from coordinate 292 downwards.
GGCCGTGTCCGACTGCCCGTGCGGGATCAGCGGCCACATCTTGTCGAGGTCGGGCCCGAGCAGCGTCGAGGACATCGCGCCGCGCCGCGCGTACATCCAGTTCACGTTGCCGCGCACCGTGTTGATCTCGCCGTTATGGGCGAGGAAGCGGTAGGGATGCGCCAGCCGCCAGGAGGGGAAGGTGTTGGTCGAGAAGCGCTGGTGCACCAGCGCCAGCGCGCTCTCCGTCAGCGGGTTCTGCAGGTCGAGGTAGAAGCTGCCGACCTGGTGCGCCAGCAGCAGGCCCTTGTAG
>CAYNYQ010000790.1:0-1831 GCA_964401305.1 uncultured Acetobacteraceae bacterium | reverse complement strand
CATCATCCGCGCCCGCGCCACGCCGATCAGCCCGGTGGGCGGGCTGGTCGCGCTTTCCGGCACGCTTGCGCCGGATGGCGCGATACTGAAGCGCAGCGCCGCGACCGAGGCGCTGTTCGAGCACGAGGCGCGCTGCATCGTCTTCGACGGGCTCGAGGACCTGGCGAACCGCATCGATTCGGACGACCTCGACGTCACGCCGACCGACATCCTGATCCTCAAGGGCGCCGGCCCGCTCTCCCCCGCCGGCATGCCGGAGGCCGGGCACCTGCCCATCCCGAAGAAGCTGGCGCGGCAGGGCGTGAAGGACATGGTGCGCATGAGCGACTGCCGCATGTCCGGCACGGCCTACGGCACGGTGGTGCTGCACATCGCGCCCGAGGCCGCCGCCGGCGGGCCGCTCGCCCTGGTCGAGACCGGCGACCGCGTGCGGCTTTCGCTGAAGGAACGCCGCCTCGACCTGCTGGTTGAGGAGGCGGAGCTCGCCCGCCGCCGTGCCGCCTGGACCCCGCCGCCCGCGCCGAAGCGCGGCTGGGACAGGCTGGTGCACGACCAGGTGCTGCAGGCGCCGCAGGGCGCCGACCTCGCCTTCCTGCGGCCGGAGGGCCGGTAGCGGGGGTCTCCGCCGCGGCCGGCCCCGCGCCCGGGCGGCGCGGCGCATTGACCGGACGGGACAGGCCCGGCAGACGTTTGTATCTCGAATGGAGCTTTCCGCCATGCCCGTCATCAACCGCATCGCCGATTTCCACGCCGAGATGACCGCCTGGCGCCGCGACCTGCACGCGCACCCCGAGCTCGCCTTCGAGGAGGTGCGCACCAGCGGCATCGTCGCCGCCAAGCTGCGGGAGTTCGGCTGCGACGAGGTGATCACCGGCATCGCCAAGACCGGCGTCGTCGGCGTGATCCGCGGGCGCGGCGCCGAGAGCGGCCGCGCCATCGGCCTGCGCGCCGACATGGACGCGCTGCCGCTGCACGAGGAGACCGGGCTCGCCTACGCCTCGACGGCGCCGGGGCGCATGCATGCCTGCGGCCATGACGGCCATACCACCATGCTGCTCGGCGCGGCGAAGTACCTGGCCGAGACCCGCAACTTCAGCGGCACCGCCTATGTCATCTTCCAGCCGGCCGAGGAGAATTTCGGCGGCGGCCAGGTGATGGTGCAGGAGGGCCTGTTCCAGCGCTTCCCGATGGAGCGCGTCTTCGGCATGCACAACTGGCCCGGCATACCGGAGGGGATCTTCGCCTGGCGCGAAGGGCCCATCATGGCGGCCGTGGCCAATCTCGAGGTCGATATCACCGGCGACGGCGCGCATGGCGCCATGCCGCACCAGGGCAACGACCCCGTCGTCATCGCCGCGCACATCGTCACGGCGCTGCAGACCATCGTGGCGCGCAACCTGGAACCGGTCGAGGCCGGGGTGATCACCATAGGCAGCATCCAGGGCGGACAGACTTACAACGTCATCCCCGAGAGCGTGGCGCTGCGCGGCACCGCGCGCTGGTTCCTGCCCGAGGTCGGCGACCTGCTGGAGCGGAAATTCCTCGAGATCGCCACCGGCATCGCCACGGCTTTCGGCGCCCGGGCCGAAGCGCGGTTCCTGCGCGCCTATCCGGCGACGGTGAACGAGCCGGCGGCGACCCAGGCGACGCTGCCCGCGGCCCGCGCCGTCGCCGGCGAGGCGCGGGTGCTGCTGATGCCCAAGCCCACCATGGGCGGCGAGGACTTCGCCTTCATGCTCAATGCCTGCCCGGGCAGCTACATCATGCTGGGCGCCGGCCGCGGCGGGGCGGACCCGCAGGTGCACAACCCGAAATACGACTTCAACGACGC
>CAYNYQ010000789.1:0-1833 GCA_964401305.1 uncultured Acetobacteraceae bacterium | reverse complement strand
GTGCTGGACGAGGGGACGCTGGCGGCGGCGCTGAAGGCAAGGCGGGCGGTCTGATTTTGGCACTCCGCGGACTTGATCCGGCTGGGCTGGCGCAATCAACAGGCCTGCGGCGGGCGCTTTGTGCTCGCTGAGTTTGCCTCCACGGCGCCGGGATCCGACGTTGGACTCCGCTGAAAGCAGGAGCGCACCGGGAGCCCACCATCGGCGCACCGGGCCCGTTGCAGAAATGCAACTCTCGGTTGGTTGCCTGGCGATCGCGGCGCAGCGTATCGTGTTGGCAACGGTGGGTCTTCTCGGGCACAACGGGCGGGGATGGTGTGATGCGGATCCGACTGCGCCACCTGGGCTTGGCAGTCCTGTGCTGTGGAATGCTTCGGCCTGGCACGGACGCAGCGGCCGCGGTCCTGGAGGCCACCTTTTCGGGCCTGGTGACGACCGGCTATACCAGCATCAGCGACGGCATGGGCGGGGTGGTCGATACGAACCTCGCCGGAACCGCCATCACGCTGCGCTACCTATTCGACACCGCGGAGACAGTGCGGAACGAACTCGACACCACGTCGCATTACCAGCGTATCGACTTCAGCCGGTACACCGTCGAAGTGGCCCTGGTCTCCGGAACCTTCGTGATCTCGGAGACCGCCCCATCCGATTACAACGGCTACCTGTCCCTCGGTGCGGGCCTCTCCCAGGGCACGTTCGGGTACGACTACTTCATAGCCGTCGCGTTCGATGACCCCCGTCAAGGCCACTTCCTCCAGGCGGAGAGCATCTCGTACAGCTACGACAACGCCTTCGTGCCGTCGGAGAGCTTCCAGCAAACGATGGTTCGCGCACTGCAACCCGGTGATCCCGGCAGCATGCGCTTCCAGTACGTCGACTATGCCCTGAGCAACGTGATCTATTTCGAGGCGACGCCGACCTCGGTCGGCTTGGCACAGCGGTCGGTCGCCTCAATAGATGTTCCCGAGCCAACCTCGGGTGCCCTGCTGTTCGCGTCGATCGCACTGCTCGGCATCGCGCGCCGCGGCCGCGGCTGAAAGCACCCTCATCCACCCGCATCGATCGCGCGGCGCTGCAGCGCCACCACGTCGTGGTGGTCATCCCAGAGCCGCTCGCCGAACAGCAGCAGCCGCGTGCCCGACAGGCGCTCGGGCAGCCGCGCCGCCCAGTCCGGCCGGCTGAGCGAGATGCCGTAGCCCGGCGCCGCGAAGGGATAGTCGGCATAGGCATAGACGGCGCCGCCCTGCCAGGCCTGCGCCATCCGCGCCCAGCCCGCCTCGCCCAGGCCGTAGAACTGGCTCGCCGGCCCGCGCCCGGCGGCGTGGCGCCCATGCAGCGAGGCGACGACCACGCCCTCCGGCCGCGTCCACTCCAGCAGCCGCGCCAGCAGCGCCAGCGCCCGTGCCTCGTCGAGATGGGTCAGGACCGAGCCGGCCCAGATCAGGTCGAGGCGGGAAGGGGCGGCAAGCGCCGCGACGTCGGTGCCGGAGATCCAGGTGGTGCAGCCGAACTCAGCCTCGCAGAAGGCAAGGTCGGCGGCGCGGAGGTCGGTGGCGAAGAGCTGCGCCCGGGGCCATTGCGCGCGCAGCCAGCGCGTCACGCGCCCCGCCCCGGCGCCGAAATCGAGGATCCGCCGCGGCCGCAGCCCGGCCAGCCCGCAGGCGGCATGCAGCAGGTTCAGCGCCGAGGCGCCGCAGCCGAGGTAGTGCGCCGCATCGCCCTCGAACATGCGGTCGCCGTCGGCGACGCGCAGCGAGACCTTGTCGCGCAGCGCATGCGCGGCGCCGCGCAGCGCCAGCTCGGGAGGGCGGGAGAGCAGCGGCATGGCCG
>CAYNYQ010000788.1:0-1834 GCA_964401305.1 uncultured Acetobacteraceae bacterium | reverse complement strand
TTCGCTTGCGCCCACCTGCTGCTGGCCGCGGCGGAGCGGGGCGAGCTGCGGCTGCCCCGCAGCGGCGCCCGCACCGATCCGCGCGCGATCGGCAAGGGCAGCGGCCTGGTCGTGCTGGGGATGGGCAAGCTCGGCGGGCGCGAGCTGAACTACTCCTCGGATATCGACCTCATGCTGCTCTACGATTCCCGGGCAGCCTACCACGAGGACCGCGCCGGCGCCTGCTTCGTGCGCCTGGCCCGCGACCTGGTGCGGCTGCTGGAGGAACGCACGGCCGAGGGCTATGTCTTCCGCACGGATCTGCGCCTGCGCCCCGACCCGGCGGCGACGCCGCTGGCGGTCTCGCTGCCCGCCGCCATCCAGTACTACGAGAGCATGGGGCAGAACTGGGAACGCGCGGCGATGATCAAGGCGCGGCCCGTCGCCGCCGATCGCGCCCTCGGCGAGCATTTCCTGCGCGAGATCCGCCCCTTCCTCTGGCGCCGGCACCTCGATTTCGCGGCGATGGCCGACATCCATTCCATCAAGCGGCAGATCCACGCGCACAAGGGGGCGAAGGGCGCGGGCGACATGCTTCCGTCCCCCGGCACGCTGGCGGGGCACGACGTGAAGCTCGGCCGCGGCGGCATCCGCGAGATCGAGTTCACCGCCCAGATCCTGCAGTTGATCTGGGGTGGGCGCGATCCCGCGCTGCGCGACCCGACCACCCTCGGCGCGCTCGCCGCCCTCGTCGCCGCGGGCAAGCTCGAGCGCCGCGCGGCGGCCGACCTCGCCGATGCCTATGTGTTCCTGCGCACGCTCGAGCATCGGCTGCAGATGGTCGCCGACCGGCAGACCCATCGCCTGCCCGGGGAGCCGGAGGGGCTGGCGCGCATCGGCAGCTTCATGGGGTTCGAGACGCCGGAGGCCTTCGCCCAGGCCTTCCTCGGCCATCTCGCGCGGGTCGAGCGGCACTATGCCGGCCTCTTCGAGAGCGCACCCGACCTCTCGCGCGCCGAGGCGAGCGCCGGCAATGGCGGCGGCAACCTGGTCTTCACCGGCGTCGAGGACGACCCCGAGACCATCGCCACGCTGCGGCGGATGGGCTTCGCCGACCCGGGCTCGGTCGCCGCCATGGTGCGGGGCTGGCACCATGGCCGCCCGCGCGCCACGCGCAGCCAGCGCGCGCGGGAGTTGCTCACCGAGCTGATGCCCGCGCTGCTGGCCGCCTTCGGCCGGCAGCACCTGCCGGACCAGGCGCTGGCCCGCTTCGACGCCGTGCTGACGCGGCTGCCCGCCGGCGTGCAGGTGCTGAGCCTGCTGCATCGCAACCCGGTGCTGCTGGACCGCATCGCCGGCATCCTCGGCGCGGCGCCGGAGCTGGCCAACCATCTGGCGCGCAGCCCGGCGGCGCTGGACGGGCTGCTGGCCGGGACGCTCTCGGTCAGCGGCGCCGATCCCTCGGCCGTGCTGCCGGCCCTGGTGAAGGATGCGCGCCACCTCGAGGAGGCGCTGGAGGCGGCGCGGCGCATCGCCACGGAGCGGAAGTTCGAGATCGACGCCGCCGCGCTCGAGGGCGTGCTCGATGCCGATACCGCCGGCGCGCTGCGCAGCGACCTCGCCGAGAGCGCCATCGCGGCGCTGCTGCCCCGCGTCTCGGCCGACTTCGCCGAGCGCTACGGCCGCGTGCCCGGCGGCGGGCTGGCGGTGGTGGCGCTCGGCAAGCTCGGGGGGCGGGAGATGCTGCCGGGCTCCGACCTCGACCTCGTGCTGATCTACGACCACGACGAGGAGGCCGCGGGCAGCGAGGGCGGGCGGCGGAGCCTGGCGCCCAGCGAGTACTTCATCCGCCTGG
>CAYNYQ010000787.1:0-1837 GCA_964401305.1 uncultured Acetobacteraceae bacterium | reverse complement strand
GCGAGCCCGGCAGGCGCAGGAGGCGGGCGGCGGCGAGCCCCCGGCGGCGGCGTGAGTGCGAGCGCCGCGCCGGCCACCGCCTTTGAGCGCCTCGGTGTGCCCCTCTCGATCTGGGAAGAGCAGCTCCGCGCGCATGTGCAGCAGCAGATGGAGCTGGCGGTACACCGGCTTTCTCAGGCCGCGCCGGACATGCTGGACGAGCAGGGGGCGCGCTTCGTCAGCGTGGACGTGACGCTGCCGCTGCCAGCCGGCGAGCGGGTGCACTTCGTCGCCAGCCTGGAGCTGGTGGAATGACGCGGGAGGAGCTGCGCCAGAGGATCTTCGGCGTGATCCGCATGGCCTTCGACGCCGGCGTCAGCCACGCGAAGAGGAACACCGCGGCGGACCTCGGCCTGCTCTCCAGCATGGCGGATGGCCATGTCGAGCTCTTCCTCGAGGCGGAGGCGAAGCGGGCGGGCGAGGCGCCGCGCCATGGGTAGCCGCCGGCAGTGGCGGCACCGGCGCTGGGCGCGGTGCTGGGCGCGGATCCTCCGCAGCCTGCTGACGTGCGAGGCGCGCTGATGTCAGCGCGGGCGAAAGACGACGCCCCGCTTTCAAGCCCCTTGACCCGATGCGCCCCGATGGCGCAGCTTCGGCGGCGCGACGGGTGCGGCTTGAACACTGCCCCCGACGTGGTTGCCGAAGGCGCTTCCTCCGCGAACGGGGTCCCCAACCTTCTTCCGGGTGGCGCATGTGTATGTCCAGGGACCGGCCTTCGGGCCGGGCCTAAAGGCATGCGCGGGCTGGCCTTCGGCAGCCTGTTCAACACCCGGGGGGCTTCCCCCGATCCCGAAGGAGCATCGGCCTATGCCGAACGACGTCATCCTCCATTTCGATGCCCACCGCTTCGACGTGGTGCAAAGGGGGGGAACAATCTGGTTCAGGTCGGAACAGATTGTTCCTGCCTTGGGGCTCGGCGCACGCGGCGTGCGCATGATCTATCAGCGCCACCGGGAGCAGTTCGGCCCCGACGACACCGCCCTGCTGCCGCTGCCGACGCTGGGCGGCATGCAGGAGGTGCGGGTGTTCTCGCTCAGCGGCGTGATGATGCTGGCGATGTACGCGCGGACCGAGCAGGCGATGCATTTCCACCGCTGGCTGCTGGACGTGGCCACCGGCAAGAAGCGGCTCTCGGCGCCCCGCCAGGGCACCCTGGCCCTGCCGCCGGCGATGCCGATGGGCACGGAGGCGCGCCGGCTGGCGGAGCACATCCGCGGCGTGGCGACCGACCCCACGGTGATCGCCGAGCTCGACGCGCTGCTGGGCGGCGCGGCCGCGTTGCCGCCCGACCCGTCCATGGAGGCGCTGATCGCCGACATGCAGGAGGTCCGGCGGCACCGCGCCGCGGCCGCCCAGGCGGACACCGCCTGGCGCCGCCGCGTGCGGCTGGCCGGCTACGACCCGGACGCGGTCCTGCGCGCGGCGCAGCGCACTGCGGCGCGGCCGAGCCAGCAGTCGCCGCTGCTCGATGCCTGAGCTTCGGCCGCCCGAGCCGCTGGACAGGATGGAGGCGGCGGCCATGGGTCTCGCCACCCTCGCAACCCTGGTCGGCCAGTCGGACGACCTGGACTGCGCCGGGCGCGACGGCCTCTCCGCCCTGCTCGACATCATCACCCGCGAGGTCGAGCAGGCGACCGAGGCGCTGCGAGAGCGGCGCTGACCGCACGGGCCGGGGCGGCGCATGACCGCCCCGGCCACCGTCCCCGAGGCCGCGCTGCCGCCGCCCCCGCCCGAGCTCGCCGGGCTCGTCCGCCTGATCGGCGCCGAGGCGACGCTCACGCTTGTCGAATTGCATGGC
>CAYNYQ010000786.1:0-1837 GCA_964401305.1 uncultured Acetobacteraceae bacterium | reverse complement strand
AGCTTCGGCCGCACCAGGCCGATGCGGTGCACCGGATAGGGCGCCGCGGCATCGAGCGCGCGCCAGCCCGGCATCTCCTCCCCGGTCGCCGGGTCGAGGCGCGAGGTGAGCACGGCGATGGCGCCGCCGGCCTGTCGCGCCAGGGCCTCGTAGACGCTGGCGGAGCCGCCGAGGACGGGGGGGAAGGTATGCGCGACGAGCAGGCAGCGGGGCCTGTCGTGCGGAGGGGCGGTCGGGCCGGGGGTCATGCCTGGGCGGGGATGTCCCATGCGGTCCACGCCTGCGGCAACCGTCCCCGGCAAGGTTGCGCGCCGCCGCCCACCCACCGAGGATGCGACGGCCCGTCCCAGGCCCATCCCATGCCCCGCCTGTCCCGCCGCCTCGCCTTCGCCACCCTCGCCCTGCCCCTCGCCCGCCCTGCCCTTGCCCAGGCGCCGGCCCGCCCGCCGCTGACCGTCGGGCCGGGCGGGCGCTTCGCCACCCTCGCCGCGGCCATCGCCGCCGCGGCGGAGGGCGACCTGCTGCTGATCGCCGCCGGGCGCTACCGGGACGACACCGCCCACCTGACGAAGCGCCTGACGCTGCGCGGCCAGGGCGGCCTGGTGGAGCTGGTCGCCACCGTCCCGCCGCCGAACGGCAAGGCGATCCTCGTCATCGGCGCCGATGCGACGCTCGAGGGCATCGCCTTCGCCGGCGCGCGCAGCCCGAACCTGAACGGCGCCGGCATCCGCTACGAGGGCGGGCACCTCGTGCTGCGGCGCTGCAGCTTCGAGGACAACCAGATGAACCTGCTGGCCGCCTCGGATCCCTCAGGCAGCCTCACCGTCGAGCGCTGCGTCTTCGGCCCGACCGCGGCCATCCCGTTCAACGAGAGCCTCTCGCACGGGCTCTACGCGAACCAGGTCGGGCGGCTCAGGGTGCGCGACAGCCTCTTCCACGGCGTCGCCAGCGGCCACCAGATCAAGAGCCGCGCGCTCGAGACCGTCATCACCGGCAGCCGCATCTCCGACGGCGAGGGCCAGGGCAGCTACAGCATCGACCTGCCGAATGGCGGCCGGGCGGTGGTCGAGGGCAACGTCATCGAGCAGGGCCCGAACACCGACCACCCGGCGATCATCCATTTCGGCGGCGAGGGCCCGCCTTACGCGGACTCGGCGCTGCGCATCGCGGCCAACCTCGTGGTGAACCGCTACGACCGGCCCGATGCGCTGCTGCTGCGCAACCAGACGCGGACGCTCGCGGTGCTGGAGGGGAACCGGGTCTTCGGTCTCGCGCCCGACCAGATGGCCAGCGGGCCCGCAACGGTGCGCGATACGCGGATGCTGGCGACGGCGCCGGAATTCGACTTCTCGGCGCCGTAGCGGCGGCACCGCTACGGCCGCCGCAACCGGTCCTGCAGCCGGACATGGTCGAGCGCGCAGGAGCGCGAGAGCCGCTGATACTCCTCCGGGCTGTCGACCACCCGGTTCGCCTCCGTCCGCCGCTCGTTGAGCGCCGCCATCACCGGCTCCATCGCCTGGCTCAGCCCTTCCTGCAGCACGGCCTTGGCCGTCTCGGGGTTGGCCGCCCGCGCCTCCGCCCCGGAGGCCCAGGCCTCGATGGCGCGGCGGGCCGGCGCGACGGCAGCGCGCAGCACCCGGGTGTTCGCCGCCACGTGGCGCCGCTCATGCGCCTCGACCTCCTCGTAGAGGCAGGATCCGGCCGGGATCTCGCGCGCGATCAGGATGCGGTTCTCGGTATGGGCGAGCGTCACGCGGACATGCTCCACCACGGCGCAGACGCCGCCATCCCCGCCCGCCACGCGCAGCGCGATCTCGCTCCGCCACTCGCTGCGCAG
>CAYNYQ010000785.1:0-1842 GCA_964401305.1 uncultured Acetobacteraceae bacterium | reverse complement strand
TCGAGATCGTCTGGGTGCGGCTGCTCGGCCAGGTCGGGCAGTACCACGCCTATCTCTTCCCCACCGTGCTCGGCGTCTTCCTGCTGGCCGACGGCATCGGCATGGCCGTCGCCGCGCGCATGGTCCGCCGCATGGCGGATCCGCGCCCGGCCTTCTTCATCACCCAGGGCGCGGGCTTCGTGCTGGCCGCGGCGCTGATCGGCGCGCTCTGGCTGGCGCTGCCGCATCCGCCGCTGTCGCAGATCATGGCGGTGGACGACTGGCGCTTCACCCTGGCGCCGATGCTGGTCAGCACCACGCTGATCGTGCTGGTGGTCGGGCCGCCGGCCTTCCTGATCGGCATGACCTTCCCCTTCGTGCAGCGCGCGGTGCAGCGCGACCTCGCCTCGGTCGGCGCGCGCGTCGGCTGGGTGCAGCTGGCCAACATCGCGGGCAATGCGGCGGGGTCGATCGGCACCGGCCTCGTCACGCTGCACCTGCTCGGCACGATGGGCACGCTGGTGCTGCTGGCCGCGGTCTCGCTGGCGCTGATGCTCGGCTGGCTGTGGCAGGCGCGGGCCGAGGCCGGCCTGCCGCGGCGCCGGCCGGAGATGGCGCTGGCCGCCGCCTGCGCCGGCGCGATCCTGCTGCTGCCCTCGAACGACAGCTTCTGGCGCCGCATGCATGGCCAGGCGCCCGGCAGCTTCGCCGCCTGGGCCGAGGACCGCTCCGGCGTCGCCTTCTACCGCGAGGTGCCGGAGGATCCCGAGCACGACCGCGGCCGCTTCTTCATCATGGGCCACAGCCAGGGCATGGTGCCCTTCCTGCCCGTGCACATCCTGCTCGGCGCCATCGGGCCGCTGGTGCATCCGGCGCCCGAGAGCGTGCTGGCGATCGGCGTCGGCTCCTCCGGCACGCCCTGGGGCGCGGTGATCTCGCCCGAGACCAGGCAGGTCCGCGCCATCGAGCTGATCAAGCCCGTGCTCGACACCCTGCGCGAGATCGCCGCGGCGCGCCCGGAGGGACCGGTCGCGGCCCTGCTGCACGACCCGCGCGTGCGCTTCGAGTATGGCGACGGCCGCCGGGCCCTCGCCCGCGGCGACGAGCGCTACGACGTGATCGAGGCCGATGCGGTGCTGCCGCAGACCAGCCATTCCGGCCTGCTCTACAGCGCCGAGTTCCTCGAGCAGGTGCGCGCCCGCCTCAAGCCCGGCGGGCTCTACGTGCAATGGGCGCCGACCGCGCGGGTGGTGGAGACCTTCGTCGCCGTCTTCCCGCATGCCGTGCTGCTGCAGCCCTTCCCGGTGCTGATCGGCTCGAACGACCCGATCGCCTTCGACCAGGCGCGGCTGCTGGCGCGGCTGGCCGACCCGGCGGTGCTAGCGCATGCGAGGCGCGGCAACCCGGCGATCCAGGACCTGGCGAAGGAGGTGGCCGGGCCCGTCCATGTCTGGACGCCCGGTGCGCCGCGCGACCCGGCGCCGCTGACCGACATGTTCCCGCGCGACGAGTTCTTCGCCAACCAGGACTATGTCGCCCGCTGGCGGCAGCGCGGCCCGCAGGCCGCACCGGCGGCGGCCGCGCCCGCGACCATCGCCGGGGCGGGCGCCGGGGTGCGGTAGTCCGGGCACGGCTCGGCCCGCGCGGCGGAAGCCGGGCTGCCGGCGAGGGGCGCCGCATCCATCGGTTCCCGAGCACGATATCCGGTCGGGCCCCCCCAGGCCGGCGGGGCCGGACGGAAGGCCGAGGGGCACCCGCGCGCGACCCGCCCCAGCGCAGGAATAAGCTGCTCTACAGGCTTTGTTTTCTAGGTCCTGTGGACAGTTACCTGAACCATAGTATGGTTGCCGCGAGAGTGACGAC
>CAYNYQ010000784.1:0-1843 GCA_964401305.1 uncultured Acetobacteraceae bacterium | reverse complement strand
GTTGCGGCGCATCCCCGGCCCGCCCCGCCCCGCGCGGCCCGCCCCAGGCCGGGGCCTGGCGACGGCCGCCCCGCGGCTGGCAGCGGGCGATCCACGCTGATCCACGGCCGCCGTGGCGCCCGCGCCGCGCCGTGCGGCGGCACCGCATGCGCCGGGTGTCAGTCGTGGCAGTCGAGGAACTCGCCCGCCCAGGGACGATGCTCGGCGGTGATCATCCAGGCCTGCTGCTCGGGCTGCGGCGGCGGTGCCCCGGGCGCCACCTCGCGGGCGACGGCGACGAGGCGCAGCGTCCCGTCCTCGGCGGTGCGCAGGCGCGCATAGCCCTCGGCCGGGGCGAATCGGCCCGCCACCGGCACGCCCGGCGGCAGGCAGCGGTTGAGCAGGAACATGGCCTCCCCGCCCGCCGGCGCCTCCGGCGCCAGCACGGCGAAGAAGGTGCGCTGCGGGCGCAGGCCGACCGGCGCCGCATCCGGCCGCTGCACGGCGCCGTGCGGACCATGGGCCGGATCGCCGGCGTTCGAGATGGTGAGGTATTCCGCATGCCCCCCCCAGCGCGACACGATCAGCCAGTCCGGCGCCGGCTGGCCGTCGGGAAGGAAGGGGCGGTCGAATGGCAGGTGTGAGACTCGGGCGCGCATGGCGACCACGAAGCCCTTGCAGGTCATCTCCGGTTCTCCGGCGAGGCATCGGCCCCAACCCGGGGCCCAGACGTCACATCGCCTGCCGAGCGTGATTCCATCGTAATTCGGTCATGGGCCCGGCGCGGGCGCGCAGCGTGAATGGGCGCGCGGGTGGCCTCCAGGGCGGCGCGCCTCATCCATTCCGATGATGCCGCGCCGGCCCGCGCCCGCCAGACTGCCCGGCCGCCGCGGCCCGCGGTGCCCCCTTGCGTCACGCACACTTGGTCCCAGCGCCCGCTCCACCCCTGCCGCGATCGGCCCTGCCGCGATCGACTCTCCCCGGGCGGTCGCTTGCGCCCCCTGCCGCGGTACCACCGCGCCGCCGCACCAGGGCCAGCGCGGCCCGCCCCTCGCCGCGCAGCCTCGGCGAGGAGGCGGAGCCCGCCCGGGCATGACCGAGCCGCATCCCGCCGCGGGCGGCAGGCCCTCCCTCGCCGTCTTCCTGCTCGGCCCGCTGCGGGCCGAGGCCGGCGCGCTGCCGCTGCAGCTGCGCAGCCGGAAGGCGCGCGCCACCCTCGGCTACCTCGCGCTCGCCCCGGCGGCGGAGGAGACGCGGGAGGGGCTGGCCGCGCTGCTCTGGTCCGAGGTGGAGGAGGACAAGGCGCGCGCCTCCCTGCGCCAGGTGGTGCGCGAGCTCGCCGCGGCGCTGCAGCGGGCCGGCTGCGGCGGGCAGCTGCGCGCCGGGCGGCTGACGCTCGGCCTCGATGCCACGCGCCTTGCGAACGACCTCGCGCCCGTCCTCGCCGACGCCGAGGCGGGACGGGCGCATCCGCGGCTGCTGGAGGCGCCGGGCCTGCCGCAGCGCCTGCTCGAGGGGCTCGAGGATCTCGATCCCTGCTTCCACGCCTGGGTGCTGGCGCGGCGCCAGGCGCTGCAGGACCGGCTGCTGCGGCTGCTGGAGCCCCGGTTGCGGGCGGCCTCCGGTGGTGCGGAGGCCCGCGCGCTGGCACTGGCGATCCTCGGCCTTGACGCCTCGCACGAGGAGGCCTGCCGCGCGCTGATGGCCACCGCCGCCGCGGCCGGCGACGTGGCCGGCGCGCTGGGCGCCTACGAGCGGCTGCGCAGCCTGCTGGCCACCGAGTACGCCACGCGGCCCGCCGCCGCGACGGAGGCGCTGGCGGCGACGATCGAGGCGCCGGCGCCGGCGCCGGGCGGGACCGTCA
>CAYNYQ010000783.1:0-1847 GCA_964401305.1 uncultured Acetobacteraceae bacterium | reverse complement strand
CCTCGGGATCGATGGAGCTGTGGACAAGTCGGTGGATTGACGTGAGCGGCATACTACTGCCGCGGCCTGCATATCCGGGCCTGCACGCCGGAATCCCCGCCATCTCACCTCGCGAAGGCGCGATAAAAAATCGATCCATTCCGGAGCGGTCCAGGTATTTCCTTGGTCTGGCTTGATCGCGACCAGGGAAACCCTTACGCTGCCAGATCGGTGAGCACTGCGGCCTGGCGAGGCACGCGCGCAACTCGCCGTTGTGGGTAACCTGTTTCGACGCCGTGTGGCTTGGCCATGGACGCCCGCGCCCTAGGTGCTCTCCCGTGCCGCCAACAGGGCCGCAATGCGGTCCAATCCGGCATCCCGCACACCCATGGCGCCGAGATGCGTCACCGTGTTCAGCAGGTACTCCCGGTTCGGCCCGGCCTCCCCGACCCCCCTGGCGATCGCCGCGGCCGCAGTGTCGGGGCAGGGTCGGCAGTAGCTGGGATGTGACCGGTTAGCGACATAGGCGATAGCGCGCACGCGCCGCCCGGGCTGGTCCAGCAGCCATACCGGCAGGAGGCGGCGCTCGTAGACGTCTTCCCCGGGCGGCGTCTCGCGCGCGTCGAGATAGGCGAGGACCGGCACGGCATCGCGCTGCGGCACCCGGAAGGCCACGCCGCGGCAGGCGCCGCCGCGGTCCAGCCCCAGCACCAGGCCCGGCGTCGCGGGCGTGCCGCGATAGCGCCGGCTCCAGAGGCAGAAGCGGCGGTGGAAGCCGCGCAGCAGCGCCGGATGCGCGCCGCCATGGGCGAAGCCCGGCTTCCAGATCAGCGAGCCATAGGCGAAGACGTAGAGATGCCCGTCCGCGTCGCAGGGCGGCGCGGCATCCGCCCCGGTCGGGGCCAGCAGGGCGGGAAGGGAATCGGGGGGCATGGTGCGCGGTGCGGGACGCGCGCCTATATCGGCGCGCCCCATGCCCGCCAAGCCCCCGCCCAACGCCACCCCCAAGGGGCGCCGCGCCCCGGCCCGCCGCTCGAGGCTGCTGCCGGCGCTCGGCGCCGCGCTGCTGCTGCTGGCGGCGGGGCATGCCGCCGGCTGGGCCTGGCTCTGCGGGCAGCTCGAGACGGGCCTGTCCCGCTGGGCCGCCGAGCGCCGCGCCGAGGGGTGGGAGGTCGCGCATGGCGAACCCCGCCATGCCGGCTGGCCGCTGCGGGTGGCAGTGGACCTCCCCGGGGTGGTCCTGCGGCAGCCGGGGCTCGGCTGGCGGGCGGAGCAGGTGCGGCTCGAGCTGGTCGGCCCCGGCCTCGACCGCCTGCGCATCGCCGCCACCGGCGCCCAGGGGCTGGAGCTCGCGGGCCAGCCGGTGCCGATGGCCGCCGAGGCGTTGCAGGCGGAGCTGCCGATCGGCCCCGACGCGCAGGGCGCCGGCGGCCTGCCGCGCGAGGCCGCGCTGCGCGCCGCGATGCTGCGCCTCGACCTGCCCGCCGGCCCGCTGCGGCTGGAGGGGCTGCGGCTCGACCTCGCCTCGCGCGCCGGCGCCGGGGCGGGCGAGCCGCTGGCGGTGCTGGACGGGCTGGCCACGCGGGTGGTGCTGCCGCCGGAGATGGCGGCGGCGCCGGGCATCGCCGTGCTGGGCCCGGTGCTGGAGGCGCTGCGGCTCGACCTCGCGGTCACCGGGCCCTGGCCGGGGGCGGCCGGGCAGCCGGCGACGCGCGCGGCGCGCTGGCGCGATGCCGGCGGCGTGCTCGAGCTGCGCGGCCTCGCCCTGCGCTGGGGCGAGGCGGAGGCGAAGGGCAGCGCGGTGCTGGCGCTGGACGAGGCGCTGCAGCCGGCCGGGGCGGGCACGCTGCGCCTGGCGGGCGCGCCGG
>CAYNYQ010000782.1:0-1855 GCA_964401305.1 uncultured Acetobacteraceae bacterium | reverse complement strand
GCGACGTCTTCCCCCGAACCGGCGACCCGGAGGGGCCGGAGGCGCTGGCGACGGGGGGATGGCTGCGGCAGCAGGCGGTGGGGCTCAGGCGCATGGTGGGGGCGCTGGGGGGGCGGGGAGGGTAGGGGCGGAGAGACCGTCGGGGCGTGCCGGCGGGTACGACCCGGACCGGACGCTCCACCTGTCGGACAACGATCTCCCCGGGCGGAGGCGCGCCGCCACGGCCACGTCGGCGACCTTGCCGCCCGCGCTTTTTCCCGGCGCGGCAGGCTTTTCGGCCGCAAGGTCGACCCTCACATCCTCGCGATGATTGATCTCTGCCATTGGCTGCGCGCCGCCCTGCTCGCCGCGATCCTGGCGCTCGCCTGCGCCCCCGCCGCCCGTGCCACCGAGGGTGGCTTCGTGGCCGGCCCCATCGGCGGCACCGACATCCGCGCCGCGATCCTCCCGCCCCCTGGCACCTACGGGCTGCTCGTCCCCATCGCGGGCGTGGGGCGCGACTTCCGCGACCGCGACGGCTCCGTCGGGCCGGTCGACTTCACCGCCCGCTTCCTCGCGGCAGGGTTCGGCGCCGTGCACGTCTTCCGCCCCGAGCTCCTCGACGGGCGGTTCTATGCCGCCGCCGTGGGCTCCGCCGCCGGGGGCTGCGGCACGCAGCGCGCGCTCCCCGGCGGTCCGCCGGTGCCGGAGCGCTCGGCCTGCCAGACGGCCTTCGCCGACACCACGGTGGAGGCCGGGTGGGGCCGCGTCTTCGGCACGCTCGGCCTGCCAGGCTACCCCGACGCGGACGACCCGCGCCGGGCCTTCATCCCCTACGGCCTCGCGGTGACGGCGGGCGTCGGCGCGCTCCTGCCCACCGGGGCCTACAGCACGCGCGACCTCGCGCCGCCCGGCCTCAACACCTTCGTCGTGTGGCCCTCCGTCGCGCTCACCTGGACCTCGCCCCCCTGGTTCGGCGACGGGACGGAGGTGAGCGCGCGCGGCTTCTTCCTGAACCCCTTCCGCAACCCCAAGACGGACTACGAAAGCGGGCGGATGGTCGTGTTGGACTGGGCGGTGAGCGAGCGCTTCGGGCGCTGGCAGCTGGGTGTGGCCGGCACCGTCGCGCGGCAGACGAACGCCGACCGCGTCTTCGTGCCCGGCCTGGGGCATGTGCCCGGCCCCTCCACCTCGGTCACCGCCATCGGGCCCGTGGTGGGCGTCGACCTGCCCGAGCTCCGCGCCTTCGCGTCGCTGAAGTTCCTGTCGGAGGTGGACGCGTCCTGGCGGCTGCGCCAGGACCGCCTCACGGTCCGGATCGGCTTCGTGCTGTAGGTCTCCGCGCGCGCCGGTCGATCAATCGGGTGCGGCCGCCGGCATGGCGGCGGCGATCCCGTCGGCGGCCGGATTCATGGACGCGACGAATGGCCACGTCAGGGCGCTGAGCTCTCCGGCGCCAGCGCCGGCAGCGTCCAGCCTTTCCTCCGGCGCGTACCGGGCAAGCACCCATAGCCCGAGGCCCGCGAGGACAAGTCCGAGCGCCTTCCGGCGATGCCGCCCGCGCTCGAACACCGCGCCGAAATCGGCGAGTTCGGTCGGTCGAAGGATGTCGGGCAGGCGCGGCTGCGGGTCGTTGTGCCTGGTCACGGCGCGGTCTCCTGGGCTGGTGCGGCAGGCGCCGTTGCGCGCCCGAACCGCTTCCGCACCCTGCGCGAACGCGCTGCAATCGCGCGCCAGCCGAGGTGCCCAGTTTGGGGAGCGGAGCGAGTTTCGGCTTTGCAGAGGTGCCCAGTTTGGGCACACCGCCCGCATGCAGCCGAGCAGCCCCGACGCCCTCCCCCCCTTCACCGAGGACGCCTTCGCGCGCCTCTTCGAC
>CAYNYQ010000781.1:0-1861 GCA_964401305.1 uncultured Acetobacteraceae bacterium | reverse complement strand
CGGACGCGGCCGGCATCGGCGACCCGGGCCGGGACGGCGGAGGCCGGGCGGCGCGGCGCGACGGTGGCGGCCGGGCTGCGGGCGCCCGTGACCGGAACCGGCGTGGCGGCCTGGCGGCGCATGCCGGCGCCGAGGCGGACCTGGCTGGCGTCGCGGACGGGGAGGATGGTGCGCATCGTATCTTCCTGACGATGTTTGGGGGCGCCCCGGGGCCTTGGGTCCGGAGCGGCGCGCCTCGGGGGTGGCGGCAAGGGGAGCGTGCATGTTCTCGAAACGTTCCGCAAGCCTTTTTTCCTTCTGGGCCGGAAGAATTGCCGTGCGCCTCGTGCGGGCGAATTGACGCCGCTCTGACGCGGGGGCTTTCGTTTTGACGACGGCATTAGCACGGGGGCGCATAGTCTTCGGATCGCAGGATGCGGAGTCGCAGGCGATGCAGGAATCCGAAGCCCCCCAGGACGCATGGGCCGATTGCCCGGTCGACCCGATGGCGCTGCGCGAGGTGCTGGTCACGGCCGAGCGCTTCCTCGCCTGCCGCGAACGCGTCGAGGCGCAGGCGCGCTGGATTGCGCCGCCGCCGGTGATGACGCTGGCCGAGGCGATCGAGCGCGATTTCGCCGGCTTCGACATGGAGCGCGCCGAGTCCGAGTTCCGCGCCGCGCTCGAGGCGCTCTCCAGCGGCCCGCCGCCGCAGGGTTGGTCGCAGCGCCGCAAGCCCAGCCTCGCGGTCTGCGGCGGCACCGCGGCCCGGCGCCCGCAGGGGCCGGAGGAGGATCGCCAGCCCGAGTGAGCGCGCCGACAGGGCAGCGTCCCGCCAGGTGGACGCGTCCGGCGGATCGCCTGCTCCGGGGCCATCGGCTGCGTGGAATGACGGCCGTGGGGCGTGCCTGCCGACGGCGCGAGTCCCGCGAACGGACAACGACCCGGACCGCAATCCGCCGCCCCGTTCCCGCGGATCGTGGTCCCGCAACGGGTCTCCGCCAGGCGACAGGGCCTGTGCACCGGTGGGGCGGGGACGTCCGCCGTAGCCTCTCGCATCGCATCGCACGGCCTGCCGGCGGTGCCCGCCAAGCTGAAGGCCCGATGCGGCCTCTATGCGCCGAGGATGGGCGTCCGGCGGCACGAAAACCGTGCCGGTGGCTCTCCATATCCTATGCGGAAAGTCCGTGTATCGATTAGTCTCCGGCCATGGGCGGTGCCTTCCCCGGCGAGGCTGTCGGTCCGGCCGACCTGGCCGTTGCCTCTCTCTCCCGCGATGGCCCGGCGCCGGGCACCAGCCTTCGCCTCGTGCTCCTCGGGCGGATGGAGGCCTGGGGCCTTGCCAGCCGGCCGGTGCTGCCGCGCGGGCGCAAGGCCCGGGCGCTGCTCGGCATCCTCGGCCTCGCCGCCGGGGCGCCGGTGCCGCGGCGCAGCCTCGCCGCCCTGCTGTGGTCGCGCAGCGGGCTCGCCCAGCGCCACGGCTCCCTGCGCCAGGCGCTGCACGAGCTGCAGGCCGCGCTGGGGGAGGGCGCCGCCGCGCTGCTGCGCAGCGACCGCGAGGCGGTGGCGCTTTCGGCCGAAGGCGTCTGGGTCGATGCGCTCGAGGTCGAGCGCGCCTCGGCGAACCGGCCGGAGGCGCTTGATCTCCTGCTCCACGGCGGCGAGCTGCTGGCCGACCTCGACGGTCTCGATCCCGAGTTCGACGCCTGGCTCGGCGAGCAGCGGCGCCGCCTGCGGGCCCGCGCCGCCGCCGCCGCCGGGGCCGTGCTTGCCGAGACCAGCGAGCCAGGCCCGCGCACCGAGGCGGCACGCCGCCTGCTCGCGCTCGACCCGGGCGATGGCGAGGCCTGGCGCGCGCTGCGCAGCGGGGCCGGCGGCGCCCCCG
>CAYNYQ010000780.1:0-1865 GCA_964401305.1 uncultured Acetobacteraceae bacterium | reverse complement strand
CGCGCCGCCATGCGCTCCGGCGGCCCGCCGAGCGGCGCCATGCCGAGCCGCGCCATCATCGCCCGCGTGTCCTCCGCCGCCAGCGCCGCATTCACCTGCGCGTTGAGCGACGCGACGACCGGCGCCGGCAGCCCCGCCGGACCGCCGATGCCGATCCAGGAGGTGAGGTCGAGGTCGGGAAAGCCGGCCTCCCGCATCGTCGGCACCTGCGGCAGCAGGGCGGAGCGCGCGCCGCCCGAGGCCATCAGCGGGATCACGCCGCGCGCGGCGACGTGCTGCGCGACATTCGGGATCGCCTCGAACATCAGGTCCACATTGCCGGCGATCAGGTCGTTCATCGCCGGCGCGCCGCCGCGATAGGGCACGTGGTTCAGCCGGATGCCGGCGAGGGTCTCGAAGTAGTTGCCCATCAGATGCGGCAGGCTGCCGGCGCCCGCCGTGGCGTAGCTGATCTCGCCGGGCCGCGCCTTGGCCGCCGCGACCAGCGCGGCGACGTCGCGGAAGGGGCTGCCCGCTTTCGCCGTCAGCACCATCGGCGTCTGCGCGATCTCGGCGACCGGGGTGAAGGCCCGCTCCGGGTCGTAGACGCGGCCGCGCAGCCAGGGCGAGACCACCCAGGCCGTGGTCGGGCTGTAGAGCAGCGTGTAGCCGTCGGGCGCGGCGCGCATGACCGAGAGCGCGCCGATCGTGGCGCCGGCGCCGGGCCGGTAGTCCAGCACGAAGGGCTGGCCAAGGGCGCGGGAGACGTGCTGCAGGATGCCGCGCCCGAAACCGTCGGTGAAGCCGCCTGGGGCGAAGGGATTGACCACCGTCACCGGGCGTTCGGGCCAGGCCGCCTGCGCGCGCACGGGGCGCGCCGCCGCCGCGGCCGTGGCGCCCAGCAGCAGGATCCGGCGATGCATGCACAAGCCCTCCCCCCGGCGCCGCTTGTCCCGCCGCGCCCGGTGCCGGAGACTAACCCGCGCGCGGCCCGGACGTGAACACGCCGCGCGCGGAGGATGACGGCGATGCGCGAGGTTCCGGTGGTCATCGCCGGCGGCGGGCCGGTGGGCATGACCCTGGCGCTGGTGCTGGCACGGCTCGGCACGCGCTGCCTGCT
Organism: uncultured Acetobacteraceae bacterium; assembly: GCA_964401305.1. Classification (GTDB taxonomy): domain Bacteria; phylum Pseudomonadota; class Alphaproteobacteria; order Acetobacterales; family Acetobacteraceae; genus JAIEOP01. Next base: position 766 of record CAYNYQ010000780.1, on the reverse strand, counting down.
GGCGGAGCGCAACCCGACCACCACGCGCCATCCGAAGATGGACATCACCAATGCCCGCAGCATGGAGATCTTCCGCCGCCTCGGCGTGGCGGAAGCGCTGCGCGCGGTGGCCGTGCCGGAGGCCAACCCCTTCGACGTCGCCTGGATCACGCATCTCTCGGGCCACGAGCTGCACCGCTTCCGCTACGACAGCGTCGACCAGTGGCGCGCCCGCATCCGCGCGACCAACGACGGATCCATGCCGCGCGAGGCGCCGATGCGCGTCAGCCAGGTGGCGATCGAGCCGGTGCTGCAGCGCGCCGTGCTCGCCGAGCCGCTGGTCGAGGCGCGCTGGGGCCTCGCCTTCGAGGACTGCGCGGAGGATGCGGACGGCGTGACCCTCACGCTGCGCCGGCAGGAGGATGGCGGCACGGAGCAGGTTCGCTGCCGCTATCTCGCCGGCTGCGACGGCGGCGGCAGCCTGGTGCGCAAGGCGCTCGGCATCGCGCTCGAGGGCCGCGCCGCGGTGATGCCGCGCTTCATGACGCATTTCCGCAGCGATGCCCGCCACGTGCTGCAGCGCTGGGGCGTCACCTGGCACTACCAGTCCGCCTTCGCCACGCTCATCGCCCAGGACGACCACGACACCTGGACGCTGCAGAGCCGCTTCCCGCCCGGCGCCGCGCCGGAGACGGTGGATCCTTCGGCGCTGCTGCGCACCTTCTGCGGCGGCATCGACATCCCGCACGAGATCCTGGTGGCGAACCACTGGACCCCGCATCTGCTG
>CAYNYQ010000779.1:0-1872 GCA_964401305.1 uncultured Acetobacteraceae bacterium | reverse complement strand
GCTGCCACCAGCCGGCGATGCGCGGCCGCTGCGCCAGGGCGGCGCGGCCGGGCTCGGTCATCGCGAAGTACTCCAGGATCGGCGCCAGGAAGAGATCGGCCAGGCTGAGCTGCCCGCCGCCGCAGAGGAACTCGCCGCCCTCGGCCGCCAGCCCCTCCAGCACGTCGAGCACGCGGCCGGCCTGCTGCAGCCCCTCCTCCAGCACGGCCTTGTCCGGCGTGCCGCCCTGCATCGGCACGATGGCCGCCTGCCAGAACACCTTGCCGATCATCGCGCCGTATCCGTAGGAATCGAGCACGCCGCAGATCTGCGTCATGCGGGCGCGGCGCCGCGCATCCTCGGGCTGCAGCTTCGGGCCGGGCAGCGCCTCGTCCAGGTAGCGGGCGATGGCGAAGGTCTCGAACAGCGCGAAGCCGTCATGCTCCAGCGCCGGCACCTTGCCGAAGGGCTGCCGCGCCAGGTGGGCGGGCTGCTGCGCCTCGCCCTTCAGGATGTCCACCTCGCGCAGTTCGTAGGGTGCGCCCTTCTCCTCCAGCACCAGCCGCGCGGTTCGCGCATAGGTGCTGTAGGCCGGTCCGTGAAGCACGATGGCCATGGTGATCTCCTCCAGCATTGTCGGCCGGGCGTGCTGCCGCGCGCCCGGTCCGAGCCGCGCACGCGAGATGGGGCCGCGTCAAGCCTTCGTCACCGTCCCGTCGCCGCCGGCGCCGGCACCGGCAGCCCGAGCCCGGCCAGCAGCGCGGCGAGGTCCGCCGCCTCCGCGGCCCCGGCGGCAGGCCAGGGCGAGGCGCGGTCCGGCGACAGCTCGGCGGCGGCAAGCCGGCCGTCGCCGTCGTCGTCGCGGGTCTCGACCAGCGCCCGCGCCGCGGCCAGCGCGCGGGCCGGCGTTCCGGCCGGTATCCCGGCCCCGGCCGCGGCGGCATCGGCCCAGGCGGCGCCGCGGGCGAGGCGCGCGAGCTCGGCGATGCTCAGCAGGCCGTCGCCGGAGACATCCGCCGCGCCGACCACCGCCGCGGCGCAGGCCCGCGCCTCGGGGGTGACGCAGGCGGCGGCGACCCGCTCGAGCCCGGCGAGCAGGGCGAAGCCCTCGGCATGGGCCGCCGCCAGCGCCGCCGGCCGGGCCGGGCAGCGCCGCCAGGCCGGCAGGGCGGTGGCGCCGGGGGCGGGCAGGCGGTCGTCGCGCGTCTTGGCCTCGGGCTCCACCAGCTCGAGCATCCCGCCGGTCGCCATGCGCAGGCCGAGGCGGCGCGCCCCGGGGCCGGCCTCGGTGCCGAGGCTCCAGCCGCCCGGCACCGGCGCGATGCGCGCGAAGCGCTGCAGCGCCGGCGGGCCGGCGGGCGCCAGCGGCACCAGGGCCACGGCGCGCGCCGTGACGAAGAGCGCGGCGACGGGCCGGTCGCAATCGGCGCCCTGGACCCAGGCGCCGCGCAGGGCCTCCGGCATCTCCGCCGCCGCCGGCGTGGCGTGCAGCAGGACGGCCAAAGCGAGGCCCGCGGCGCGGCTCATTGCAGCACCGCCTCGCCGCCGGCGCAGGGATCCTGGCGGCCGAGGGCCACGCTGCGGCCGTCGCGGAAGACCGCCGTGACCTCCACCGGGCAGGAGGCGGCGCCTGCCTCCGTGCCCTCGGGCGGCGGCAGCATGAGCGCCTCGCCGCCGTCGAGCACGCCGCTGCCGAGCCGGTCCGGCCCGCGCTCCGCCGTGCCCGGCGGCTGGGCGTAGAGCTCGACCACGGGCAGGGCGGCGCGGTTGACGAGGCGCAGCCCGCGACCCGGCGGGGCCGCTGCTGCGGAAGGCGGAGAGGCCGGGGCCAGGGCAGGCGCGGCAGGCGGCGCGGCGTCCACCGTGGCGGGCGTGCCCGGCGACGCGGCGGCC
>CAYNYQ010000778.1:0-1883 GCA_964401305.1 uncultured Acetobacteraceae bacterium | reverse complement strand
GGAGGCGATCGGCGGCGGCCTGACCTGGGGCGCGGCGCTGGCGCGGTTCTGAGGCCCGCCCGGACCAGGGGGACGCGGCGATGCAGGCGATCACGGTCGAGCAGGCGAACGCGATCCTGGGCGAGATGTTCGCCCCCTGGGTGCTCGACCTCCGCCTGGCGGTGGAGGCGACGGGGCCTGGTACCGCGCGCCTGCGCATGCCGCTGCAGGAGCGGGTGGCGCGGGTCGGCGGCATGGTCTCCGGCCAGGCCATCGCGGCGCTCGGCGACACGGCGATGGTGATCGCGCTCTCCTCGGCGCTGGGGGGCTTCCGCCCGATGGCGACGGTGAACCTCTCGACCACCTTCATGAAGGCGGTGCGCGGCGAGGACGTGCTGGCCGAGGCGCGGGTGCTGCGCCTCGGCCGCAGCCTGGGCTTCGCCGAGGTCGCGGTGCTGGCCGCAGGCTCGGGCGAGCTCGCCGCGACGGTCGCCGGCAGCTTCGCGCTGCCCCAGGGCTGAGACGCGCCGCGGCGCCGCCGCCTCACCCCGCCAGCCAGGCCGAGAATTCGTAGAGCAGCGGCAGCCCGACCAGCAGGTTGAAGGGGAAGGTCACGCCGAGCGAGGCCGTCAGGTAGATGCCCGGGCTCGCCTCCGGCAGCGAGGCGCGGCAGGCGGCCGGGGCGTCGATGTAGCTGGCGCTGGCGCAGACCGCGCCGAAGACGAAGGCGCTGCCGGCCGAGAGCCCGATCGCATGGCCGAGCCAGACGCCGGAGAGGCCGAAGGCCACCGGCGCGAGCACCGCGAAGCCGGTCATGAACAGGCCAACCTGCGCGAACTGGCGGATCTGCCGCGCCGCCGTCATGCCCATCTCGAGCAGGAACAGCATCAGGAAGCCGCGGAAGAGGTGCTCGTAGAAGGGCGCGATCTGCTGCCAGGAGCGGTCGGTGGCGAGATAGCCGATGACCATCCCGCCGGTCAGCAGCAGGATGCCGCGCCCGCGCAGCGTGTCCTTCACCAGGTCGCCGAGGCGCATCTGCCCGCTCTGCCGCCCGAGCGCGATGCGCGCGATGACCAGGGCGACGATGACGCCCCACTCCATCAGCGCCACCACCGCGGTCATGTAGCCCTCGCTCGGCGTGTTCATGGCCCGGGCGAAGGTGACGGCGGCGAAGAAGGTCACGGAGGAGACGCTGCCGTAATGCGCCGCGACCGCCGCCGCATCCTGCACGGCAAACCCGCCGAGCCGGCGCAGCACCAGGTAGGTGACGATGGGGATCGCCAGCGTCATCGCCGCCGTCAGCCCGAAGAGTCCGGCAAGGTCCGCCAGCCGCACCTGCGCCAGCTCCCGTCCGCCGACGAGGCCGATCGAGAACAGCAGGTAGATGGAGATCAGCTTGAGGACGGCATCCGGCAGCTCGAGCTCGCTGCGGATGAAGCCGGCGACGGCGCCGAGCACGAAGGCGAGGACGATCGGCGACAGCAGGTTGGCGACGAGGATGTCGAGACCGGACACGGGCGCGCTCCGCAGGTGGCACTGCGGCGCCGCGCGGCCTCCGCCGCTGCGATATGGGACGGCGTCAAGGGAGGCCGGCCCGGGCGCGCGCGGCGCACATTCTTCGCGGGTCGGCAAAGGCGGGGGGAAGAAGACCCTTCTTCCCCCCGGACCCCCCATCATCGTTTTTTGGCATTTTCCCGGAGGGATTGGGGACAACTGGCAGAAGAAGGAGGTTGGGGGGGGGCCAGGGGGGAGAAGGAGTTCTCTCCTTCTCCCCCCTGGCGGCCAGCACAGGCGTCAGGCCGCGGGGGCGACGAGTATCGACACGTCGCGCGCGGAAGATCAGTGCGAGAGCAGCACCGGCAATGTCATGCTGCGCAGCAGGGTGCGCGTGACGCCGCCCATGA
>CAYNYQ010000777.1:0-1884 GCA_964401305.1 uncultured Acetobacteraceae bacterium | reverse complement strand
GCCGCGCCGGCGGAAGCGGGGCTGACCCGGCGCGCCGGGTCAGGGACCGACGCGCCGCGCCGCCTCGCGCGCGGCCGCCGCGATCGCCGCGTCGACCCCAGCCACCGCTTGCGCGGCCCCGTCGCGCAGCGCCCAGGGCGTCCGGAAGGCAGGGTCCTCCGGCCCCGCCACGGCGCGCCAGCGGCTGCTCCCGCCATGGCCGACGCCGATCGTCTCGTCGAGCAGCAGCGACCCGTCCGCGGCGGTGACCCGCAGCCGCAGCAGCCCGCGCGGCCGGTAGACGTTGGCGAACAGGCCGTAGCCGAAGGCCAGCAGCGCCGCGTCGACGACCGGCGCCCCGGCGTCGGGCGGCGGCTCGCGCAGGGGCGCGGGGTCCGGCCGCCGTACCGCCAACTCCCGCACCGCGACCCCGCCCGCGCGGAGGGCCTCGACCAGGTGCCCCCGCAGGCGCTCGGCCGCGCTCGCGCCGTCCGAGACGAAGGCGAGCGCGAGGGCGCGACGCGGCGGCCCGAGCACCAGCTCGACCGCGATCCGGGCCACCTCGCCTTCGCCGGTGAAGGTGCCCTCGACCTGCGGGTTCATCGGCGCGGCCGGCGTGGGGACAACCACGGCCCGCAGCCCCAGGGGCGCCGGAGGCGGACCGGGAGGCAGCGAGGTCGTCTCGCAGGCGGCGAGCGGGAGCCCGGCGAGGGCCAGGCACAGGCGGCGCCGAGCGAGGCCCGGTCCGGCCGCGGAGGGCGCGCCACCCCGGCTCATCGCAGCGCCAGGACGATGCGATCGGCCGTGCGCAGCATCGCGTCCTCCATGCCGGCCGCTACCGGCGCCGGGCGCGCCTCGACGTCGCTGGTCGTGGCCACGGCATGCCGCTCGTCGACCTCGAGGCGGACGTGCTCGCCGTACAGCAGGTGGCCGGCCGGGTAGAGACGGAACTCCTCCTCCAGCAGCGGCCGTCCCGACGGCGCCGCGGCGAGCCGTGCGCCGACGATGGCCATCGGGTGGAAGGGCGCGGCGACGCTGGTGGCGACATGCCCGTAGAGCTGGACCACCACGTCGAGGTAGGCGTCGACCGGCGCCTCCGGGTAGCGCGCCAGGAAGTCCCCCGAGGGGCGCGCCACCGCCAGCCGCACCACCTCGTAGCCCTCCCGCACCAGGGCGGCGGCCAGCGCGGCCTCCAGCCGGGCAGCGGGCTCGAAGCCCTGGCTGTCCAGCGCCTCCTTCAGCACCCGCTGCCGGTCGAGCGCCATGGCCAGGTCGATCAGCCCGCCGACGAGGCCGAAGGCGGCCCCAGGCGTCAGGCGGATGTCGGAGATCGGCTCCGACGGCACCCTGGGCGTGACGAGGCCGACGCGCCGGACGGCGCGCGCCGCATCCCGGTCCAGCGGGATTCGCCTGGCGCAGCCGGCCAGCGCGGCCGCTGCCGGCGCCGCAAGGCCCAGACCCAGGATCCGTCGACGGCGCTGCATGGCCCCCTCCGCTGCGATCGCAGAACGATGGCCGGGGCCGGCGGCGCCTCGCATCCTCCGTCCGGAGGACAGCCGCGGCGCGAGTAACCGTGACCTTTCTTCCTCCGAATGCGATGCTCGACGGGCAGATCCCGCCGCCCCTGCCGAAGGACGCACGCCATGGGGACCGTCACCCGCCGGGGCGCCGCCCGACTCATCATGCTGTTGCCGGCCTTGCTCGTCGCAACACCGGTCGGCGCCGAGTCGCCGATGCGCGTGCTCGAGATGCGGCCCGCCGCGCGCAGCGTGATGTCGGGCAACCGGCAGGAATTCTTCGTCCGCTTCAGCCATCCGGTGGACCACTACGCCGCGCGACTCGAGATCCTTCGCGACGGCCAGGTGCTGCTGACGCTGCGCCCCCGGCTCGATTCCTCGCCGGACA
>CAYNYQ010000776.1:0-1884 GCA_964401305.1 uncultured Acetobacteraceae bacterium | reverse complement strand
GCCGCGGGCGGGGTGACGCCGCCGAGCAGCATCAGCGCCGCCAGCGCCGCGGCGGCCGGTCCCCGCGGCGTCACGCCCGCGCCCCGAGCGCTGCCGCCGTCGCGTCGCGACGCTCGGCCCGGCGCAGGCTGCGCGGCTTGCCGAAGAGGTCGATCATCGCCGGGAAGGTCACCAGGATGAACAGCGGCACCAGGCCGATGCCGCCCACCACCACCAGCGCCAGCGGCTTCTGCACGTCGGCGCCGATGCCGCTGGCCAGCGCCATCGGCAGCAGGCCGAAGAAGCTGGCGAAGCAGGTCATGAAGACGGGGCGCAGCCGGTCGCGCCCGGCCTGGTCCAGCGCCTCGCGCCAGGGCATGCCCTCGAGCCGCAGGTGGTTGAAGTGCGAGAGCAGGATGATGCCCTCCATCACCGTGATGCCAAAGAGGGCGAGGAAGCCGATGGCGGCGGGCACGCTGAAGTTCAGCCCGGCGAGCCAGAGCGCCACCACGCCGCCGGTGATGGAAAGCGGCACGATGGCGAAGACCAGCAGCGTCTCGCGCAGCGTGTTGAACTGCACATAGAGCAGCACCAGTATCAGCGCCAGCGCGGCCGGCACCACCACCATCAGGCGCTTCAGCGCCTCCTGCAGGTTGCGGAACTCGCCCACCCAGTCGAGCCGGTAGCCGGGCGGCAGCTCCACCATGCGGGCGACGATCTCCTGCGCCTCGGCCACCGTGCTCGCCGGGTCGCGCCCGCGCACCGAGAAGCGGATCGGGATGTAGCGGCTGCCGTCCTCGCGGTAGATGTAGCTGACGCCGGAGACCAGCCTGATCTCGGCGACGTCGCCGAGCGTCGCGCCGCGCGTGCCGCCGACCGGGATGCGGCCGATGGTCTCGATGTCGTCGCGGAACCGCTCGTCGAGGCGGACCATGATGGGGAAGTTGCGGTCGCCGCCGGGCTCGTAGAGCCGCCCCGCCTCGCGCCCGCCGATCGCCGCCTGCACCACTTGGTTGATGTCGTCGACCGAGAGGCCGAAGCGCGCCGCGCGCGCCCGGTCGATGCGGATCGAGACCGTGGGCTGGCCGAGCGAGCGGAACACGGCAAGGTCGGCGACGCCGGGCACGGTGGCCAGCACGCGGCGGATCTCCTCGGCCTTGCGGGCGAGGATGTCGAGCTCCGGCCCGAACACCTTGATCGCGTTGGCGCCCTTCACGCCCGAGGCGGCCTCCTGCACGTTGTCGCTGATCGCCTGGGCGTAGCTGAACTCGATGCCGACGAACTCGCGCGAGAGCCGCGCCTGCATGGCGTGCACGAGACCGTCGCGGGTGCGCGCGGTGGTCCACTGGTCGGGCGGGCGCAGCGGCAGGAAGAACTCGGCGTTGAAGAACCCGGCGCTGTCGGTGCCGTCGTCGGGGCGCCCCTGCTGCGAGGTGGCGGTGATCACCTCGGGGAATTCCAGCAGCACGCCGCGGATGCGGTTCACCGTGCCGTTGCCCTCCTCGAGGCTGATGGTGCCGGGCATGGTGGCGCGGACCCAGAGGTTGCCCTCCTCGAGCGTCGGCAGGAACTCGGCCCCGAGGGAGGAGAGCAGCAGGATGGCGCCGGCGAAGGCCATGCCGGCGAGGCCGACGCAGAGCAGCCGCGCCCGCATCGCCAGCGCGTAGAGGCCGCCATGCGCAAGGCGCAGCGCGCGGACCACGGCGGTGTCGCGCTCGCGCGAATTCTCGCTCAGCAGGGCGGCGGCCAGCGCCGGGGTGACGGTGAAGGTCGCCAGCAGCGCGCCGACGATGGCGTAGGCGTAGGTCTTCGACATCGGGCCGAAGATGCGCCCCTCGATCCCGCCCAGGGTGAACAGCGGGATGAAGGCGGCGATGATGATCAGCGCCGAGAAGAAGATCGCCT
>CAYNYQ010000775.1:0-1885 GCA_964401305.1 uncultured Acetobacteraceae bacterium | reverse complement strand
CCGCCGCCGCCCGAGACCAGCACCCTCAGCCCCTGCACCGGGCCATCGGCGAAGAGGCAGCGATGCGCCGTCATCGCCGGGATGCCGAGGCAGGCGCCGACCTCGAAGGACACGGCATCGGGCAGGGGGTGGGCGAGCTCGGACGGCACGCAGGTGAAGGTCGCGGCCGTGCCGAAGGGGCGGAAGCGCTGCGCGTTGTAGACCCAGACCCGCCGCCCGATGCGCGCGGCGTCGACGCCCTCGCCGACCGCGTCGATCACGCCCGCGCCGTCGCTGTTGGGGATCACCAGCGGCCATTCGTTGGCGTTCGAGGTGCCGGCGCGGCGGTAGGTATCGGCCGGGTTCACGCCGGAGGCCATCAGCCGCACCCGCACCTCGCCGGGCGCCGGCACCGGATCGGGGCGCTCGCCCTGCTGCAGCACCTCGCGCGCCGGGCCGTGCCGATCGTACCAGATGGCGCGCATGCCGCGTCCTCCCTGCCCGCCGCGCGCGATGCCGCGGCGGCGCGAAGCCTGCCGCCGCGACGGGGCCCTGTCCACCGCGTGGCATCCGATGCTCGCCTCACCGGCGTCCGACCTGCGGCCGGATGGGCGCCGCGCCCGGTGGCGCCTGGCCCGGGCGTTCAAGGACGACGTGCGTCGGCGCGTCAGGCGCCGGGCATCAGGCCTCGAGGCGCGCGGGCAACGGCAACAGATGGGCGGCGATCTCCTCGACGGCGCCGAACATCGCCGCCGGCGATTGCGCGCGCAGCGCGACGGGCGCGTTGAAGCCCCAGCCCACCGCGCCGAAGGCGACGCCCGCCGCCCGCGCCGCCTCGGCATCGCGCACCTCGTCGCCGATCATGATCGCCGCCGTCGCCGGCAGCGCCGTGGCGCGCAGCATGCGCCGCAGGATGCGCGCCTTGCCGAACAGCGAGGCGCCACAGCCCCAGTGGCGGATCAGCGCCGCCGTCTCGGGACCGAGCGCCCGGCGCGCATTCGCCTCGCCGTCCGAGGTGGCCAGCGCCAACACCAGCCCCGCCCCGTCGAGCTCGCGCAGCAGCGAGGGCACACCCGGGAAGAGCGGGATTCCCGGCAGCGCGGCCGCCTTCCGCCGGCGCAGGTCGCGCGCGATCAGCGGCACCCGCCAGCGCGGCACGCCGAGCCGCGCCAGCAGCTCGCGCGGCCCGAGCGCGCGCAGCGCCTCCTGCTCCGCCGCGCCCGCCGGCACGCGGAAGCCGTGCCGCGCGGCCAGCGCGGGCAGTTCGCCCACGAACCAGGGCAGGCTGTCGCACAGCGTCCCGTCGAGGTCGAAGACCGCGAGGCGGTAGCGGAGCGCCGCGCCCTCCCGCATCAATTGCCGATCAGCACGTAGTGGATGGTGAGGTCCACGGTCACGCCCTTGGGATCGGCGCCGGGCGGGAAGGGCGGCAGCACCGCGCCACGGAACATCGATTCCGTGTTGGCGTCCAGCCACACCGAGCCTGAACGCCGCGTGAGCCTGGCGCCGAGCACGCGGCCGTCCGGCGCCACGACCATCTCGATGCGCGTCGTGCCCTGCTGGCCGAGCACGACGGCCGCCTCGGGGTAGCGCTTGTGCTCCTCGAGCCAGCGGCGGAAGGCGTTGCGCCAGTCCGGCCCCACCTGGGCGCCGCGGATGCGCGCCTCCGGCTCGGGCGTGATGCGCCCCACCGCCGGGCCGAGCGAGAGGTCGAGCCCGCGCAGCCCCTGGCGCTGCGGTGCGGCGGCGCTGCGCGGCGGCGCCGGGTTCAGCCGCGCCCCCTCCGGCAGCCAGAGCCCGGGCAGTCGCTCGGCCTGGCGCGCGGGCGGGGGCGGGCGGGGGATGGCCGGCGGCAGCGGCAGCGGCAGCGACGCCTCGCGCTGCGGCGCGGGGGGTGTCGCCGGGG
>CAYNYQ010000774.1:0-1885 GCA_964401305.1 uncultured Acetobacteraceae bacterium | reverse complement strand
TGCGCGTCGCCGCGATGCAGCGCGCCCGCGGCTTCGAGGTGCGCTTCACCGGCCTCGCCGAGGGCACGCCGCACGACCTCGAGATCCGGCGCGGCGACGCCATGGCCGAGATCACCGCCGAGACCGTCTCCGCCGAGGACGGGCGGCACCTGCATCGCGGCGACTGGTACGCCCTGGTCGACCGGGTGAACCCCGACCTGCAGACCTGGCTGGCGGCGCATCCGGGCCGCTACCTGCTCAAGATGACGCTGCCCGAGGGGCTGAACGGCACCGACCAGCTCTCCGGCCTGCACCAGCGCATCACCGAGATGCTGGCGGCCGAGAAGCGCCAGGATTCCGGCGCCCAGGCCGTGCTCAAGCTCGATCCCCTGGTGCTCGCCGGGGCGCAGGCGGCCGATCCGGTCGCCGCCGGCGGGCTGCCGGCGCGGCTGCGCGCGCAGTTCGGGCCGGAGGCGCACCTCGCCCTGACCACGGACCCGGCCAGCGGCAGCGTCTTCGTCATGGCGGCCCGCGCCGGACGGGAGAACGAGATCGCCGAGGCGGTGTGCCGGCGCCTGGCGCTGGCCGCCGAGAGCCGGCTGTCGGGCGGCAAGGTGCCCGGCATCCTGGCGACCTTCCTCGACGACCTCGACCGCGCCGAGTGGCGCACCCTGCGCGAGCGGCTCGACCTCGAGGGCAGCGTGCGGCGCTTCCTCACCACGGGGGCGGCGCGGGGCGTGGTCGCGGTTTCCTGCGCCTCCCGCTTCGAGCTGTTCGGCGCCAGCCCTCCCGATGGCGTGGCGGACGGGGAGTTGCGGTTCCGCAACCCGGGCCATGCGCAGGCGAAGAACCCGGCGCTGGCGCCGGCGGTGACCTCCTCGCTCTGACCTCCCCACCGCCTGCGGCCAGCGCGCCGCGGGCGGGGTTCGAGGCAGCTGCCGCCCTTCGGCCGGGCAACCGACGCGTTTGCGCCACGTTCCCCTGGTCCTCTCGGCCATGTCGCCCAGCCCGCCGTGCCGTGGCGGCACGGACCGGGGCACGCGCGCAGGGAACAGGGCACGATGACCGAGAGCGAAGTCCAGGCGAAGCTCGCGGAGCTGGACCAGCTGCTGAACGACCCGGAGGTTGCGCTGGATCCCGACCGGGTCTGGACCCTGCTCGCCGAGCTCAGCGCGGATGCGCTGCAGCCGCGGGCCGCGCGGCCGCCGGCGCGGTAGGGCGACGGCCCCGCGCCAGCGCCGCCGCTCCCCGCCGCCCGGTCAGAACAGGATCATGTCCGCGGTCAGGCTCGCCTTCGCCACGCCGGCGAGCAGCAGGCTGCTCCCGGGCCCGAGGGTGATCAGGGCGCCCTGCGCCGTATCCACCGTCGCGGCCTCGACCTCGGCGAAGCTGTTGAGCGCCGGGCCGTAGCCCTTGAGGACGAGGCGGTCCTCCGCCGCCAGGCCGCGGACCACGTCCTGGCCGGGGCGGGCCGCGTTGAAGACGAACCGGTCGGCACCGAGGCCGCCGGTGTAGTCCTGGTCCCCGAGGCCGTCGACGAAGCGGTCATTGCCGCGCGTGCCGACGAAGACCTCGAAGCCCGAGACCTGGTTGGCGACGGCCGGGGCGGCGCCGAGGCGCAGCGTCCCGAGCGCGAGGTCCAGGATCGCGCTGGGCTCGCCCGCCGAGCCGTCGCCGAGCACCAGGCGGTCCTGCCCGAGCCCTCCCGCGAGCAGGTTGCCGCTGAAGGTCACGCGGCCGCCCGCGGTCGTCGCCTGCAGGTAGAAGGTCAGCGTGTCGTTGCCGCCACCGAGGCTGATGCTGGTGTTCAGCACCTCGACCAGTGCGCGGCCGCTGGCGCCCTGGGCGCCGGGCATGCCGGGCGGCGTGCCGGCGATGAGGGTGACGCTCGTCGTGCCGGCGCCGA
>CAYNYQ010000773.1:0-1886 GCA_964401305.1 uncultured Acetobacteraceae bacterium | reverse complement strand
CAGCCCTCCGCGCCTCGCGGCGCTGCGGCCATCGGGCCGCGTCAGGCCAGCAGCGGCGACCAGGCCGGGTCGGAGGCGTCCGTCGGCGTGGCGATCTGGCGCTCGTTGAAGCCGGCGATGTCGATCGAGGCGAGGCGCGAGGAATAGCCGCCGCCGCGCGCGTCGCGCGCCCGGCTCTCGCGGTAGAACATCATCACCCGGCCGTTCGGCGCGAAGGTCGGGCCCTCCATCTGCCAGCCCTCCGACAGGATGCGCTCGCCGCTGCCATCGGGGCGCATGACGCCTATGGCGAAGCTCCCGCCCCCGAAGCGGGTGAAGGCGATCAGGTCGCCGCGCGGCGACCACACCGGCGTCGCGTAGCGGCCCCGGCCGAAGGAGATGCGCCGCACGCCGCCGCCACCCGCATCCATCACGTAGAGCTGCTGGTCGCCGCCGCGGTCGGAGTTGAAGACGATCTGCGACCCGTCCGGCGAGAAGGAGGGCGAGACGTCGAGCCCGCCGCCCGAGGTCAGCTGCCGCTCGCGCCGCGAGCCGAGGTCGACGACGAAGATGTTGGCATCGCCGCCGCGGATCGCCGAGAGCACCACGCTGCGCCCGTCCGGCGCGAAGCGCGGCGAGAGGGTCATGCCGGGGAAGCTGCCCAGCACCTCCTGCCGGCCGCTGTCGAGGTTGAACAGGTAGACCCGCGGCTGGTTGTTCAGGTAGCTCATGAAGGCGATCTGCTGCGCGTTCGGGTGGAAGCGCGGCGTCAGCGCCTGGAAGCTGCCATCGGTCAGGAAGCGGTGGTTCTCCCCGTCCTGGTCCATGATGGCGAGGCGGCGGTTGCGCCGGTCGCGCGGCCCGCTCTCGGCCACGTAGACCACGCGGGTGTCGAAATAGCCCTTCTCGCCCAGCAGGCGCTCGTAGATCACGTCCGAGATCAGGTGCGCGATACGGCGCCAGTTCGCCATGGGGGCGGTGAAGGCGGTGCCCTGCAGCTGCTGCTCGGGCAGCACGTCCCAGAGGCGGAATTCCACGCGCACGCGGTCGCCCTGCACCTCGGCCCGGCCCGTGGTCAGCGCGGCGGCGCCGATGACTCGCCAGTCCTGGAAGCGCGGCGTCTGCGCCGCGGCCTCGGCCGTCTGGATGAAGGCGGCGCGCTCCACCGGGCGGAACAGGCCGGAGCTGCGCAGGTTGTTCTGGATCACCTGGGCGATCAGGGCGCCGAGCCGCTGGCCCTCGCCGGCGCCGGCGAAGTTCGGGATGGCGATCGGGATCGGGTCGGTGCGGGCGCGGGTGATGTCGATCACGGCGCCGGGTGCTGCGCCCTGCGCCGCCGCGCGGCGGGGCGCGAGCAGCGGCACGGCCAGGATGCCGGGCGCGGCGAGGGTGGCGGCGGCCGCGCCGACCAGGCCGCGGCGGCGGAGGAAAGGCACTCCGAGGGTCATCGGACAAGTCCCCTGGGATTGAAGCGGAAGGTCGAGGCCATCAGCGTCTGCAGCTTGTTCGCCGGCACCTTCAGCGGATTGCATTGCGGGGCGAGCAGGGCCCGCCGCGCGCTCTCATAGACCGCGCGGGCGCGCGGGTCGGCGGGGATGCCCCCCGAGGCCGGAACGACGTTCCGTACGTTTCCCTGAAAGTCCAGTTGGACCCGGACTTCAATCGAACTGCGCAGGACATTTAAATCTGATTCGTCTAGGTCCCAGCATTCGCTGATCTGGCTCGCAATCGTGTCAATTTCGGCAGGGGTCAACTTAGTTGGCTCGGTAACCCCGCATGAAGCTGCGAGGAATGCTCCGGCGCCCATAGCTACTTTTTGTGTCGCAGCCTTTCCGGCTGTCATCGGACAAGACCCCTGGGATTGAAGCGGAAGGTCGAGGCCATCAGCGTCTGCAGCTTGTTCGCCG
>CAYNYQ010000772.1:0-1898 GCA_964401305.1 uncultured Acetobacteraceae bacterium | reverse complement strand
CGGCCGGGCCTCAGCCGCGCCGCTTCGCCTCGATTGCGTCCCAGATGGCCTTCTCGAGATGAACGCCGTCGAAGCGCGCCACCTCCTGCAGCCCGGTCGGCGAAGTCACGTTGATCTCCGTCAGGTAGCCGCCGATCACGTCGATGCCGACGAAGATCATGCCCCGCGCCTTCAGCTCCGGCCCGATCGCGGCGCAGATCTCGCGCTCGCGGTCGGTCAGGGTGGTGGGCTCGGGCCGGCCGCCGACATGCATGTTGGACCGCGCCTCGCCGGCCGCCGGCACGCGGTTGATCGCGCCCATCGCCACGCCATCGACCAGGATGATGCGCTTGTCGCCGCGGCGCACGTCGGGGACGTATTTCTGCACCACCAGCGGCTCGCGCGAGCGCTCGGTGAACATCTCGACCAGCGCATTCAGGTTCGGGTCGTCGGGCCTGAGGTGGAACACCCCCGCGCCGCCATTGCCGAAGAGCGGCTTGATGATGATGTCGCCGTGCCTCTCGCGGAAGCGCATGATCTGCCGCCGGTCGGCGGTCACCAGCGTCTCCGGCATCAGCGCCGGGAAATGGGTGACGAAGAGCTTCTCCGGCGCGTTGCGCACCGCGGCCGGGTCGTTCACCACCAGGGTCTTCGGGTGGATGTGCTCCAGGATGTGGGTGGCCGTGATGTAGGCCATGTCGAAGGGCGGGTCCTGGCGCATCAGCACCACGTCCATGGCGGCGAGGTCGAGCTCCTCATCCGCCCCGAAGGACCAGTGCGCGCCACGCGTCCGCTGCACCGTCACCGGCTGGGCCCGCGCCACGACGCGCCCGGCCGAGAGCGCCAGGTCGCGCACATGGTAGTGCCACAGCGCATGGCCGCGGGCCTGCGCCTCCAGCATCAGCGCGAAGGTGCTGTCGGCGTCGATGTTGATGCTCTCGATCGGGTCCATCTGGACCGCGACCTTCAGCGTGCTCGCCATGCGGCGTCTCCCGTCGGGGGTTTGCGTCTTCCTGCCCCGGCCCGGGTTCCAGTTCAACCGGCTTCAGTTCAACCGGTGGCGCAGCTCCTCGGCGACGCTGCGGGTCCGGGCCGCCGCCTCCCCCTCCGGCTCGAGCTCGAGCGAGCGGTCGAGGCATTGCAGCGCCGCGCCGATGCGGTCCAGCCTCCGGTTCATCAGCCCGGCCTCCCGCCACAGCACGGCATGGTCGGGGCAGAGGCGCAGCATGTCCTCGGTGCAGGCGAGGGCGGATTCGATCGCGCCGGCGCGCAGCCGCCGCAGCTTGACGTTGTTCTGCAGCCGCAGCAGCACGCCGCGCCGGCTCATCGGCTGCAGCAGCCCGGGGCGGAGCTCGGCCTGGTCCCCCTCCATGCGCTTGATCAGCGCGCGCAGCTCGGGCGCGGCGAGGCCGGCGCCGCCGGCGAAGACATCGACCAGCGCCTGGCCGCGCGAGCCCTCCACCGCCACCAGGAAATGCCCGGGGAAATCCACCCCATGCGCGCTCCAGCCCGCGGCCTCGGCGGCATGCAGCCAGAGGATGCCGAGCGCCACGGGCAGGCCCTGGCGGCGCTCGATCACGCGGATGAGGTTGGCATTCGCCAGGTCGTCATAGGTGCGCGTGTCGCCGCGGAAGCCGAGCCCGCCATGCAGCACGGCGGCGAGCACGGCGCGGCGGCGGTCGGCATCGCCCTCGTCGGCCGCCTTGTCGGCGAGCGCCGCGGCGACGGCCTCCTGCGCCACGGCCGAGAGCTGCTGGGTGGCGCCGCGCCAGTCGGCCTCCGGCGCATCGATGCGGGCGAACTGGATCGCGACCGCGGCCAGGTCGATCTCGGCGTCGGGCAGCTGGCCGGCGGCGGAGAGCGCCGCGCGCGCCTCCTCCTGGGGGGTGTCGGGCATTGCGCCAACTTCCCCCGCCGGC
>CAYNYQ010000771.1:0-1902 GCA_964401305.1 uncultured Acetobacteraceae bacterium | reverse complement strand
TCAACCGCAACCTGCTGCGCAAGGTCGACGAGCTCGAGCTCTCGGTCCGCTCGGCGAACTGCCTGAAGAACGACAACATCGTCTACATCGGCGACCTCGTGCAGAAGACCGAGCAGGAGATGCTCCGCACGCCGAACTTCGGCCGCAAGTCGCTGAACGAGATCAAGGAGGTCCTCGCCTCGATGGGTCTCAGCCTGGGCATGACCGTGTCCGGCTGGCCGCCCGAGAACATCGAGGACCTGGCCAAGAAGCTCGAAGAGCCGTTCTGACCCGAGCCCGCATTCCCAGGAACCCCACACCATGCGTCACGGAATCGCTGGCCGGAAGCTCAGCGTCACCAGCACCCACCGGGTCGCCATGTTCCGCAACATGGCGACCTCGCTGATCAAGCACGAGCAGATCACCACCACCCTGCCCAAGGCGAAGGAGCTTCGCCCCTATGTCGAGCGCATCATCACGCTCGGCAAGCGCGGCGGGCTGCATGCGCGGCGCCAGGCCTATGCGCAGCTGATGGACGAGAAGGTGGTGGACAAGCTGTTCACCACCATCGCCGAGCGTTACCGCGCGCGGAACGGCGGCTATTGCCGCGTGCTCCGCGCCGGCATCCGCTACGGCGACGCCGCGACCATGGCGGTGATCGAGCTGGTGGACCGCGACCCCGCGGCCAAGGGCCTCGACAGCGGCCCGAAGCCGGTCGTCGAGGAGGCGGGGGAGGAGGCCGCGGCGTAAGCCGCCCGGCCCGGATCCGGAGTTGCCAAAGGGCGGGTGGGCGACCACCCGCCCTTTCGCGTCCTCAGGCCGCAGCGGCGTGCCGGGCGCGCGCCGCCGCCTTCACCAGGTCGGCGCCCTTCTCGGCGATCATGATGGTCGGCGCATTGGTGTTGGTCGAGGTCACCGCCGGCATCACCGAGGCGTCGATCACCCGCAGCCCCTCGATCCCGCGCACCCGCAGCGCATCGTCCACCACCGCCATCCGATCCGGCCCCATGCGGCAGGAGCAGCTGGCGTGGAACACCGTCGTGCCCGCCTGGCGCGCGAAGGCGAGGAGTTCGTCGTCGGTCTGCAGGGCAGGGCCGGGCAGGGTCTCCTCCACCAGGTAGCGGGCCAGCGCCGGCGCGCGGAACCAGGCGCGCACCAGGCGGATGCCGGCGACCATGGTGCGCCGGTCGCGCTCCTCGGCCAGGTAGTTGGGGTTGATCGAGGGCTGGTCCTCCGGGTGCGGCGTGCGCGCCAGCACATGGCCGCGGCTCTCGGGCCGCATCTGCCACACGCCCGAGGCCATGCCGGGCCGCGTATCCAGCTCGCGCGTCCCCGGCGCATAGCTCGCCGAGGCGAAGAGCGCCTGCACGTCGGGCGTCGCCGATTCCGGCAGCACCTTCACCGAGGCCGCCACCAGCGAGGCGGCATAGGTCAGCATGCCGGTGCCGGTGCCGAGATACTTCATCACCTCGCCGACGAAGCGGATCCCGCGCGAGCGCTCGTTCAGCGTCGGGATGTCCTTCACCAGCGCCTGCAGCCGCACCAGGAAATGGTCCTGGAAGCCCCGCCCGACGCCGCGCAGCGCGTGCCGCACGGGAACGCCGATGCGCTGCAGGTGCTCGGGGTCGCCGATGCCCGAGAGCTGCAGCAGGTGCGGCGAGCCGATGGCGCCGGCCGCGAGGATCACCTCCGCCCGCGCCTCGGCGCGCTGCAGGGTGCCGGCGCGGCTGAACTCCACGCCCGTCGCGCGCGGCCCGTCCAGCAGCACGCGCCGCACCATCGCCTCGGTGACCACGGTCAGGTTCGGCCGCTTCATCGCCGGCCGCAGGTAGGTCCGGGCCGCCGAGGCGCGGAAGCGCCCGCCGCGGGTCTGCTGGATCCAGCCGACATGGTCGCCGAGCCCGTGCGGCAGGTCGTTCAGGT
>CAYNYQ010000770.1:0-1908 GCA_964401305.1 uncultured Acetobacteraceae bacterium | reverse complement strand
GGTGCTTCCTGATGCAGTTCATCTCGCCGATCGGCGCGCCGGAGCGGAGCAGCTCCCGGTTCACCACGACCAGGTCCTCCAGCGTGAGGCCGGGAGCGGGCAGGGTGGAAAGCGCCGAGCCGCCGCCCGAGACGAGGAAGAGCACCAGGTCCGACGCCGTCAACCCGCGCATGAGGTCGAGCATGGCCTGCGCCGCCGCCGCCCCGTGCTCATCCGGCACCGGGTGGCTGGCGAAGCGGCGCGCGATGCGCCGGGCCGGCGGCGGGTCCGGCAGGTCCGCGCCATGCGGTGCCACGACCAGGCCCGAGAGCGGCCGGTCCGGCCAGGCCGCCTCCACCGCCGCCGCCATCTTCGCCGCCGCCTTGCCGCAACCGACGACCAGGATGCGGCCGCCGGCAGGCGGCGCGGGAAGGTGCGGGGCGAGGCAGGCCAGCGGGTCGGCGGCCGCGAGCCCCGCCGCGAAGAGGCGGTGCAGCACGGCCCTTGCGCGCGCATCGGTCCAGGTCACCGGCCGTGTCCTCCCGATCCTCTCGGCCCGCGTCCCGGGCCCCGCCTGCCGTCTTCGCCGGCATCGGGGCCGGAGGGAAGGGGTATCGGGGAGGGGTATCGGGAAGGGGTATCGGGGAAGGCTCACCGGGGGCGTCCCGGCGGGGCGGCCCGGATCGACCGGCTTGAGCGGCGTGGCCCTGGTCAGGCGACAGGCGGCAAGGGCCCGGTCCCGGGGTCGGCGCCGCACCCGGCGCGCGGCAGGGTCAGTCCGGCCTGGTCCCTGCGATCGGGCCGCGGCGT
Organism: uncultured Acetobacteraceae bacterium; assembly: GCA_964401305.1. Taxonomy (GTDB): domain Bacteria; phylum Pseudomonadota; class Alphaproteobacteria; order Acetobacterales; family Acetobacteraceae; genus JAIEOP01. The sequence goes on along the minus strand of CAYNYQ010000770.1, from coordinate 1,119 downwards.
CGCGGCGCCCTTCGGCCAGGGCGCCGCCTGGGCGCAGCGCCACCCCGCCGCGGTTGCGCCATGGCCGTGAGACGCCCACCTTTCCGCAGCGACGGAGGAGGATCCCGCCATGCCCGCACCCCAGGCCGAAGCCGATCTCACCGGCGGCGCCGCGGCGTCGCTCGATGCCGCGACCCGCGAGCGGATCGAGGCCGCGGCCTTCCGCAAGCTCGTCCAGCACCTGCGCGAGCGCACCGACGTGCAGAACATCGACATGATGAACCTCACCGGCTTCTGCCGGAACTGCCTCTCCCGCTGGTGGCAGGAGGCGGCGGCCGAGACCGGCCACCGCATCGAGACGCCGGAGGCGCGCGAGGTGCTCTACGGCATGCCCTACAAGGAGTGGCAGGCGAAGCACCAGGCCGAGGCGACCGCCGAGCAGAAGGCGAAGTTCGCCGCCGCCAACCCCGGGCACTAAGCGGGCACCCCCGCCCACCCGCGCGACCCGGGCGGCATTGCTGGCGCCCGGTGCGCTCGCTAACACCCGGACTCCAGCAGGGGCGGGCAGGGGGCATGAGCGAAGCCGTGGCAACGAAACCCGCGACCAGGGAGCAGGACAGCGACGTCGGCGGCATCGCCGCCGAACGGCTGCGCTCCATCGTCGAGCGCATCGAGCGGCTCGAGGAGGAGCGCAAGGCGCTCGGCAACGACATCAAGGACATCTACGCCGAGGCGAAGTCGGCCGGTTTCGACGTGAAGGTGCTGCGGCAGATCATCTCGCTGCGGAAGAAGGAGCCGGCCGAGGTGGAGGAGCAGGAGACGCTGCTCGATCTTTATCGCCGCGCCCTCGGGATGTAGCGCCATGGCGGAGGAGGGCTTCGCCGCGCCCGGCGCCATCACGGCCTGGCACGCGCACATCTACTACGACCCGGCGACCACCCGGGCCGCCGCGGCGCGGCTGCGCGAGGGCATCGCCGCGGCCTTTCCCGCCGCCGTGCTCGGGCGCTGGCACGATGCGAAGGTCGGCCCGCACCCGCAGGCGATGTACCAGGTCGCCTTCGCGCCCGACCTCTTCCCCAGCCTGGTGCCCTGGCTGGCGCTGAACCGCGCCGGGCTGACCGTGCTGGTGCATCCCGAGAC
>CAYNYQ010000769.1:0-1910 GCA_964401305.1 uncultured Acetobacteraceae bacterium | reverse complement strand
GCGCCTGCACCAGGGTCAGCACGCAGCCGCCGAAGAGCCGCGTGAAGCGCCAGTCGGCGACGCCGCCATGGCCGCCGATGTCCTGCACCGGCCAGAGGGCCAGCGTCGGCGCCGCGCGGTCGCGGGCGAGCGCCTCGAGGATCGCGGCGCGGGCGGCCGGGTCCGGGTCGAAGCCGTCGCCGTCGAAGAGCGCGACGAGAAGGCGCGGCGCGCCGGCGCCGAGGCCGGCCAGCAGGCGGCGGAAATCCTCCAGCGCCGCGGGCAGGATGTTCGGCCGCTCGGCCTCGCCATGCGCGCCGGGCGCGGCGGCGATGACGGCCTGCACCGCCTCCGGCTGCTCGGCCGCGGCCATCAGCGCCTGCCAGGCGCCGCGCGACTGGCCGCCGAGGATGATGGCGCGGTAGCCCGCCTCCCTCACCGCGCCGAGCCCGTCGAGCAGCCGCGGCAGGCTGGTGAAGAGCGCGTCCTCGGCCGGGTCGCGGTCGAAGCGCAGCACGTCCCAGCCGGCATCGTTCAGGATGGAGACGAGGCCCGGCGTCGGGCGGCTGCGGTTGTCGCGCTGCGGGCCGCCATAGCCATGGCCCCAGATCATGGCGCCGCGCGCCGCCGCCGGCCCGCGCTGCAGGTGCAGCGGGCTCCAGCGGAAGGGGCCGAGGCTGCCCTGCCGGGCGGGGACGGGCGCGGCGCCCTCCACCTCGGCGTCGCGGGCGAGCACGCGGCACTCGGCCTTGAGGGTGACGAGGACGCGGCGGCAGCGCTCGAGCGCGGCGGCCGCGGCGGCCTCGGGCGAGGCGGCGGCGCTGACCCAGCCCCAGGCGGAGCGGCCGGTCTCCGCCTCCCGCGCCAGGGCGAAGGCCGCATGCGGCAGGCCGCCGCGATAGGAGAAGAGGAACTCCGTCGCCAGCGCCGCCGAGGGCGCGGGGGTGCCGAGGCGCGCGGCGGAGAAGGCGGCGCGATAGGCCGCCTCCGCCACCGGCGCCGGGTCGCGCGCCGCGGCGGCGGGCGCGATGGCGAGCAGCAGCGCGAGGATGGCGGCAAGGGGGTGCGGGGTCATTGCGGCGCGGAGTCTGCGCCGTGCGGCCCCCGCCCCGCAATGCGGCGCGCCACCGGGCCTCGCCCTTCCCTTGCGGGAGGCCACGGCCTATTCCGGAACCCGGACCCGCATTGCGCCACGATCCCATGAACGACGCCGCCATCGCCCGCCCCGCCGCCCCGTCCCGCGCCGAGCTGCGGCACGACTTCGCCTCGGCCGAGCCGCGCTGGCAGGCCGAGTGGGAGAGGCGCGGCTGCTTCGCCGTGCCCGACGTGCCGCCGGCCGACGCACGCAAGTACTACGTGCTGGAGATGTTCCCGTACCCGAGCGGGAAGATCCACATGGGCCATGTCCGCTGCTACACCCTGGGCGACGTGGTCGCGCGCTACAAGCGGGCGCGCGGGCACCTGGTGATGCACCCGATGGGCTGGGACGCCTTCGGCCTGCCGGCGGAGAACGCGGCGCGCGAGCGCGGCATCCACCCGGGCACCTGGACCTACGACAACATCGCCAACATGCGCGCTGAGCTGAAGCGCATGGGGCTCAGCCTCGACTGGTCGCGGGAATTCGCCACCTGCGACCCGGAATACTATGGCCGGCAGCAGGCGCTGTTCCTCGACTTCCACGCGGCCGGGCTGGTCGAACGGAAGGAGAGCTGGGTCAACTGGGACCCGGTGGACGGCACGGTGCTCGCCAACGAGCAGGTGATCGACGGCAAGGGTTGGCGGTCCGGTGCGCCGGTCGAGAAGAAGCTGCTGAGCCAGTGGTTCTTCTCGATCACGAAGTATGCGCAGGACCTGCTGGACGCGCTGGAGGGGCTCGACCGCTGGCCCGAGCGCGTGAAGCTGATGCAGGCCAACTGGATCGGCCGCAGCGA
>CAYNYQ010000768.1:0-1911 GCA_964401305.1 uncultured Acetobacteraceae bacterium | reverse complement strand
CCCGCATGGCGGCGCGCCTGCACGGGCTCGCGCCGCAGGTCGCCGAGGTGGAGACCACGCTCCGCGACCCCGCCTCGACCCTGCTGCCGGTCAACCCGGTCGGCCGCGTGCCGACCCTCCTCCTCGCGGACGGCACGGCGCTGACCGAGACCGGGCTGATCCTCGGCATGCTCGACCGCCGCTCGGGCCGGCCGCCGCTGCTGCCGCTTGACGACATGCAGGCCCTGGCCCGCTTCGGCCAGGTGATCGGCTTCCTCGACGGCATCGCGGTGTGGAACCGCGAGCTGCGCCGGCCGGAGCATGAACGCTCCCCCGGCGTGATCGCGCTGGAGACGGCGCGCGCCGACCGCGTCGCCGATGCGCTGGCGCAGGCCGTCGCCGCCGGCGGCTTTGGCGGGCCGGCCATCGATGCGGGCCAGGTCGCGCTCGCCGCGGCGCTCGGCTACTGCGACCGGCGCCACCGGGTCTGGCCCTGGCGCGAGGGCCGGCCGGCGCTGGCGGCCTGGCTCGATGCCTTCGCCGCCCATCCGGCCTACCAGGCCACGCTGCCGCCGCCGAGCGGCCTCTGAGCCTTCGCCTTGCCCGCGCGGCGCCGCGCCCGCCACTCTCCGGCAGGGAGGAGGGTGGCGGCATGCGGCGTCTCCATCTGCTGGTCCTGGCACTGGTCCTGGCGCTGGCGGCCGTGCCGCGCGCCTCGGCGGACGGATTGCTGCCGGAACTCGACACATCGAGCCCGCGCGCGCTCTACCAGACCTTCCTTGCCGAGGCGGCGCGCATCCAGGCGCTGCACGGCCGCTACCAGGCCGAGCGGACGGACCGCAACCAACTCGTGATCTTCCGCGCCATCCAGCGCCTCGGCACGACGGCCTTCGACCTCTCCGCGGTGCCGCCGGCGACGCGGCACAAGCATGCCGGCAACGCAGTCGGCTACCTCGCCGACATCCTGCACCGCCTGCCGCCGCTGGATCCCGCCACGATTCCAGGTACGCCGCCGACCCCGGCGGCCGACCTTCCGGGGCGCTGGACCATCCCGGGCACCGAGCTCCGCATGCGGCGCCTCGCCGACGGGCCTCTGGCCGGCAACTACGTCTTCAGCGAGGAGACGCTGGCCCGCCTGCCCGAGTTCCATGCGGAGATTGCGGCCATGCCGATCCTGCACGAAGGCGCCTTTGCTTCCTGGCGGCAGGCGCAGCAGGAGTTCGTCGGGCCGCTCCTCGCCGGTCTGCCGGTCGCCGCGCTGCCGGCGCCGCTGCGCCGCACGCTGCTCGGCACGCCGGTCTGGAAGGCATTGCTGTCGCTGATGGTCCTGCCCCTGGTCCCGCTGCTGACCATCGCCTGGGCGCGGTGGGTGCGGCGCCGGGCGGCGGGGCTGTCGGCCTGGCGGCACCGTGCGCTCTGGCTGACGGTGCCGGCGCTGCTGGCGCTGCTCGCCGTCCTCGCCGAGGCCTTCATCGGCTGGGAGATCGGCCTCTCGGGTCCGATCTTCGACCTCGTGGCGATGCTCGCGGTGCTGACGCTCTTCGGCGCGGCGGCCTGGGCGGCCTGGCTCGGTTGCTGGCTGCTGGCCGAGCTGATCATCGCCACGCCTTCCATCCCGGAGGACAGCTTCGACAGCCACCTGCTGCGCCTGCTGGCGCGCATCGGCTCGGCGGTGTCGGTCGGGCTGCTGGCGGCGACCGCCGCGGGCTATGTCGGCGTGCCAGCGCTCGGCCTGCTCGCCGGCGTCGGCGTCGGCGGCATCGCGCTCGCGCTACACCACGATCCGCGAGGACTGAATCGCGGGGCGTCGTCCAGCTCGTTGTTTCGTCGCGTGATTCACGCCTGCGGGCGTTACGCCCTTCGGCGATCACGCTCTAGCGGCGCAGTCGACGGTGGAGAACCTCTTCGGCGGCATCTCCATCTTCGCCGACC
>CAYNYQ010000767.1:0-1914 GCA_964401305.1 uncultured Acetobacteraceae bacterium | reverse complement strand
CAGGTCGGAGAGGGCGCGCAGTCCGAACTGCTCGAGGAATTTCGCCGTCGTGCCCCAGAGGCTCGGCCGGCCCGGCACCTCCTTGCGGCCGCGCGGCGCGATCAGCCCCATCTCCAGCAGCGACTCGAGCGTGGCCTGGGCCAGGGCGGCGCCGCGGATCTCCTCGATCTCGGCGCGCGTCACGGGCTGGTGGTAGGCGATGATGGCCAGCGTCTCCATCGCCGCCCGCGGCAGGCGCCGCGGCACCTCGACCACGCGGGTCAGCACGGGCGCGAGGTCGGGCCCAGTGCGGAAGGCGTAGCCGCCCGCCACCTCGACCAGGCGCACCGGCCCCGACGCGCGCTGCTCGGCCAGCGCGGCCAGCACGGCCCGGGCCTCGCAGCCGGCCGGCAGCACGGGCTGCAGCCGGGCGGGCGGCACGGGCCGGTCGCTGGCGAAGACCAGGGCTTCGGCCAGGCGCAGCGCCTGCGCCCAGTCCGCCGGGTCGGGCCCCGCCCCGTCTTCCATCGGCGACTCGAGCCCCGCCGCCACGGCCTCCGGCAGGCCGCCCGCGGCGGCGCCACCCTCATGCAGCTCGGACATGCTCCACCTCCTCCGCGCGGCGCCGGACCAGGATCGGCCCGAAGGCCCGGTCCTGGCGCAGTTCCACCCCGCCGCCACGCGCCGTCTCCAGCGCCGCGATCAGCGTGCTGGCGAGCGCGGCGCGGCGCTCCACGGCATCGAGCCCGGCCAGCCCCTCCGGCAGGAAGCGCTGCAGCACGGCCCAGTCGGGCAGCGTGCCGACGACGCGGGCGAGCCGGGCCAGCGCCTCGCCCACGGTCCAGAGCCGGCGCGGCTTCGGCGTATAGGGCCGGCGTCCGAGCGCCCGGCGCCGGGCCGCGGCATAGGCCTGCAGCAGCGCCGGCAGCTCGGCGGCGATGGCGCTGCGGTCCTGCACCGTCAGGTCCTCGGCGGCGCCGCGGGCGAAGACCTCGCGGCCGAGCTGGGCGCGGCGGCCGAGCCAGGCGGCGGCGGCGCGCATGCGGTCGAGCTCGGCCAGGCGGTCGGTGAGAGCGGCGGCCAGCGCCTCCGCATCGGGCTCGGGCCCGGCCTCCTCGGGGGGCAGCAGCAGGCGGGACTTCAGCCAGGCGAGCCAGGCCGCCATCACCAGCCAGTCCGCCGCCAGCTCGAGGCGCACGGCGCGCGCCTGCTCGACCACCGCGATGTACTGGTCGACCAGCGCGACGAGGGAGATCCGCGCGAGGTCGACCTTCTGCGCCCGCGCCAGCTCCAGCAGCAGGTCGAGCGGCCCCTCGAAGCCGTCGAGGCGGAGATGCAGGGCGGGCCCCGGGCCGGCGACGGCGGCGGCGGCGGTCATGCGGCATTCCCCGTCAGCCAGAGCACGAGGCCAAGCCCGCTGAGCACGACGTTCGAGAGCGCCCAGCCGATCGGGTCGAAGCCCTCGACCAGGCGCGGCAGCAGGAAGACCAGCAGCAGGACGATGAGCACCCCATAGGCCTCGAGCCGCATGAACGGCGCCGCCAGCGCCCGCGGCAGCAGCCCGGTGACGATGCGGCCGCCGTCGAGCGGCGGGATGGGCAGCAGGTTGAACAGGCCGAGCACGAGGTTCGCCAGGATCGACAGCAGGAGGAAGCGATAGACCCAACTCATCGAGTCGGGGGAGAGCACGGCGCCGAGCAGGCCGGCCGGATGCGCCAGCAGCCCCGCCAGCAGCGCCAGGGCGAAGTTCATCGCCGGCCCCGCCGCCGCCACCAGCATCATGCCCAGGCGCGGCTGGCGCAGGCGCCAGACCGCCACCGGCACGGGCTTGGCCCAGCCGAACATGCCCTCCACCCGGCCGATGGTCAGCAGCTGGCCCACCAGCAGGATGCCCGGCACCAGCAGCGTGCCCACGGGGTCCACGTGGCGGATCGG
>CAYNYQ010000766.1:0-1922 GCA_964401305.1 uncultured Acetobacteraceae bacterium | reverse complement strand
CCGAGTTCATGCAGGCGCTGAAGGGGATCGTCGAGGAGCCGCTGAGCCTGATGCTCTAGGACCCGGTCGATGGTGGCGGGCATCACCCTGCGCGACGCGACGCCGGCGGACGTGCCCTTGGTCGTCGCCTTCGTCCGCATGCTGGCCGTCTACGAACGCCAGGCGGAGCGCTGCACTGCGACGCCCGAGGCGATGCGCCGCGCGCTCTTCGGCGCGTCGCCCCCGCTGTGCCGCGCCCTGCTGGCCTGGCGCGGGGACGCCGCGGTGGGCGCGGTGCTGTGGCACGGCACCTTCTCGCCGCTCACCGCCACGCACGGCTACTTCGTGGCCAATATCGTGGTGGCGGAGGAGCATCGCGGCCAGGGCATCGGCCGTGCCTTCTTCGCGGAACTCGCCCGGCGCCTGGCGGCGGAAGGCGGCACCAGCATCGGCTGGGGCGTGAAGCGCTGGAACGCGCCCTCCATCGGCTTCTACTGCGGGCTGGGCGCCGAGGGCGATCCCGGCGTCTCGGAGCGCATGATGCTGACCGGCGCGCCGCTGGCGCGGCTGGCGGAGGCCGGCTGAGCCATGCCCCCCGAGCTTCGCCTGCGCGACGCGACGCCGGCCGACATCCCGCTGGTCGACCGCTTCGTCCGCGCGCTGGCCGACTACGAGAAGCTGCTGCACGAGGCCGTGGGGACGGAGGCGGATTTCCGCCGCCTGCTCTTCGGCGACCCGCCGCGCGCCTGGTGCCTGTTCGCGGAGTGGGAGGGCGCGCCGGTGGGCTTCGCGCTCTGGTACTACAGCGTCTCCACCTTCCTTGGCCGGCCGTCGCTCTACGTGGAGGATGTCTTCGTCGAGCCGGCGCACCGCAACCGCGGCATCGGCCGCGTCATCTTCGCCGAGTTGGCGCGCCGCGCGGTGGAGCAGGGCTGCGGCCGCATGGAATGGTCCGTGCTGGACTGGAACGCCCCTTCCATCGCCTTCTACCGATCGATCGGCGCCCGGCCGAAGCAGGGCTGGACGCTGCAACGCCTGAGCGGGGATGCCCTGTCAAGGCTGGGTTCGGGTGAACGGGATTCGGCATGACGACACCAACGGACAGAGTGGCTGTTGTGGACGGCGCGTTGAGCCTGAGGCTCGGTCCCGTTGCCTCCGCGCAGGACTCGGCGCTGGATATCTTGCTGAAGACGATCGACGCCTTGGCGACGATCGTCTGGCCCTTGATCGTTGTCGGCGCACTTTGCCTTTATCGAAGGGAGTTGCGGGCCCTCCTCGGCAACATCTCGGAACGCATCCGTAGCGGCGCGGAGATCACGACTCCCTTCGTCTCGCTCAAGCTCGGGGCCCCACTGATTCGCCCCGACGCGCCGGTCGGTAGCACAGTGAACGGCGTGAGGGTGTCCGAGGACCAGGCTTTTCCCGAAGGCATTGTTTCGAGCAGCGCTGTGCCTGAGGGGTTCGAGAGCGTGACCCCCTTTCCCACGGACGCAACACATCCGCTGGCCAGTCTTCGCCAGGATACCTACGCGCGCAGCCGGCATGTTTTCGTCTCCTACCGTGCCTTCCCAACGAAGGTCGAGGGCCAAACCCATGAGGTGGAGCTATTCGTCTCGGTACATGACTTGGTAGAGGTGCAGGCCACACAGGTGAAGACCGTACGTTACTTCCTGGGCAAGTACTGGCAGAACAAAGTGTTCGAGGCACGAAGTCCTAAGAATTATTTCGCAATCAAGGTCCTGGCTTATGGAAACTTCCTTTGCGTTGCCGAGCTCGAATGGACCGACGACGTAAAGACTGCTGTGTATTGCTATGTGGTCCTCGAGCCCGTGGCCCAGTCTGCACTCTAAGCATCTGATCGGAGGCGTGCCTCATGGCCGACCAGAATTTCGACCTCATCGTCCTCGGCGGCGGGCCCGGCGGCTACGTCGCCGCCATCCGCG
>CAYNYQ010000765.1:0-1927 GCA_964401305.1 uncultured Acetobacteraceae bacterium | reverse complement strand
TGGCGCTTGGTGCTGGACGCCATGCTCTCGGTCCGCGGCAGGGCGGCGCGCACGGGGCGGCCGGTGACCCAGGCGGCGAGGGCCAGCATGGGCTGGATGCCGGCATCGAGCTTGCCGCCGAAGCCGCCGCCGCAGGCGGTCGGCACGATGCGCACGGAATCGAGCGGCAGGCCGAGCACGCCGGCCACCTCCTCGCGGTCCATCGCCGGCGCCTGGGTGGAGCAGTGGACCTCGATGCGGTCGCCGACCCTGAGCGCGTATCCCGCCTCGGGCTCGACATAGGCGTGCTCGACGAAGCCGGTGCGCCAGGTGCCTGCGGCGACATGCGCCGCCGCCGCGACACCGGCCGCGACGTCGCCGGAGACGACGCGCCCCGTGGTGAGCACGTTGTCGGGCCAGCGCGCCTGCACCGGCGCGCCGGCGAGCGCCGCCTCGGGCGTGTCGTGCGCGGGCAGCGGCTCCCAGGCGAGGGGCAGGTCCTCGGCACGAATCGCGGCGAGGGTCGCGGCCTCGCCGACCAGGGCGCAGACCGCATCGCCGCGATAGCGCACGACGCCCTCGGCGAAGACGGGCTGGTCCTTGATGTCGGGGTAGATGCCGAAGCCGTTGCGCCCCGGCACGTCGGCCGCGGTCAGCACGCGCAGCAGGCCCGGATGCGCCGCCAGCAGCGGCGCGAAATCGCCCAGCGTGAAGCGCGCATGGGCATGCGGGCTGCGCACGCAGCGCAGGTGCAGCGCGCCGGCCGGCGACGCGTCGTCGCCATAGAGCGCCGTGCCGGCGACGCGCGCCGCGCCGTCGGCGCGGACCATGCGGGCGCCGACCGCCGCGCCCGCCGCCGGCGCCTCGGGCAGCGCGGTGTCGCGGAAGCGGTGCGCGTCCATCACCGCCGCGATGATGGCGCGGTAGCCGGTGCAGCGGCAGAGCACGCCGCCGAGCGCCGCCTGCACCGCGGCCTCCCCGGGCGCCGGGTCCTGGGACAGCAGTTCCATCGCCGCCATCAGCATGCCCGGCGTGCAGATGCCGCACTGCGCCGCGCCATGGGCGAGGAAGGCGCGTTGCAGCGCCGCGCCCGTGGCGTCGGCGGCGAGCCCCTCCACCGTCAGCACCGCCGCGCCCGCCGCCTGGCCCAGCGGCACCAGGCAGGCGCAGGCCTGTGCGCCGTCCAGCAGCACGGTGCAGGCGCCGCAATCCCCGGCCTCGCAGCCCACCTTGGTGCCGGTGAGGCCGCACCGGTCGCGCAGCACGGCGGAGAGACGCGTCATCGGCGGCGCGGCGATGCGCAGCGGCGTGCCGTTGACGGTCAGCACCGTCGCGGCGGGGGGCATGGCGTTCATGCGGCGGCCTGCGCCTCCTCCGCCGCGGCGAGGCCGGCGACCAGGCGCCGCAGCAGCACCAGCGCCGCCTCGCGCCGATAGGCGGCGCTGGCGCGCACGTCGTCGATCGGCGCGAGCGGGGCGAGATGCCGCGGCAGGATCGCCGCCGCCAGCCCCGCCGGCTCGGCGGGCCGGCCGAGGAGGGCGGCCTCCGCCTCCGGCAGGCGCTGCGCCACGGGCGCGCAGGCGCCGATGGCGAGCCGCGCCGCCGCGACGCGGCCCGCCTCCACCGCGATCACCCCGGCCGCCATGGCGATGGAGATGACGAGGTGGCTGCGCGCGCCGAGCTTCAGGAAGCCGCCGCGCGCGTGATGCGGCTGCGGCGGGATGAGGAGGGCGGTCGCCAGCTCGTCCGGGGCGCGGGCGGTGCTGCGGTTGCCGCGCAGGAACTCCGCCAGGGCCAGGGTGCGGGTGCCGCGGGCGGCGCTGGCGAGCTCGATCCGGGCGTCGAGGGCGAGCAGGGGCGGCACGCCATCCGCGGCCGGCGAGGCGTTGCAGAGATTGCCGAGCAGCGTCGCGCGGTTCTGCACCTGCGCGCCGCCGACCTGGCGCGC
>CAYNYQ010000764.1:0-1933 GCA_964401305.1 uncultured Acetobacteraceae bacterium | reverse complement strand
CCGAAGAGGCACGCCGCGAGCTTCGCTATGCCTTCGCAGTGTGGAAGCCGGCCGCCGACGAAGTGTCGCTCGGGGACCTGCTGTCGTGAGCGACGATCCCGCCCGCGGCCTCGCCGCGCTCTACCCGTCCGCCACGCCCGACGCGCCCGCCGTGACGCCTGGCACCGCCACCACGCCGAAGGCGGCGGCTGCATCGCCCACGACCTCGCCCGCCACCACGGCGCCGCCCGCCAAGGCGACCTGGCAGGCGCAGGACGGCACAACGCCCGCGCAGCCCGCCACGGCCGCGCAGCCGGAGCCGGCCGGGCTGTTCGTGGAACCCATCAAGACGATGGAGGAAGCCGCCGCCGCGACGCCGATCCCGGACGGCGACGCGGCCAACTTCGATCAAGGCGAGGAAGGCCGGCAGGCTCGCGCGGCGATCCGCTCCGCATTCATCTCTGCGGGTGCGAGCAAGGAAGAGACGGGCGAACTGTGGAACATGGCGGTTGAGGCGGTGCGGCCCGACTACCAGCCGCAGACCTATGAAGCCGCCGAGCACGATCTACGCGCGGCGTGGGGTGCCGATTTTCCGAACCGCCTCAATCGCGCGAGGAACTTCATGCGCGAGGTGGCGCGCAAGCATCCGTCCATCGTCCCGGAGATCAAGGCTTTGGGGCTGGACGTGAACGCGAAGTTCGTGGCGGCCGTGGAGCGCGCTGCGCGCCGTCGCGGCCGTTGACCCTCAACACCGCACCCTAGGAGCACTCGACATGATCCTTGACCGCAGCGTGACATTCGACGGTCCCGGCTTCGTCGCGATCACCACCACGCGCGACAGCACGGACATCCTGGACTTGGGCAGCAACCGCGATGCCGGCATCGGCACGGCCGTCCGGCTACTGGTCCTGTCCAATCGCGCCTTCGCGGGCGGCACGTCCGTCACCATCGCGTTGCAGGGCGCGCCCGACAACGGGAGCGGCGGCGAAGGCACCTACGTCACCTACGCGCAGACGCCAGCCATCACGGCGGCGCAGTTGAACGCGGCCCCCGGCCTGGTCTTCCCGATCAGCCTGCCAAGCCCGCTCTTCGGCGACTTGGCGGGGCCGCGCTTCCTCAAGCTGGTCTATACCGTGGTCGGCACCTTCACGGCCGGTGCGCTCGGCGCGTCCCTGCTTCGCAACCGGGATGACGTGGCGAACTATCCGGGCGCCGTGGTCATGGCGGGCGTGTAGCGCCGGCTCGCCAGGGACGCGCTACAGGCCGCGAAGGCGCCGGGGGCTACTCGCATCCCGGCCGCGTCGTCCAAGCCCCTCCCGCACGCTGGAAACCTTGCGCGCTGCGCCACGCCAAGCCCGCCCCGTCCGCCTCGAAGCGGTGCCGTGGTGGTGCTGCGCTACGGGGTGCGACCTGGTTGCCAGACGCATGCCACCCCCGCCCCCGTTGTCTCGGGATCGGGCGCCAGGGTGGGGGGTGGGGTCGCCGACACCCCCCGCCACGCTGCTACCCACCCCTGTTCGACGAAAGTGTGAAACGCGGGGCGTGTTTCCTGCCGCCCTGTCACCACGTCCAAGCCGTCCATCTCGCCCCACACGCCCGCCAGAAAATTTTGCAGCGGTGCGCGAGGCGATTTTCAACCCCGCCTGACGACATGACACGTTGCCGCGTCGCCGGCTTGGGAAGGCGTGCACCTCGATCACAACCGCGGCCATCGTGCCCTAGATGCGCCAGCCTTCATCGTGCGGCGTGTGTTCCACACCACGGTAGGGCGCCATCTGCGTTTCCATGATGCGGTTCGCAATCCAGAGTGCTTCGTCGCGATCAAGATGGCCGAACGTATCGGGATGTTGTTCGAGATAGGCTTGCGCCGTGTCAGTCAGTTCGTGCGCCGCATAGCCATCGCGCCGGAGTATCATCACCGGGCCGCGTAGGTGCGCGATGACCTTCTTGTATC
>CAYNYQ010000763.1:0-1951 GCA_964401305.1 uncultured Acetobacteraceae bacterium | reverse complement strand
ATGGCGGTGTTCTGGCGCCGCGACTCGAAGAGCGAGCCCATGGTGCCGTCCCAGTCCTGCAGGCTGGAACAGCCGGGCGCGAGCAGCAGCAGCGCGGCAAGGGCGGCGAGGCGTGGCGGCGCACGCCGTGCGCGCGGGTCGGGCCTGTGGCGAGGGCGCTGGGCGGTCATGCGGCGATGTTCGGTCACGGTCCACACTCTATAGCACGGCCGCCCTGGCGGCACAGGCTGGCGCGGCCGCCCCGGCGCCACAGGACGTGAGCCGGATCCGCAAGGGCCGGCGGCCGGGTGTCTCGCGCCGGCGCGTTGCTGCGTCCCTCGCCCAGGTGAAGGCGCCGGGTGGGCGAGGCGCGGGACGCGCCGCCTCCGGGTGTGGTGGAGCGGGTGGCCTCCGCTTCTCAGGCCATCGGCGGGTAGGCCGCAGCCCGCATCGGGGCGGCGGTGGCCCCATCGGCGGCGCGCAGCGCAGGCACGCGGCGCCAGGCCTGCGGCTCGGCGAAGAGGGCGCGCAACAGGCGGTTGTTCAGCGCATGGCCCGAGCGGTGGCCGGTGAAGCGGCCACGCAGCGGCGCGCCGGCGAGCGCCAGGTCGCCCACGACATCCAGCAGCTTGTGGCGCACGAACTCGTCCGCGTGGCGCAGCCCGCCCGGGTTCAGCACCACCGCGCCATCGACGACGATGGCGTTGGAGAGGCTGCCGCCCTGCGCCAGGCCGATGGCGCGGAGCTTCTCCACCTCCGCGGCCAGGGTGAAGGTCCGGGAATCGGCGAGCTCGTGGCGGAAGCTCGCCGGCGTGATGCGCATGCCGAGCGACTGGCGGCCGATGGCGGTGCCGGGGAAGTCGATGGTCAGCCGGGTGTCGAAGCCCTGCGCCTCGCCGGGCGCCAGCGGGGCGAGCTCGGCCCAGGCCCCGCCCTCCTCGACGCGGACGCTGCGCAGCACCTCGATCACCTCGGCCGTGCCCGGGGTGGTGGCGATGCCGGCGCAATCGATCAGGAACACGAAGGGGGCGGCCGAGCCGTCGATGATCGGCACCTCGGGCCCGTCCACCTCGACGATGACGTCGTCGATGCCGCAGCCGGCCAGCGCCGCCATCACGTGCTCCACCGTGCCGATCCGCGCCACCGGCATCTCCGGCAGGGCGAGCACGGTGCAGAGGCGCGTATCGGTGACATGCGCGAAGCTGGCGGGGATCTCGAGGCCGAGATCGCTGCGGCGGAAGCGGATGCCGGTGCCCGCCGGCGCCGGCCGCAGCGTCAGCGACGCACGGCGTCCTCCGTGCAGGCCGATGCCGACGCAGCTGATGGTGGTCTTCAGCGTGCGGCGGCGGCCCATGTCCGACGAGATGAAACCGTCCATCGACCCCTCTGCGCTCGGGCCGGCGGCACCCCCAGCAAGGTGCCTGGCCCTTCTGCACGGCCCGCCCCGGATGAGGCAGGCTCGGACTGGAAACACGTCCGAGTAACTTTCTGGCAGGCAGCGCGAAGCAGGGCGAGTCACCAGTTATTTCGCAATATTTCGATGTATCTCATTGAAAACAGGGCTTTATTGCAGCGCGTAATGGCGTGCTGCAACACGGGATAGCTGGCCGGATTCGCTCCATTCCGGCCTCGTCCACCGGACCGGGCACCGGCGCAGCCCCGAACAGCAAGACGGCCCGCGCATGGGGCGCGGGCCGATTCCTGGCGATCCGGGGTGGCTGGCTCAGTTCGACTGGCGACGGAGGAAGGTCGGGATGTCGAGCCCGATCTCCTCCTGCGGCGCCGGGCGCGGGACGGCCGGGCGGACGGCCGGCCCCGCCTGCGGCTCGATCCGCGGCGCGACCGGAGCGGGCGCGGCGGCTTCCGGCAGGGGCCGGCGCATCAGGCCGGAGGAAGCGCCGGTGACGCGGCGGAACAGGTTGCCGAAGCCGCCGCCGGCCGGGGCCGGGGCCGGGGCGGCGGGCGCGGGGCG
>CAYNYQ010000762.1:0-1966 GCA_964401305.1 uncultured Acetobacteraceae bacterium | reverse complement strand
CGTCGGGCGCGGCTGCCGCGTCGCCCCGGCCGGGCGCGCCCCGGGCCGCCCCGGCTGCCGGCCGGGGGGCGGAGGCCGCGCGGGGCGCAGCTGCCCTGGCGGTGGGCGACGTGGCGAGGGACCCGGCATGGGGCGCGGGCGTCGCGGCGCCGAGCGCGGCGAGGTGTGGCGGCGCGACGTGGGACGTGGGCGCCGCCGCGGCGGGTGTGGCGGGAGACGCGACCGCCGCCGCGCCGGGCGCGGCGTGGAAGGTGGGCGCCGCCGTGGCGGGTGTGGCATGGGACGCGGGCGCCGTGGCGGCGGGCTCCACAGGCTGCGCGCCGGAGGTGGCGACGGGCGCCGGGGGGAGGCTGGGTGTCGTCGTGTCCTCCTCCCCCTCGGTTGGCCCTGGGTGCCCAGGCTGGCCGTCAGGCGGCTTGGGTCCAGCCATGGGTCTCCGTTCCTGGCCCGGGCGCGCTCGGATCGCGCCGACGAGGCGCCTGGGCGGTTCCCCGCAGCGCTGAAGATGCTGACGCAAGCCTGGTCCCGGGGTTCCCGGTCATGTTGCGGATGTGCCGCACTGTGTTGCGGATCCGGCGCCCTGGTGGCGGCAGCCGGCACGTCACGGGCCGGCGGGCAGGCCCGTGTTTCGTGCCAGGGTTGCGACGCCGCGGCTAGGCAAGACGATCCGAATACATCTTATGCGTGCATTCAATTCGGATGTTGCAGATGAAGTCCACACGCGCTGACAGGCGCCCGCCACAATGCGCGAATTGGGTCGAAAATGCAAAATAGTCTCGAAAATTCTCAAACAAAGCCGCAGGCTACCAACTCATGATGGTGACGCCGAGGGAGACCAGGGCAAGGTAAGACAGCCAGATGATGGCGCTTGTGGCCCTCTCGAGGCGCAGCATCGCAGCATCCGGGAGGGGCTTGGCGTCACTCCCAGCGAGAAGGGTCGCCTTCGGCATCACAACCTCCGACTGCACGGCCAGCCTCCGGCCCCTGCGCCCAGAAAGTTACCGAGCAGCCGAGTTTTCCTCAAGCGAAAAATTTTTATAGACACTACCTCAGGTAATCCACTTCGCCCATCCAGCACGTCGATATTGATGCGTCGCGCGCCCAGGAACGGGTTCCGCGAGCCGTCTCGCCGCCCAGGGAGTGTCGGATCGCGGGCCTGCCCCCGGAGCGAGGGCGATCGCGCACCCCGCAGCAGCAGCCGCCCCGACAGGGTGTGGGCGCCCCCCGTCAGGGCGGAGACAAGCCGCCCTGGGCATGACGTTTCCCAGCGCCGTATCCGATCGGAAGTGTCCATCTGGCCGGATGTCGCTCCAGGGTGCAGCGCGACACCCCCCCCGCCCGGCGCCGATCACCCGACCGGTCCGGGCGGGACGCCGCCTTGCCGCCGGGCGCCCTCCGCGCCACCTCTGCACCCCCGGCGCCTTGCGGCCCGGCGCCCGCCCCGGCTTCTCCCGTCCCGCAGCCGCCGCCCCACCCGTCGCCGCCGAGATGCCCGCACCCCATCCCGAAACCTGGCTGCGCGTCACGCCCGAGGGCTTGTTCTGCCTGCCGGGCGGCTTCCACATCGATCCGGCGCGCCCCGTCGCGCGCGCCGTCATCACCCATGGCCATGCCGACCACGCCCGCCCCGGCCACGCCGCGGTGCTCGCCACGCCGGAGACCCTCGCCATCATGCGGGCGCGCATGGGCGAGGGCGGGGCCGGGCGGCAGCAGCAACCGCTCCGCTATGGCGAGACCCTGGTGCAGGACGGCGTCGCCATCCGCCTCCGCCCGGCCGGGCATGTGCTTGGCGCCGCGCAGGTGGTGCTGGAATGGCAGGGCAGCCGCGCCGTTATCTCCGGCGACTACAAGCGCCAGCCCGATCCCACCTGCGCCCCCTTCGAGCCCGAGCCGGGCGCCGATGTCTTCGTTACCGAGGCGACCTTCGCCCTGCCGGTCTTCCGCCACCCGCCGCCGGAGCAGGAGG
>CAYNYQ010000761.1:0-1969 GCA_964401305.1 uncultured Acetobacteraceae bacterium | reverse complement strand
GCCGGCGCCGGCGAATCGACCACCGAGGTCGCCTGGGACGGCCAGGCCGAGATCTTCGAGAACGGCACGCTGCTGGCCGACACGCCCCGCTTCCCGGATGACGCGCAGATGGCTGTCGCCGACATCGACCTCGACCTGCTGCGCCAGGAGCGCATGCGGATGGGCACCTTCGACGACAACCGCCGCACCCATGCCGCCGCGACCGCCGCCTTCCGCCGCATTCCCTTCCGGGTGGACCCACCGGCGGAGGCGCTCGGCCTCGAACGCCGCATCGAACGCTTCCCCTTCGTCCCCGCCGATCCCACCCGCCTCGCCCAGGACTGCTACGAGGCCTACAACATCCAGGTCGCGGGCCTGGTGCAGCGCATCACCGCGACGGGCGGCGGGAAGATCGTCATCGGCGTCTCGGGCGGGCTCGATTCCACCCAGGCGCTGATCGTCGCGGCCAAGGCGATGGACCGCATGGGCCGCCCGCGCACCGACATCATCGCCTATACCCTGCCCGGCTTCGCCACCAGCGAGGGCACCAAGGCGAACGCGCACCGGCTGATGCGGGCGCTCGGCGTCACCGCGCGCGAGCTCGACATCCGCCCCGCGGCGCGGCAGATGCTGGCCGATCTCGACCATCCCTTCGCCCGCGGCGAGCCGGTCTACGACGTCACCTTCGAGAACGTGCAGGCCGGGCTGCGCACCGACTACCTGTTCCGCGCCGCCAACAAGGAGGGGGGGATGGTGCTCGGCACCGGCGACCTCTCCGAGCTCGCGCTCGGCTGGTGCACCTACGGCGTCGGCGACCAGATGTCGCACTACAACGTCAATGGCGGCGTGCCGAAGACGCTGATCCAGCACCTGATCCGCTGGGTCGCCACCTCCGGCCAGGTGGATGCCGAGGCCGCGGCGACGCTCGACTCGATCCTGGCGACCGAGATCTCCCCGGAGCTGATCCCGGCCGAGGCCGGCGCGGCGCCGCAGAGCACGGAGGCCGCGGTCGGCCCCTATGCGCTGCAGGACTTCACGCTGTTCTACACGCTGCGCTACGGCTTCCGGCCCTCGAAGATCGCCTTCCTCGCGCTCGCCGCCTGGGAGGATCCGGCGCGCGGCGCCTGGCCGCCGGGCTTTCCGGATGAGCGCCGCAACGCCTACGACCTCGCCACGATCCGGGGCTGGATGGAGGTCTTCCTGCGCCGCTTCTTCGCCTTCGCGCAGTTCAAGCGCTCGGCCATGCCGAACGGGCCGAAGGTGTCGGCGGGCGGCTCGCTCTCGCCGCGCGGCGACTGGCGGGCGCCGTCGGACGGCAATGCGCGGGCCTGGCTCGATGAGCTGCGCGCCAACGTGCCGGAACGCTGAGCCGGCGCGCGGCAGGCGCCGCCGCCGGCGTCAGCGGGCGCGCAGGGCGCCCCGCCGCGGCTGCGTCCGCGTCAGCAGCCCGGCCGCGACGGCGAAGAGGCCGAAGCCGAGATGCGGGCCGCGGATGCGGTCGGCAAAGCCGAAGACCCAGGGGGAGGCCGCCAGTGCCGCACCGCCCGCGACGTCGAGCGCCAGGTGCTGCGGCATCGTCAGCACCGGGACGATGCCGGCCTCGTAGTCGGTGAGCGCCGCATAGGCCAGGGCACCGAGCCCGGCCGCATGACAGCTGCGCGCCGCTGCGGAGCCGGGGGGCAGGCGGCAGAGGCTGGGCACGGCGAGCAGCGCGCCCCCCCAGGCGTAGTCGACGAGACCGTGGAGATGGGTCGGCACGAAGCGCATGCGGGCAATTCCTCCGGGGCCCCGCAGCCGCCGCGGGCCGCGATGGCCAACGCGAGGCCGCCGCGGGTGTTCCGGATCAGGCGAGGGGGCAACGCCGGCCGCGGGCGACGCAGGCGCCGCACTGGCGGTCCGGCTGCGGCCCAGGTCGCCCAACGTGGCGCGGTCGGGGTGGCCGCGGGTCGCGGCCGCCCGTCACCCCGGCGCGCCGGGCGGCCACCAGGCC
>CAYNYQ010000760.1:0-1970 GCA_964401305.1 uncultured Acetobacteraceae bacterium | reverse complement strand
CTACTCGTCCGTTGTCGTGATTGGTCGGGTTAGGGCTGAAGGTCTTCTTGCAATCGGCATCGCAGTGCGGGGCGCAGCGCCACCGGCGTCCCGGAAGGACCCGATCTGCCGCAGCAGCCCGGCGAAGTCCTCCGCCTGAGCTGATCCCCCGCGAGCCTCGTCGGAGCGGGATCGCGCGAGGAAGCCGCCGATCGCCATGGCCCGCGCCTCACGCGGGGCGTAGCCGAACTCGCGCCGGAAGGCACGGCTGAAGGCCGAGGCGTCGAAGAGCCCGACCTTCTCGGCGGTCGCGGCGATGGGCTGATGCGCCAGCGAAGGGTCCGACAGCATGGCATGCACCATCCGCAGTCGTACCCGCTGCACGTAGTGCGCCACGCCACCATGCGGCTCGAACAGGCGATAGAGCTGCGAGCGCGACATGCCGGCGAGGTGACAGATCTTTGCCGGCCCGAGCGTCGGCGAGGCGATGTTCCGCCGGACGATCCGCCGCACGATCTCGAACTGCGCCGTCGCCCCCACCGGCGTCGCTGCGCCGGCAGGGCGATCGACGCTGAGCAGGCAGGCGGCGATCATCGCCCGGGTCGCCTCGGCGATGATTGTCATCTCCGAGGCCCGGATCTCCGGCAGACGCTGCCGCAGCGAAAAGATGTAGTCGGCCAGCATGCGGCCACCGACGGTATCGATCGCGCCGGCGCCGAGCCGGCCGAGGCCGGAGGAGAGTTCCGGGAAGCTGTCCCTCGGGACGTAGAGGGAGACCCAGTCCGCCTCGTTCCGTTCGCCGCAATAGGGTTCGCCGAGCGAGAAGATCAGCGGCACATGCGGCGGCGCATCCAGGCAGCGGTCGCCCACCCGGTGGCGCGCCCGACCCGATCGGGTGACGCGGATGACCCAGTGGTCGAGGGAGTCGCGCCGGATGTGGCGCGCCGTCCGCTCGAAGGCCACGGCGGGGCCGAGATTGCGCATGACCGCGACATCGCCGAGCGACCAGACCTCGTTGCGGGCGGCGAAGCCCTGGGCCGCGCCGTCGAGCACCTCCAGCCGGTTGAAGGAATCGTAGGTGCCCACCCAGTGGTCGCGCTGGTGGCGCGCCTCTACGCCATCGGTCGAGAAAACGACCGGGGCCAGCAGCGGATCCGCGGCGGCGATCGGGCCGGGCCGCCTGTCCGAGAACGTGCTCGTCGTCATGGCGCCTGCCCTGTGGCATCGGTGGTTGCTGGTGATCCGTATAATTTCAGCAGGGATCGAATCATAAACTCGCGAGAATGCCGCACTGCAGCGAAGGGACGCGGGGTCAACTCGCGGGACGCAGGGCTGATCCACGCCCCTGCCTGGGCCGGTAGGGTCGCCGCCACATGGCACCCCCCCTCGACCCAACGACGTTCGCCCGACGCGCCGCAGAGCCCGGCGACCCACGCCTCGCCGGGGCAGCGCCATGATCGACGCGTCGGGCACCCCCCGCCGCGCCGGATGGCGCGGGCCGGCGGCCGGTATGCGCGCATGAGCACCCCGTCGACGCCGCGCGAGCCCGTGCTGGTGGACCTCGCCCTGCAGGGCGGCGGGGCGCATGGGGCCTTCACCTGGGGGGTCGTCGACCGCCTGCTCGAGGAGACTTGGCTGGAGATCGAGGGCATCTCCGGCACCTCGGCCGGGGCGATGAACGCCGCCTTGCTGGCCAGCGGCTACGCCCTCGGCGGGCGGCCGGGCGCGCGGGCGGCGATGGAGGCGTTCTGGAAGCGCACCTCCGACGCCGCCCGGTTCAGCCCCTTCCAGCGCGGGCCGCTCGACCGGATACTGGGCCGCTGGACGCTCGACAACTCGCCCGCCTTCGTCGTGATGGACCTGATGGCGCGGCTGATCTCGCCCTACGACATGCCGAGCTTCGGCGGCAACCCGCTCGAGCAGGTGCTGCGCGAGAGCGTCGACTTCGCGGCGCTGGCCGAGGGCCCGGTCAAGGTCTTCGTCACCGCGAC
>CAYNYQ010000759.1:0-1980 GCA_964401305.1 uncultured Acetobacteraceae bacterium | reverse complement strand
GCCGAGCAGCCCAAGGCCGCCGAGCAGCCTCCGCCGCGGCCAGCCCGCCTCCGCCTCGGGGGACCCGCGCCCCGTCATCCTGGCACCCTGCCCATGGCGCGGCTGCCGCCGGCCCCGCGCCGAGCCGATCGGACCCGGCACGGGCAGGCCGCCCGGGACCGAGGCCCGCAGCACCCGGGCCGCAAGGCCCTAGACCACGAAGTTGACGACGCGTCCCGGGACATGGATGCGCTTCCTGATCGGGCGGCCGGCGATGGTGCGGGCCACGTTCTCCTCCGCCTCGGCCGCGGCGAAGATGGTCGCCTCGTCGGCGTCGACCGGCACCTCGATCGTGCCGCGCAGCTTGCCCAGCACCTGCACGGCCAGCGTCACGGTCTCCGCCTGCAGCAGCGCCGGCTCGGCCTCGAGCCAGGACAGCTCGGCGACCAGCCCGGCCTCGCCGGGGCGGAGCAGGGTCCAGATCTCCTCGGCCAGGTGCGGCATCATCGGGGCGGAGAGGCGGGTGATCGCCTCCAGCGCCTCGCGCCGGGCGGGGCCCAGGCCGGGCGCCTCCGCCCCTTCGGCCTCGCCGATGATATTTGCGAATTCATGGATCCGCGCGACGGCGACGTTGAAGGCAAAGCTCTCCAGTGCCTCGGTCACCGCGGCGATGGTCCGATGCGTCGCCTGCCGCAGCCGGCGCGCGGCACCCTCGGCCCCCTCGGGGCTCGTGCCCGGCGGCGGCAGGCAAGGCGCCGCGGCCGCGGCCATGCGGTAGAGGCGCTGGCTGAAGCGGAAGGCGCCGGCGACGCCGCTCTCCGTCCATTCCATGTCACGCTCGGGCGGGTTGTCGGAGAGGATGAACCAGCGCGCCGTGTCCGCCCCGTAGCGCCCGATGATCGCGCCGGGATCGACGGTGTTGCGCTTGGATTTCGACATCGCCTCGACGCGGCCGATCGTCACCGGTGCGTTCGACCCCTTGGCCACCGCCACGCGCGTGCCGTCCGGCGCCTGGCTGATCTCGATCTCGTCGGGGTAGAGCCAGCGCCCGTCGGCGCCCCGGTAGCTCTCATGCGTGACCATGCCCTGGGTGAACAGGCCGGCGAAGGGCTCGGCGAGCTTCAGGTGGCCGGTGTCGCGCATGCCCCGCGTGAAGAAGCGGGAGTAGAGCAGGTGCAGGATCGCGTGCTCAATCCCGCCGATGTACTGGTCGACCGGCAGCCAGGCATCGACCGCCGCCGGTGTCACCGGCGCCTCCGCCGCGGGCGAGCAGAAGCGCGCGAAGTACCACGACGAATCGACGAAGGTGTCGCAGGTGTCGGTCTCGCGCCGCGCCGGCTTGCCGCATTGCGGGCAGGGCACGTGCTTCCAGGTCCGGTGCGTGTCCAGCGGGTTGCCGGGCTTCGAGAAGTCGACGTCGTCGGGCAACCGCACCGGCAGCTGGTCCTTCGGCACCGGCACGACGCCGCAGGACTCGCAATGGATGAAGGGGATCGGGCAACCCCAGTAGCGCTGGCGGGAGACACCCCAGTCGCGCAGGCGCCAGTTCACCACGCCCGTGCCCTGGCCCGCCGCCTCCAGCCGGTCGATCACGCGGCGCTTGGCGTCGGCCACGCTCAGCCCGTCCAGGAAGTCCGAGTTGAAGATCGTGCCGTCATCCGTGTAGGCGCCGCCGTCCAGCGCGAAGCTCTTCGGATCGGCGCCAGGCGGCAGCACCACGGGCAGGATGGTCAGGCCGTACTTGGTGGCGAATTCGAAGTCGCGCTCGTCATGCGCGGGGCAGCCGAAGATCGCACCGGTGCCGTATTCCATCAGCACGAAATTGGCGATCCAGACGGGGAAGCTGACGCCCTCGAGGAAGGGGTGCGCCACGCGGAAGCCGCTGTCGAAGCCGCGCTTCTCCGCCTGCTCGATCGTGGCCTCGCTGGTGCCCATGCGCCGGCACTCGGCGACGAACGCCGCCGCCGCCGGGTTCCTCGCCGCCGCGGCCTGCGCCAGCGG
>CAYNYQ010000758.1:0-1996 GCA_964401305.1 uncultured Acetobacteraceae bacterium | reverse complement strand
CCGCCGACATCCTGTGTGTAAGACAGGCGCTCTACCGCTGAGCTAAGCGCCCCTGCGCGGCGCGGCGGCCTACCATGGGCCGCGGCGACGGGCCAGCCTCGGGCGACGCGCATGAAAAAGGCCGGCCCGGGGGCCGGCCTGGGAACCGCCGCGGCAGGTCCCGTGCCGCGTCAGTTCACTGCGTCCTTCAGGCCCTTGCCGGCCTTGAACCGCACCGTGGTGGTCGCCGGGATCTTGATCTCCTCGCCGGTGCGCGGATTGCGGCCCTTGCCCGCCTTGCGCTTGGAGGTCGAGAAGGTGCCGAAGCCAACCAGCCGCACCTCCTGCTTCTTCTTCAGGGACTTGGTGATCGCCTCGAAAACGGCGTCGAGCACGTTGCCGGCCTTCGCCTTGGGGAGGTCGCCGGCCTCGGCCACGATCGCCACCAGATCCTGCTTGTTCACCTGAACACCCCCCTGTTCCCGAGGACGCATGCGCGCTGGACGATTCCCCCACGCACTTGGCGGGAATGTACGGAACGGGTTTCATCTGCGTCAATCGCGGCATTTCCGATTCGCCGCGGTTATCCGCCATTTTCCGGGGTTCGATGCTGCATCGTGATGAGCCGGCAACGGCGCGGCGCCCGGGGAGGAACGCCGCGCCGCGCCATGCGGCATGGGTCAGTGCGGCAGCGCCGGTGCCTCCTTGCCGCCATCCTTCGCGTGGGGCGCCACCGGTTCGGCCGGCTCCTCCCACTCGATCGGCTCGGGCCGCCGCGCCAGCGCCTTGGCGATCACGTCGTCCACGTGGGAGACGGGGATGATGGTCAGCCCCTTCTTCACGTTGTCCGGGATCTCCGCCAGGTCCTTCTCATTGTCCTTCGGGATGAAGACCGTGGTGGTGCCGGTGCGCAGCGCCGCCAGCAGCTTCTCCTTCAGGCCGCCGATCGGCAGGACGCGGCCGCGCAGCGTGATCTCGCCCGTCATCGCCACGTCCTTCCTCACCGGGATGCCGGTGAGGACGGAGACGATGCTGGTCGCCATGGCGATGCCGGCCGAGGGCCCGTCCTTCGGCGTCGCGCCCTCCGGCACGTGCACGTGGATGTCGCGCTTCTCGAACAGCGTCGGCTTGATGCCGAAGCTGGTCGCGCGCGAACGCACGTAGGACATCGCCGCGCTGACGCTCTCCTGCATGACGTCGCCGAGCTTGCCGGTGTGCTGCACCTTGCCCTTGCCCGGCACCATCACGCTCTCGATGGTCAGGATCTCGCCGCCCACCTCGGTCCAGGCGAGGCCGGTGACGACGCCCACCATGTCCTCCGCCTCGGCCTCGCCGTAGCGGAACTTCCGCACGCCGGCGAACTTGTCGAGCGTCTTGACCGTGATCGCGACCTTCTTCGCCTTCTTGGCCACGATCTCCTTGACCGCCTTGCGCGCCAGGTTGCCGATCTCGCGCTCGAGGTTCCGCACGCCGGCCTCGCGCGTGTAGTAGCGCACCAGGTCGCGCAGCGCGTCCTCGGAGATGCTCCACTCGCCGGTCTTGAGCCCGTTCGCCTCGGACTGCTTCGGGATCAGGTGGCGCTTGGCGATCTCGACCTTCTCGTCCTCGGTGTAGCCGGGGATGCGGATGATCTCCATGCGGTCCATCAGCGGCCCCGGCATGCGCAGCGAGTTGGCCGTCGTGACGAACATCACGTCCGAGAGGTCGTAGTCCACCTCGAGGTAGTGGTCGTTGAAGGTGCCGTTCTGCTCGGGATCCAGCACCTCGAGCAGCGCCGAGGACGGGTCGCCGCGCCAGTCGGCGCCGAGCTTGTCGATCTCGTCGAGAAGGAAGAGCGGGTTCGAGCTCTTGGCCTTCTTCATGCCCTGGATGACCTTGCCCGGCATGGAGCCGATATAGGTCCGCCGGTGGCCGCGCACCTCGGCCTCGTCGCGCACGCCGCCGAGCGACATGCGCACGAAGTTCCGCCCCGTCGCCTTGGCGATCGACTTGCCGAGCGAGGTCTTGCCGACGCCGG
>CAYNYQ010000757.1:0-1997 GCA_964401305.1 uncultured Acetobacteraceae bacterium | reverse complement strand
CCGGACTGTCGCGCGCGCGCGGAGGTGGGGGCACGCCCAGGGGGCGGGGTGGGTCGTTAAGCGGTCGGGTGGATGCGCAGTGGGGCGAGATCTAGAAGTCCATGGGATTGGAGCCGCCACCACGAGCTCGGCGCTTGGACGCGAGCCGATCGTCAGATACCCGAGCCCACGTCGCGTAGACGGTCTGAACACGCTGAAAAAGCTCCTCGTCGCCGAGAAGCCCGCTGCCGTCGTGGAAGAAAACGCGCATACCCCGCGCGTCGCCGGCAACCGGAAACCGGATTACCGCGAGCCGACAATCGGCCAGATCGGGGTTCCGTTCGCGGACCCCAATGTGTTGCATGGAAAACACCATGCGGCGCGCCTCTGGGCCATCAAGGCCTCCACCCCGCCGATGATCAAAGAACGGGATGAAAGGGCCCTCTGCGTCTGCCAGCACGAGGTCGTGCCAGTACCTAACGACGCCGCCAAAGCCGATCGAGAGGCTGCCCATCGGCTCTTGCACGGCCGACCAGCCAAGAGAGCGCGACTTGTCGTAGAGAACCTTTGCGACCTGCAAGCAGGACTCGATCTGCTCCGACCCGTGTGTGCATGCCCGGCGGATCTGAGCGTCGACCTTCTCCCAAGGCGGTGGATCGGAGGGCCCCAGCAGAGGCGTCTGTGCGCCAACGATGTCGGATGTTGCGGCACGTGTTGGCTGGTACGACCAGTTACCGCTGCCGCCATTGAAGCCTCTCAACTCTGCCTCGAGCGCCGGGCCGGGCTCGACGCTGAGCGCGTTGGCGAGGTCGATTTCAGGGAGCCTGGTGTGTCGCATGGTCCAGCCGCCGATTCGCCGGCATTATACCCTGCGGGGGAGACCGGCCGAAAGCACCGCGGCCTCAAGCGGTGCGTCATCGTCCAGCACGGCATCCACGATGTCGGGTCGCACCTCGACCCACTGCTTCCCGAAACGCTCGCGGATCAAGCTGTCAGGGATGCGGTCGCCCAGCGAACTGCCCTGTGCGGCTTGATTTCGAACCGCTGCCCAGGGGCCTCCCTTGGCATGGGAAATTCCAACCAACAGCCCCGGCGAGAGGTGCCCGTAGTCCTCCAGAATTCGGCGAAGGTGCTGTGCCACTGATGGGGCTCGGGGCAGCGGAAGTACCCGGAGCTCACCCGTCATCACGTTGCGGCCCGTCGCGCGAAGCGCGATCGGCTCGCGCCCGGCAGACTTGAACGCGTGGTACACGGCCGGTTGGACCGGACCATTCTTCCAGGCCTCGAAGGCACCGGCTACGAGCGGGGTGCCGGTCCGGATAAGGTGATGCCCATGCGCGAAGTACAGTAGCTTCTGCAGGGCGAGATTGCTGACCGGGACGTCCATGTCATCCGCGATGTCGAGGAGCAGGTTTGCTACTGCTCGCGGATCGTAGGGGGGCGAATCGGCCATCGCGCACTCCCGCGTCACCCCGCTGTCACGCTTAGCGGCTGGTAGCCCCGTCCTACGGGGTTCGCAAGCGAGGAAATCATACTGCCGCGGGGTGGTGAACCTCAGTCCATCGCCGGGCTCGGCCCCGGCCCGCCGTGCGAGTGCGCGTTGTACCGGTCGCGCATCTCCTGCATGGTCCCAGCCGCGTCGGAGACCTGACCCGAGACCCGCAGGTCGCCGATAATGTCGACGCCGCCCGAGGCAACGATCTCGACGCTCGGCGCCTGCACCCGCACCTTGGTGGCCGCCTGCACCTCGATCACGCCGCCGGCCTTGATGTGCACGCGGTTGCCGCGCTGGTCGTAGAGGGCGACCTCGCCCGGCCCGAGGCCGCCGAGCCGCGACGAGGGCGAGCCGAGCTGCAGCACCACCAGGTCCCCCGGGTCGCCGCCGATCGCCAGCACCACGGCCAGCGCCCCATCCGGCGCCGGCGGCACGCTGGCCAGGCCATAGGGCTGCAGCACCTCCACGCCGGCGCGCACCAGGCCCTCATGCGTCTCGACGTCCACCTGCTGCGTCTCGGCGC
>CAYNYQ010000756.1:0-1999 GCA_964401305.1 uncultured Acetobacteraceae bacterium | reverse complement strand
TCGGCATCTCGGTGATGACGCACCTGACGGAGCACGACCAGCAGCGCTGGCTGGCGGAGATCCGGCGCGTGCTGCGGCCGGGCGGCCTCGCCATCCTCACCGCGCATGGCGAGGCGGCGCTGTTCCGCGACCCGGCGAGCCTGGCGCTGCCCTTCGTCGCGCGCTTCGGCAGCTTCGACGGCATCGCCGACCCGGCGCTCGGCCCCGAGCGCGCCGTGCACTACCGCGCCAGCTACCAGGCGCGCGGCTACCTGCGCGAGGCCTGGTCGCGCCACCTCGAGATCCTGGAGATCATCCCGGCGGCGAACGGCTTTCTGCAGGACTACGTGGTGCTGCGACGGGGGTGAGGGCGCAACGCGTCAGCCCAGCCCCTTCGCCGCCTCCAGCACCGCCGCCGCGTGCTCCTCGGGCTTCACCTTGCGCCAGACCTGCACGATCCGGCCATCGGCGCCGACGAGGAAGCTCGACCGCTCCATGCCCATGTAGGTGCGGCCGTACATCGACTTCTCCACCCAGACGCCATAGGCCTCGGCCACCTTGTGGTCGGCGTCGGAGGCGAGGGGAAACTCCAGCCCGTACTTCCTGGCGAACTTCTCGATCGGGCCCATCGGGTCGGGCGAGACGCCGATGACGGTGATGCCGGTGCGGCCGAGCGCCGGCAGCGCCTCCTGGATACCGCAGGCCTGCTTGGTGCAGCCCGGCGTATCCGCCTTCGGGTAGAAGTAGAGCAGGTAGGGCTGGCCGGCGAGCGAGGCGCTGCTGACCAGGCGCCCGCCCGAGGCCTGCAGGGAGAAGGCCGGCGCCGCCTCTCCGGCCGTGGGTCCGGCGGCGGGGGCAGGTGCGGGCGGCGGCGCCGCGGGAGCTTTCGCGGCCGGCTTCGGCGCCGCGGCCTTGGCCGCCGGCTTCGGCGCTGCGGCCTTGGTCGCCGGTACGGCCTTCGTCGCCGCCTTCGGCGCACTCTTGGCCGCCGGCTTCGGTGCGGTCCTGGTCGCAGGCTTCGCCATGGCGGGCGGCGTCCTGGGCGCCGTGGCGGTCTTCGTCGCCGCTGCCGTGGTCGCCGGCTTCGCCGCCGCCCGTGCCGCCGGCTTCGCCGTCTTCGCCCCGGTCTTCGCCGGCGTCTTCGCCCCCGTCTTCGCCTTCGTCGCCGGCGCCTTCGCCCCGCGCCCTGTCCCCGTCGTCGCCATTCCGCACATCTCCCCGCTCAGATGCCGCCAAGATCGGCCACGTGCCGGTTGAAGGCGGCCCGGACGCGCCCCGCGCAGTTGCGCATCTGTGCGCGCAACTCCGACAGGTCAACGGGCGCGGCCTGGTTCGGCGTCGCCAGCAACGGCGCCGCGGCGCGCAGCAGCGCCGCCGCCGCCGGCGCCGGCAAGGTCTCCTCGCGCGAGCGGCCATGGGTCAGTCGGATCAGCCCGATCGCTGTCCGCCACAGCCGCTCCGCCTGGATCAGCGCCGCTGCCTCCTCCGGCGACAGCACGCCGGCCTTGCCCAGCCGCTCGAGCGCGACGCGCGTCGTCGTCGCCAGCACCTCCGGCATGGCATGGGCATGGCGCAGCTGCAGCGCCTGGGCGATGAACTCCACCTCGACCAGCCCGCCGGGCATGGCCTTCAGGTCCCAGGGCCCCTCGGGCGGCAGCTCGCGCAGCAGGCGCGCGCGCATGGCGCCCGCATCGGCCAGCGCCTGGTCGGCGCGCGACGGGTCGAGGATGGCGGCGCGCAGCGCCTCGCCGATCCGGCGCTTCAGCGGCGGCGGCCCCGCGATCACCCGCGCCCGGGTCAGCGCCATGCGCTCCCAGGTCCAGGAGTCCGCGGCATGGTAGCGCGCGAAGGCGGCCAGGCGCACCGCGACCGGCCCCTTGCTGCCGCTGGGGCGGAGCCGCATGTCGACCTCCCAGAGCCGCCCCTCGCCGCCCGGCGCGGTGATGGCCGAGACCATCTGCGGCGCCAGGCGGATGAAGTACTCGCTGGGCGCCAGGCTCCGCCGCCCGCCCTCGCTGCC
>CAYNYQ010000755.1:0-2012 GCA_964401305.1 uncultured Acetobacteraceae bacterium | reverse complement strand
CGATCGACGAGTACCAGGCCATCATCGACGGCGGCGACCCCTCGATGCTGACCGTCGATCTCGGGCGCGGCGTCGCAGCCAGGGCCTATGACCGGCTCCGCGGCATGCAGCGGGTGCGGCTGATCGGCGACATCGCCTTTTACTACCTCACCTATGTCGAGGCGATCCTGCAGCGGAACCCGCGCGTCCGCTTCGTCTGCCTGCAGCGCGACCGCACCGAGACGGTGGAGAGCTGGCTCGTCCAGGCCAGCATCAAGCGCTGGACGTCGA
This sequence comes from uncultured Acetobacteraceae bacterium, assembly GCA_964401305.1. Lineage (GTDB taxonomy): Bacteria > Pseudomonadota > Alphaproteobacteria > Acetobacterales > Acetobacteraceae > JAIEOP01. The sequence goes on along the minus strand of CAYNYQ010000755.1, from coordinate 1,742 downwards.
AGCGCATCGCCGACCGCCTCTCCGCATGGATCACCCGCGAGCCCTACCACGAGAGCCACAACTGGTGGATGGAGCACGACGGCAGCGTCTGGCGCCCTGACCCGATCTGGGACAAGTGCTTTCCCAAATTCCCGGGGCCGACGCTGCGCCAGGCCGTCGAGCAGTACTGGGACTACTACTACGAGACGGTGGACCAGCTCGCCGCCCGGCACCCCGACAGCATCTACCGGGTCAGGACGGAGACGCTCGACACCGAGGAGGCGAAGCGGCGCCTGCTCGGCTTCTGCGGCCTGGCGGAGGCGGACATGATCTTCGCCGACGCCCATATCCACCGCTCCCGACGGGTGGCGGAGCCCGCCTGAGGGCTCGCGGGCCGGCGCCGCGACCTCGGGCGGATCAGTCGCCGCGCACCGCCGCGGCCCACTCCTTCTGCACCTGCAGCGCCACCCCGTCCCAGTCATGGCGCTCCGCCCAGGCGCGGATGGCGGCCGCGTCATGGCGGCCCGTCAGCCCCGCCGTGAGCGCGGCCAGCAGCGCCGGCGCATCCTCGGGCTCGTCGACGAGGTGGCCGGCATGGCCGGGCACCATGCGCTCCACCTCCCCGACCTTCGTCGCCACCACGGGCACGCCGCAGGCCTGCGCCTCCCAGACCACGTTCGGGCACCCCTCGTAGTCGCTGGCAAGGACGAAGAGATCGGCGGCCTGCAGCCAGGTGACGACGCGCTCGGGCGGCTGGGTGCCGGCGAAGAGCACCCGGTCGCCGAACGGGGCGGCCTGGCGCCGCAGCTCGGCCTCGTTGTTCCGCTCCGCCCCCGCCCCGCCGACGATGACGAACATCAGGTCCGGCACCGCGCCCAGCAGGTCGGGCAGCACGCGCAGCACGCGCTGGAAGCCCTTGCGCGGCGAGAGATGGCCGACCGAGACCAGCACCCGCCGCCCTTCCGGCAGGCCGAGCGCCCGCCGCGCCTGCCCCTGCGGCGCGGGGACGAAGCGGGACAGATCGACGCCGTTGGCGATGACGGTCACCGGCGGCACCGGCCCCGGCGCCCCTGCCAGCATGTCGCGCGCGAAGGCGGCGAGGGGCTCGGAGACGGTGATGATGCGGCTGGCACGGCGCAGCGCGAAGCGCATGGCCCGCCGGCGCCCGGGATCGGACTGCGCCAGCCCGGGCTCGTTCCCGCGCAGCGTCAGCACCACCGGCCGGCCGAAGCGGCGGCCGAGAAGCACCGCGGCAAGGCCATCGGGGTAGCCGAAATGCGCGTCGATCAGGTCGAACGGATAGCCGGGCGCCAGCCGACGCAGCGTGGGGAGCGCCGCGGCATAGAGGAAGAAGCCGTCGAGCGATTTCAGGATGCGCGGGATGTAGCGGAAGGTCGGATGCAGCACCTGCAGCGGGCCATACCGCTCCTCGCGCGGGACGGCTTGCATGGCGGGCCAGGGATAGAAGGGGCGCGGGGCGACGACCCGGATCTCCGCATGGCTGGCGCAGTGTCGCAGCCGCTCCAGCACGAAGAGACCGTGCTGGGGCATCGCCGCATTCGGGAAGACGGTGGTGAAGGAGAGCACGCGCATGGCGGGGATCCGATAAGGCAGGCAGGGAGGGGCGCCATCGCGCCGCCGGTCACGCGCAAGGGGCGGGGCAGGGCGTGTCCGGGATGTCGAACCGGGTGGAGAAATCCGCCGCCATGATCAGGTTCGTGGCGCCCACCAGCACGGCCAGCGCCAGCACCGCGCCGATGTAG
>CAYNYQ010000754.1:0-2018 GCA_964401305.1 uncultured Acetobacteraceae bacterium | reverse complement strand
CCCCTCCTTCCCCACCCCCTCCCCCCTCGCTAGAACCGCGCGGATGCCCTCCCCGTCCGCGCCCCGCGTCGCGCCCTCGCTGCTTGCCGCCGACTTCGCCCGGCTCGGCGAGGAGGTGCGCGCGGTCGAGGCCGCGGGCGCCGACTGGCTGCACCTCGACATCATGGACGGGCATTTCGTGCCCAACATCAGCTTCGGCCCGGCCCTGGTCCGCGCGCTGCGGCCGCATTGCCGCCTGCCCTTCGACGTCCACCTGATGATCGCCCCGGCCGACCCCTACCTGGCCGCCTTCGCCGAGGCCGGCGCCGACCTCATCTCCCTGCACCCGGAAGCGGGGCCGCACCTGCACCGCTCGCTGCAGACCATCCGCGGCCTCGGCAAGCGGGCCGGCGTGGTGCTGAACCCCGCCACACCGGTCGCGGCGGTGGAGACCGTGCTCGACCTCTGCGACCTCATCCTGGTGATGACGGTCAACCCGGGCTTCGGCGGCCAGGCCTTCCTCGACGGGCAGCTGGCGAAGATCGCGCGGCTGCGGCGCATGATCGACGACTCCGGCCTTGCCGTCGCGCTCGAGGTCGATGGCGGCGTCACGGCCGAAACTGCGCCGCGCTGCCGCGCCGCGGGGGCCGATGTGCTGGTCGCCGGCACGGCGGTGTTCGGCGCGCCCGACTACCGCGCGGCCATCGCCGGGCTGCGCGGGGGCGTGGCGTGATGCGCGACATCCTCCGCAACACCCGGCGCCTGCTCTCCGGCCTCAAGCCCGTGAAGGTGCCGGAGGCGCCGGCGCGCGCCTTCCGCGACCTCTGGCCCGGCGACGCCGCCCGCGGCGCGCGGCTGCTGCGCGGGGAGTTCGAGGTCGCCGGCACCGTGCGCCGGCTCGAGCCCGCGGCCGAGGGCACCACGGGCGCCGGCTGGGGGCCGGAGAGCGGCCCCGTGCTCTGGCGCGCCGCGGCGCATGCCTTCGCCTGGCTGCGCGACCTGCGCGCGCTCGGCACCGATCCGGCCCGGCTGCGGGCGCGCGACCTGGCCGAGGACTGGCTGGACCAGGGCGGCGCCGTCGAGCTCGCCCAGGCGCCGGAGGTGGCGGCCGCGCGCATCTCCGCCTGGCTCGGCCACTGGGACTTCCTGGCCGAGACCGCCGAGGACGGCTTCCGCAAGCGCCTGCTGATCCGCCTTGCGCAGGATGCGCGCGGCGTCGTCGCCTCCCTGCCCGCCGAGGCGCTGCACCGCGGCGCGCTGGTCACGCTGAAGGGCGCGCTCGCCGCCGCCGTGGCGCTGGAGGAGGAGGCCTGGCTGCAGCGCGCGCTGCGCTTCCTGCCCGGGGAGCTGCAGCGGCAATTCCACCCCGATGGCGGCCATGTGGAGCGCTCGCCGGGCCAGCTGCTGCAGGCGCTGCAGGACCTGATCGAGATCCGCAACCTGCTGCACGGCTCGGGCGTCAATGCGCCGGCCGAGCTTTCGGTGGCGCTGGAGCGCGCCGGCCAGGCGCTGCGCCTGTTCCGCCATGGCGACGGCGCGCTGGCGCTGTTCAACGGCTCGCGCGAGGACGGCGCGCCGCTGGTCGACCTGGTGCTGACCCAGGGCCAGGCCCGCGGCCGCGCGCCGATGCTGCTGGAGGAGACCGGCTTCCAGCGCATGCAGGCCGGCCGCACCCTCGTGATCTGCGATGCCGGCGCGCCGCCGCCGGGGCGCGGGCGCGACGTCGCCTCCGGCCTGCCGCGCGGCGCGGACCGCTTCTCCCATGCCGGGACGCTCTCCTTCGAGATGTCGGTCGGGCGCGACCGCATGATCGTGAACTGCGGCGCCGCGCCGGCCGCGGAGGGCGAATGGCGCGACGCGCTGCGCGCCACCGCCGCGCATTCCACCCTGGTGCTGGCCGATACGAACAGCGCCGAGCTCCGGGAGGAGGGCGTCGGCCGCCGCCCCGAGCGCGTCGAGGCCGACCGGCACGAGAGCGAGGGCGCGCAGTGGCTGGACGCCACGCATGACGGCTGGCGCCGCCCCTTCGGCGCGGTGCA
>CAYNYQ010000753.1:0-2021 GCA_964401305.1 uncultured Acetobacteraceae bacterium | reverse complement strand
AGCGGCGGGATGCCGGCCATGGAGAACATGAAGACCGCCATCCAGAGCGCCCGCGGCAGGTCGGCGGCGCCGAGGCCGGCCAAGTCCTCGACCCGCTCCACCGCACGGCCCTGGCGGCGCATGCCGACGAGCACGGCGAAGGCGCCGATGTTCATCAGCATGTAGATCAGGATGTAGAGGACGAAGCCCTGCAGCCCCTCGTCCGAGGCGACGGCGAGGCCCATCAGCGCGTAGCCGACATGGCCGATGGAGGAATAGGCCATCAGCCGCTTGATGTTGCGCTGGCCGATGGCGGCGAAGGACCCGAGCAGCATGGAGCCGATCGAGGCGAGGATGATCACCTGCTGCCACTGCGCGACGAGGTCGCCGAAGGGCCCGAGCAGCACGCGCGCCAGCAGCGCCAGCGCCGCCACCTTGGGGGCGGCGGCGAAGAAGGCGGTGACCGGGCTCGGCGCGCCCTCGTAGACGTCGGGCGTCCACATGTGGAAGGGCACGGCCGAGACCTTGAAGGCGAGGCCGGCGATGACGAAGACGATGCCGACCACGACGCCGGCCGGCACGCCGCCCGCCGTCGAGAAGGCATCGGCCAGCCGGTCGAAGTTGGTGGTACCGGCGAAGCCGTAGACGAGCGAGATGCCGTAGAGCAGCAGGCCGGAGGCGAGCGCGCCGAGCACGAAGTACTTGAGGCCCGCCTCGGCGCTGCGGCCATTGTCGCGGTCGAAGGCGGCGACGACGTAGAGCGGCAGCGAGAGCAGCTCGAGCCCCATGTAGACGGTCATGAGGTCGTTGGCCGAGATCATGACCATCATGCCCAGCGTGGCGAAGAGCAGCAGCACCGGGAACTCGAAGCGGTCGAGGCGCTCCCGCCGGTTGAAGTCGAGCGCGAGGACGAGGCCGAGCGCCGCGCCCAGCAGGGCGAGCACCTTCATGAAGCCGGCGAAGGCGTCCGAGACGTAGAGGCCGCCGAGCGCCGTCCCCTCCGCCTGGCCGAGCACGAGCACGGCGGCGAGCAGCAGCGCGCCGATCGCCGCCATGCTGCAGCCGAAGAAGGGATCCCGCTTCGGGAAGACGCCAACGAGCAGGATGAGGAGGCCGGAGCAGGCGAGCACCAGCTCCGGCAGGGCGAGGGTCCAGTTCATGGCGTCACATCCCGGCGGCGAGCTGGGCGACGCCGAGGGCGGCCTGGTGCCGTTCGATCAGCGCCGCGACGCTCGCGCGGAAGAAGGAGAGGAAGGGTTCCGGATAGACGCCCATCCAGATCGCCAGCAGGATCAGCGGCGCGAAGGTGGCGTACTCGCGTGGGCTGAGGTCGAGCAGCGCGCGCAGGTCGTCGCGCGTGATGCGCCCGAAGGCGACGCGGCGGTAGAGGAAGAGCATGTAGGCCGCGCCGAGGATCATGCCGAGCGCCGCGCCGAGGGCGACCCAGGGGTTGGCCTGCCAGGCGCCGATGATCACCAGGAACTCGCCGACGAAGTTCGCCGTGCCCGGCAGCGCCACCGAGGCCATGGTGAAGAGCATGAAGACCAGCGCATAGGCGGGCATGATCTTCGCCACGCCGCCGTAGCGCGCGATCTCCCGGCTGTGCACCCGGTCGTAGAGCACGCCGACGCAGAGGAAGAGCGCGCCCGAGACCACGCCATGCGCCAGCATGGTGAAGAGCGCGCCCGAGAGGCCCTGCGGGTTGAAGGTGAAGATGCCGATGGTGACGATGCCCATGTGCGCCACGGAGGAGTAGGCGATGAGCTTCTTCATGTCCTCCTGAGCAAGGGCGACGAGGGAGGTGTAGACCACGGCGACGACGGAGAGCACGAAGATGAGCGGGGCGAAGTCCGCGCTCGCCTGCGGCAGCAGCGGCAGGGAGAAGCGGAGGAAGCCGTAGGCGCCCATCTTCAGCAGCACGCCGGCGAGGATGACCGAGCCAGCCGTCGGCGCCTCCACATGCGCGTCCGGCAGCCAGGTGTGCACCGGCCACATCGGCACCTTCACCGCGAAGGAGGCGAGGAAGGCGAGGAAGATCCAGG
>CAYNYQ010000752.1:0-2022 GCA_964401305.1 uncultured Acetobacteraceae bacterium | reverse complement strand
GCAGTGCCCACCGCGGCGAGGGCGGCGCGCACCTGCTCCGGCGACGCGTTCGCCACGAAATTCTGCCCGACATCGCGCGACAGCGCGCCGTCGTGCACGATGGTCACCGCCACCGTGCCGACCTGCATGCGGTGGAATTGCGGCGCGGCCGGCGCGGTCTGCGCGTGGCCGAGGACAGGCAGGGACGCGGCGGCGGCGGCGGCGCCGAGCATCAGGTCGCGGCGGTGCATGGCTGGGGTTCCTCCCGGAGTAGCAACCGCAGGAAGCAGAATCCCGAGGCGAACGCAACGTTCGCGTTCAGGCCCCCGTCCCCGGCGGAGCGCCGACCGTTCCCGCATCGAGCCGCGCCACCGTCGCCGCCACCGCCGCATCCAGGCCGGGCCTTGCATAGTAGACGCCGCGCACATGCAGGCAGGCGGCGATGGCGCGCAGGAAATCCGCGGCCAGGTCCGGGTCCGGTGGCGGCGCCTCCTGCCAGAAGGCGTCCAGCCCGCCCCGCCAGGCGAGGCTCGGTATGTCGTAGAGCGCCCGGCCGAGCGGCATCAGCGCCCGCCCCCCGGCGATGGCGGCGATGCCGACCGTGCTGTTGATGGTGACGATGCCGCGGCAGGCGGCGATGACGGGCCCGATCGGCAGCGCGCCATCCAGCAGGTGCACCCGCCCCGCGACGCCGGCGTCCGCCGCGATCCGCGCGAGGCGCCGCCCCCAGGCCTTCAGCCCGGGATCGAGCGGATGCACCTTCACCAGCAGCCGCGCCCCGGGCGCCGCGGCGCGCGCGAAGCTGCCGATGGCGAGCGCGAGGGCGCTGTCGTTGTCGCGGAAATCGGAGTAGGCGCGGATGGAGTAGTCGTTCTCCATCTGCATGGCGAAGGCGTAGAGCGGCCCGGCGCCCTCGGCCTGCAGCCGCGCCAGCAGCGCCGCCGCCGCCCGCGTGGCGTGCCGGCGCCGCAGCAGCCGCAGCGCGGTGCCGAGATAGGCGGGCAGCGGATGGTGCAGCACCCAGGGCTCGTAGTGCGGGAAGCCGAAGGGCAGCAGCGAGGCCAGGTGGAAGGCGACGTCCCAGCGCGCCTGCCGGGCGAAGTCGTCGGTGTAGCGCGGCGCCGTGTCGAGCGGCGGGCAGCGCGCGGCCAGCGCGCGGATCGCGTCGGGGTCGCGCGGGAAGCGGCTCTCCGCGCCCATGCCGTCGCGTTCCAGCACGATCCAGTCGGGGCGGAGATAGCCGTAGTCGGTCACCGTCACGGCGATGCCGCGCGCCTGCGCGGCGGCGATGGCGACGCGGTGATAGGGCCGCTGCTCGCCCAGCAGCACGAGGTCGGTGATCGCCTCGGCCTCCAGGAAGCGCGCGACGAAGCCCGGCCATTCCGCGGGCCGGCCGCGGAAATCCACCGCCCCCGGGCCGCGCCAGACCAGCCGGTCGCCGAGGCAGAGGTTGATCCGGTGCGTCCCGTGGCCGCGCGCGCGCAGCCCTGCCGCGACCTCCGCGAGGAAGGGCGAGATGGGTCCCTGGAGGAAGAGGAATTGCCGGGCGGCGCGCGGGTCTGGCAGGGCTCTGCGGTCCGGCTCGGGCGTGGTCGCCGCCGACGGGGGCGCCGATCACGCGACAGGGTGGGCGGCGGCCGCGCGGCGCCCCGCGCGGGCGAGGCTTCTGCGCGCCCGGCCCGGCAGGGTCAAGCCGGCCGAACCCGTCTATTCCCGCTTGCGGTAGGCGAAGGCCGCGTCGAAGCAGGCGAGGATATGCGCGCCCGCCGTCGTCGGTTCGTAGTGCGGGTCCGTCGCGCCCAGGGCGCGCGGGTCGATCGGCGCCGCGAAGTCGGGGTCGTAGAAGGTGGCGATCGACATGCGCTCATGCCCCGAGAGGTTGCGCACCCGGTGCGGCGTGGAGGCGAAGCGGTCGTTGCTCCAGCGCCCGAGCAGGTCGCCCACGTTCACCACCAGCGTCCCCGGCAGCGGCGGCGCTGGGATCCAGGTGCCGGACTGCCGCTCCCGCACCTCGAGCCCGCCGCTGTCGTCCTGCCAGAGCAG
>CAYNYQ010000751.1:0-2026 GCA_964401305.1 uncultured Acetobacteraceae bacterium | reverse complement strand
CCTCAGCGGCAGGCGTTGACCATGATCTCCACCAGGTGCCGCGGATCGGCCATGTTGGCCTGCACGCAGGCGCGCGCCGGCCGGCCGGCATCGCCCAGCCACTCCACCCAGACCTTGTTCATGGCGTCGCGGTCACGGATGTCCTTCAGCCAGATCTGCGCGTTCAGCAGCCGGGTGTTGTCGGTGCCGTTGGCCTCCAGCGCCGCGGTGATCTTCGCCAGCACCTGCCGGGTCTGGCCGGTGATGTCCTGGCTGAGGTCGTCGGCGGTCATGCCGGCGAGGAAGACGAAGTTGTGGTACTCGACGGCGCTCGACAGGATCTGGTTGCTGCCCTGGCGGGTGATCTTGGACATGCGCGGAGGCTCCCTTCCGTTGCGGGTTGCGGGGAGCATCTAGCGCGCGATCGGTCGCCGGGGGAACTCCCCCGCGGGCCCGAGCCGCCGAGCTTGGGGAACTCCCCCGCGGGCCGCGCCCCACCGCGCCGGGGAACTCCGCCGCGGGCCACGCCCCACCGCGCATGGGGAATTCCCCCGCGGGCCGCACCCCACCGCGCCGGGGAACTCCGCTGCGGGCCACGCCTCACTGGGCCTGGGGAACTCCGCCGCGTACCGCGCCCCACCGCACCTGGAGAACTCCGCCACGAGCCGTGCCCCACCGCGCCGGGGGAACTCCGCCGCGGGCCGCGCCCTGCCGCGCCGGCGCCTCAGCCCCGCTGCGGCGGCACCGGCGGCGCCACCTCCAGCACCGCGGCCATGCGGCGCAGCCGCGTCATGCCCCAGGCGAAGACCAGCAGCGCCAGCAGCATCGCCACGAAGACCGGCCAGCGCAGCCCGAAGACCTCGCCCGCCGCTCCCAGCACCAGCGCGCCCAGCGCCGGGCAGGCCCGCGTGATCATGCCCCAGAGGCTCAGCACCCGGCCGCGCATGGCCGGGTCGGCGGCGGTCTGCACCAGGGTCTGCACGCTGATCCCGTGCACCGACCCGGCCGCGCCGATCAGCGCCCCGCAGAGCACGGCCACGGGGAAGATCGGCGTGGCGATGAAGCCGATGGTGAAGACCGCCTGCGCCGCCACCGCCCAGATCGCGAGCCGCGTCGCCCCCGAGAGCCGCCCGCGCCCCGCCACCCAGAGCCCCGAGATCAGCGCGCCCACCCCGAAGGCCGCGGTCAACACCGCCAGCCCCTGCGCCCCCTGGCCGAAGAGCCGCTCGACGAAGGGCGGCAGGATCTCCGGCACGCCGCGCATGAGCACGGAGGCGCTGGCGGCGAAGAGCAGGATCGGCCCGATCCCGGGATGCCGGCCGGCGTAGCGGAAGCCCTCGGCGACCTCGGCGCGCACGCTCGCCCCCGGCGCATGGCCGCGCCGTTCGGCCGCCGCGGGGCGCAGCAGCGGCATGGTCGCCGTGGCGAAGAGATAGGCCGCGGCGTTCAACATTACGGCCGGCACCACGCCCCAGAGCGCGATGATCGGCCCGGCCAGCGCCGGCCCGACGAAGCGCGCGACGTTGAAGCAGAGCGAATTGCACGCCACCGCCGCCGGCAGGTCGGCACGCGGCACCAGCGCCGGCATCAGGCTCTGCCGCGCCGGCTGCGCGAAGGAGGAGGCGATGCCGCTGACCACCTCGAGCACGAGGAGCACGCCGATGGTGAGATCCCCGGTCGCCAGCAGCACGCCGATCGCCGCCGCCTGCAGCGCGATGGCCACCTGCGCGATCATGGTCAGCCGCACCCGGTCCATGCGGTCGGCCACCGCGCCGGCGATCGGGCTGAACAGCACCGCCGGCGCCAGGTCGCAGAAGGCGACCATGCCGACCCAGAAGGCGCTCCGCGTCATCTCCCAGGCGAGCCAGGTCACCGCGATCCGGTGCACCCAGAGCCCGGTCCAGGAGACGACGGAGGCGAGGAAGAAGATGCGCGCGTCGCGGTGCGACAGCGCCCGCCCCAGCGCGCCGGAGCGGGAGAGCAGCCGGAGCGCCACCGCCGGCGCCTCGCGGGGGGCGGCGCCGCCGCCTCAGCGCCGCGGCGGCAG
>CAYNYQ010000750.1:0-2027 GCA_964401305.1 uncultured Acetobacteraceae bacterium | reverse complement strand
GCCGAGTGGTCCGGCATCGCCCGCGGCGCGAGCCATCCGCACGCCAACCCGCTGCGCGATGCGATGCACACGGTGGAGCGCCAGCGTGAGCAGCTCGAGGCCGCCGGCATCACGCGCTTCCCGGCGCCCGATCTCAGCTTCCTCGCGGCGGATCTCGGCCATCTCGGCCTGCCGGAGCGCTTCGCCCTGCTCATTCCGGGCGCCTCGCCGGGGCGGCCGGGCAAGCGCTGGCCGGCCGAGCGCTATGCGGCGCTGGCCGCCGGGCTCGATCTGCCCGCTGTGGTGGTCGGCGGCGCGGCGGAAGTGCCGCTGGCGCGGGTGATCCTGGCCGCCGCGCCAGCCGCGCTGGACCTGACGGGCCGCACCAGCTTCGCCGAGCTCGGCGCCCTGGCGCGGCGCGCCGCCTATGCGGTCGGGAACGACACGGGGCCGACGCATCTCGTCGCCGCGGCCGGCTGCCCGACGCTGGCCCTCTTCGGCGGCGAGAGCGACCCCGCGCTCTGTGCGCCGCGCGGCCGGGCGGTGGCGGTGCTGCGCCATCTGCCGCTCGGCGCGCTCGGCGTGGAGGAGGTGCGCGCCGCGCTCGCCGCGCTGCGCGCCGCCTGAGGGCATGCCCGCCGGCGTCGGTCCCGGCGTTCGCGAGCCGGGTCAGACGCCCCAGGGATACGGCATGCCGTAGTAGTCGTAGACGCTGCGGCCGTAGCCGGGCTGGGCCCAGGGCGTCTCGTCCCGCGCATAGCTCGGCGCGCGCTCCAGCTGCTCGCGGCTGAGGTCGACGACATAACCGCCGAGCCGCGTGTCGTAGGTCAGCACCTTCCACGGCAGCGGGTGGTAGCGCTCGCCGATGCCGAGGAAGCCACCGAAGCTCATCACGGCGTACTCCACCTGGCCCGACCGCTTGTCGATCATCAGGGTGTAGATCGAGCCCATGCCATCGCCCTGGCGGTTGTAGACCGAGGTGCCCTCGACCTTGTCCGAGGCGATCAGCCGATCGGTCTCGTTGATCGCGACGCTGCCCGTGCTCCTGTCAGACATCCTCGCCTCCATGGGGTGGAGGGGCCGGAACGCATGGGCCGGGCGGGCTGTTCCCCTCAGGGCGGGGTGGCGGTTGGTGGGTCCGGATCGACCGGAGCCGCCGCTGACGGGGCGGCGGCGGCCCCGACCGGGTCCTCCGGGTCGTGCGCCATCGCGGCCGCCTGCTCCGGGTCCGGCGAAACGAGGGCCGGGCCTTCAGGGTCCGCTGGCGATTCCGCTGCGGGCGGCGGCTGCGGGCGCTCCCCGCGGCGGGCGGCGAGGCCGACCCATTCGCGGATCGCCGCCGTCTCCTCCGGCGCCAGGCGCGCGCCACCCGCGGCCACCTGCCGCGTCAGCTCGGCGAAGAGGGCGCGCGCCAGGCGGTCGCGCGGCGCCTCCCCGGGCTCGGCCCGCCAGTCGAGCCGGGCGCGCACCAGCCAGGCGACCAGCGCATCCAGCTCGCGCGGCGGCAGGTCGAGCCCGGCGGCGGCGGCCTCGGCGGCCAGCGCCGCACGCTGCGCCGGCTCCGGCGGGCCGGGCAGGGGCAGCAGGGTGGCGAGCCCGCGCAGCGCGAAATCCACCGCCTCGGCGGCGAGCCAGGGCGGTGCGAGGCCGGGGTCGAGGCTGGCCCGCAGCGGGCCGAGCGCGGGGTCCGGCGGCGCCGCCGCCAGAGCATCGCCGGCAAGCTCGGGCTGGGCGAGCGAGGGCCGGTCGTGCCGCGCCGGGTCGTAGAGCCAGCCGCCGCCGGGCCCGGCCTCGAGCGGCAGGTCGCCGGCCTCCTCGATCAGCTTGGCCAGCGTCCCCGCGCCGCCGAAGCGGCCGCGCCGCACCCAGCCGCCGAGCGCCTCGTGCACCTGCTTGCCGAGGGCAGGCAGGTGCAGCGGCTGCGGGCTCGCCGCAAGGATGCGCCGGAGCGCGGCGTGGATCGCCTCGCGCTGCGCCGCCGGCTCGCCGGGATCGGGCACGGGATCGCCGGCGGGCGGCGGCGCGGGGCGCGGCGCCTCGGCGCGCGC
>CAYNYQ010000749.1:0-2027 GCA_964401305.1 uncultured Acetobacteraceae bacterium | reverse complement strand
CGTCATGCAGAGCGGCATCCATGTGCTGGCCGGCAATTGCGAGATCCAGCTCGGCTCGGACGCCGAGGATTGCGGCTGCGGCTTCGCCGAGGGCACCGCCTGCGACCTGCTCTCGGCCGCCTGGTACGCGCATGCGCGGCGGCAGGTGACGGCGGCGCAGCGGGCCTGGATGGCCGGGCTGCCGCGTCGCCTGGTGCTGGGCCTGCCGGACGGGCGGCGGCTGGCGGTGGTGCATGGCGGCGCGGAGGACGTCAGCCGCTTCCTCTTCCCCTCCGCGCCGGCGGCGGTGCTGGCCGAGGAGATCGCCGCCACGGGCTGCGACGGCGTGATCGGCGGGCATTGCGGCCTTCCCTTCGCGCGGCGGATCGGCGCGGCGCTCTGGTGCAATGCCGGTGCGGTCGGCATGCCGGCGCATGACGGCACGCCGCGCGCCTGGTTCGCGCTGCTGGAGCCGGGGCGGGAGGGGCTCGCCGTCTCCCTGCTGCCGCTGGCCTACGACCATGTCGCCGCGGCGGCAGCGATGCGCGCGGCCGGGCTGCCGGAGGGCTATGCGCGGGGGCTCGAGACCGGGTTCTGGCCGAGCGAGGATGTGCTGCCGGCGGCGGAGCGGGCGGCGCGCGGCGTGGCGCGCGAGGCCGCCGCGCTCGCCTGGTAGGGCTACAGCACCAGGGTCGCGCCGAAGGGCAGGGTGTCGAAGGCCTCCGCCGCCACGCCGTGCCGCGCCCGCGCCTCGGCCAGGGCGCGCTGCGGCGCGTCGATCGCCTCGTCGGTCAGGCGGAAGAAGGTGCCGAAATGCATCCCGACCGACCGTCGCGCGCCGAGGGCGCGATGCGCCAGCACGGCCTCCTCCGGGTTCATGTGCATGGCCCGCATGAACCAGCGCGGCTCATAGGCGCCGATCGGCAGCAGCGCGAGGCGGATGTCGGGAAAGCGCGCGCCGATGGCGGCGAAATGCGGGCACCAGGCGCTGTCGGCGGCGAAGTAGACCGCCGCGCCGTCGCCACGCTGCAGCACGAAGCCGCCCCAGAGGGCGCGGCAGCGGTCGTGCAGGCCGCGCGCCGAGAAATGCTGCGCCGGTACGTAGGTGATGCTGACGCCACCGATCTCGACCGACTGCCACCAGTCGAGCTCCCGCGCGTCGCCGAATCCGGCGCGCGCGAGATAGGCCGCGTTGCCGAGGCCGGTGACGCAGAGGCGCGGTGCGAAGCGCGCCTGCACCTCCCGCAGCGTCGGCCAGTCCATGTGGTCGTAGTGGTTGTGGCTGACCAGCACGACATCGACGCCGGGCAGGTCCTCCAGCCGCTGGCCCGGCGCGCGCACGCGCCTCGGTCCGATGAAGGAGAAGGGGCTGCAGCGCATCGACCAGATCGGGTCGGCGAGGATGCGCAGCCCGCCGACCTGGATCAGCATGCTGGCATGGCCGATGAAGGTCGCGCCGATGCGATCCGGCGGCAGGGGCGCGGGGGGCGGCTGCGGCGGGTCCTCGATCCAGCGCGGCCAGGGGATGGGGCGGCGCGTGCGCTGCCAGCGCAGGAAGCCGCCGCGGCCGCGGCCCTCGAGCGGAAAGGCATTGGCGAAGCCGCGCCCATCCGCGCGGCGCGGCGCGCCACCCTCGCCCGGCGACGTCAAAGCCCCGCCATCTCCCGCCACTCGGCCTCGGTCAGGACGCGCACGCCGAGCTCCGCCGCCCTGGCCGCCTTGCTGCCGGCCTCCGCGCCGACCACGACGAAGTCGGTCTTCTTCGACACGCTCTTCGTTACCTTGGCGCCCAGGCGCTCGGCGCGGTCCTCGGCCTCGGGCCGCGTCATCGTCTCGAGCGTGCCGGTGAAGACCATGGTCTTGCCGGCGAAGGGGCTGTCGGACGCGGCGGGGCCCGCCACCTCCTCCGGCGTCACCTCCGAGGCGAGATCGTCGAGCGCCGCCAGGTTGTGCGGCTCGTCGAAGAAATCCACGAGCTCCTGCGCGATGGCGGGGCCGATGCCCTGGATCGAGCCCAGCGCCTCCCGCGCCTCGGAGCCGATGATGCG
>CAYNYQ010000748.1:0-2029 GCA_964401305.1 uncultured Acetobacteraceae bacterium | reverse complement strand
GCGGCCGTCCGCGATCGGAGCCCCCTCACGCCATCAGGGCCGGCAGGGTCGCCTCGTGGGCGGCGCTGAGGGCCGCGACCGATATGGACGCTCCGCCGGGCAGAACCAAGTCCCGCCCGCCGGACCGCCCGAGGCGCGCAGCCGGCACCCCGGCGGCGGCGGCCGCGGCCAGGAGCGGCGCGGCATCCGCCACGGCCAGAATGTAGCGGCCCTGGTCCTCGCCGAACCAGAAGGCGTGCGGGGGCAGGCCGGCGGGCGGGGCGGCGAGGGTGGCGCCGACGCCGGACGCCATGGCCATCTCGGCCACCGCCACCAGCAGCCCGCCATCCGAGAGGTCGTGGCAGGCGCGCACCGCGCCGGCCAGGATCCGCTCCCGCACGAAATCGCCGTTGCGCCGCTCGGCCGCGAGGTCGACGGGCGGCGGCGCCCCCGCCTCGCGCCCGGCGATCTCGCGCAGCCAGAGCGACTGGCCGAGCCAGCCCTGCGTCTCTCCGACCAGCACCAGGTCGCAGCCGGCGGGCAGCGCCAGGCCCACCGCCTGGGCCACGTCCTCCAGCACCCCGACGCCGCCGATGGCCGGGGTGGGCAGGATCGCGCGGCCTTCGGTCTCGTTGTAGAGCGAGACGTTCCCGCTCACGACCGGGAAGTCGAGCGCGGTGCAGGCCGCCGCCATGCCGCGCACCGCGGCGGCGAACTGGCCCATGATCTCGGGCTTCTCGGGGTTGCCGAAGTTCATGTTGTCGGTGATCGCCAGCGGCCTGGCGCCGACGGCGGTGATGTTGCGCCAGGCCTCGGCCACGGCCTGGCGGCCGCCCTCCTCGGGGTCGGCCTGGCAGTAGCGGGGTGTCACGTCCGTGGTCATGGCCAGCGCCAGGGCGCCGCCCTTCTCGAGGCTCTCCTCGACACGCACCACGGCGGCGTCGGCCGCGCCGGGGCGTCTCGCGGTCTGGCCGCCCACCATGCTGTCGTACTGGTCCCAGATCCAGCGGCGGGAGCAGAGGTCGGGGCAGGCGACGAGGCGCTGCAGCGCCGCGGCGATGCCGACCGGGTCGGGGATGGCGGCGGCGTCCAGCACGGGCTGCCGGGGCGTCTCGGCGGTGGGGCGGCGGTAGAGCGGCGCCTCGCTCTCGAGCGGCGCCAGGGGAATGTCGGCCTCCACCTGGCCCTTGTGGCGGATGACGATGCGGCCGGTATCGGTCAGGTGGCCGATGACGGCGAAATCGAGCTCCCACTTGCGGAAGATCGCCTCGGCCGCGGCCTCGCGGCCGGGCTTGAGGATCATCAGCATGCGTTCCTGCGATTCCGACAGCATCATCTCGTAGGCCGTCATGCCGGTCTCGCGCTGGGGGACGGCATCGAGGACGAGCTCGATGCCCATGCCGCCCTTGCCGGCCATCTCCACGCTGCTGCTGGTCAGCCCGGCCGCGCCCATGTCCTGGATCGCGACGATGGCGTCGGTGGCCATCAGCTCCAGGCAGGCCTCGATCAGCAGCTTCTCGGCGAAGGGGTCGCCGATCTGCACCGTGGGGCGCTTCTCCTCCGAGTCGGCGCTGAACTCGGCCGAGGCCATGGTCGCGCCATGGATGCCGTCGCGGCCGGTCTTCGATCCGACATAGACCACCGGATTCCCGATGCCCGTGGCGGCGGCGTAGAAGATGCGGTCGGCGGGCGCGATGCCGACCGTCATGGCGTTGACCAGCGGGTTGCCGTTGTAGGCGGGGTGGAAGTTCACCTCGCCGCCCACGGTGGGGACGCCGACGCAATTGCCGTAGCCGCCGATGCCGCGCACCACGCCATCGACGATGCGCTTCATGCGCGGCTGGGTCGGGTCGCCGAAGCGCAGCGCGTTGAGGTTGGCGATCGGGCGCGCGCCCATGGTGAAGACGTCGCGCAGGATGCCGCCCACGCCGGTGGCCGCGCCCTGGTAGGGCTCGATGAAGGAGGGGTGGTTGTGGCTCTCCATCTTGAAGACGGCGGCCAGCCCCTCGCCGATGTCGATGACGCCGGCATTCTCGCCCGGGCCCTGGAT
>CAYNYQ010000747.1:0-2031 GCA_964401305.1 uncultured Acetobacteraceae bacterium | reverse complement strand
AACATGGCCGAGTTCGCGCAGAACCCGACCGGCCACAACGCGCATTTCGGCGACTGCCACAACCCCTGGAGCCTGCCGCATTGCACCGGCGGGTCCTCCTCGGGCTCCGGCGCGGGCGTCGCGGCGCGGTTCTTCACCGCGGCGCTCGGCTCGGACACCGGCGGGTCGATCCGCCTGCCGGCGACGATCTGCGGCGTGACCGGCATCAAGGGCACGCAGACCCGCGTCTCGCGCGCCGGCGTGATGCCGCTCTCCTTCAGCGCCGACAATGTCGGGCCGCTGACCCGCACCGCGCGCGACGCGGCGCGCTTCATGGCGGTGGTGGCGGGCCACGACCCGAAGGACCCGACCAGCGCGCGCGAGCCGGTGCCGGACTACGAGGCCGCGTTGACCGGCGACATCAGGGGCAAGCGCATCGCGGTGCTGGAGACTGGCTTCCTCGACGGCGCCGATCCCGAGGTTGTCGCCGCCTTTGACGAAGCGCTCCGGGTGCTGGCGGCGCAGGGCGCGCGCATCACGCGGGTCGCCGCGCCGGCGCTGATGCGCGCCGTCAACGCCTATACCGCCGTGGTGAGCCGCGTCGAGGGCGCGACCATCCACGGCAACTGGATGCGCGCCCGGGCCGGGGACTACGCCGTCCACCTCAGCGCCCGGCTCTTCGGCGGCTATGCCATGCCCGGCCACTACTATGTGGAGGCGCTCTCCCGCCGCGGCCCGCTGCTCCGGCGCTTCGTCGCGGAGGTGATGGGCGAGGCGGACCTGGTGGCGACGCCGACGCTGAAGACCCGCGTGCCGACCCTGGCCGAGACCGACATCGACGCCGATCCGGCGAACTGGGACCGCTTCATGGCCGTCTCCGCCAATACGCGGCCCTTCAACTATCTCGGCCTGCCGACGATCAGCATCCCCTGCGGCTTCGACGGGACGACGCCCGCCGGCGGCCTGCCGATCGGGCTGCAGCTCGCAGGCCGCCCCTTCGCCGAGGCGACGGTGCTGCGCGCGGCGGACGCCTACCAGCGCGTGACGGACTGGCACCGGCGCTCGCCGATGCCGTGACCGTCCGCCTGGCTATCCGCGCAGCGCCCTGATCTGCGCGGGGTAGCTGCCGGGATCGACGCGGACATCCACCAGCGCCGGGCCGGGCGCCGCGAGCGCCCGGTCCAGCGCATCGGCGTAGCCCGCCTCGTCGGCGGCCCGCAGCCCGAGGCCGCCCATCGCCGCCATGGCGCCGGCGAAGTCGGCCTCCGGCCAGCCGAGCGCGCCCTCGGGCAGCGACCGCGCGTCCTTCTTGATGTCGATCAGCGAGAGCGTCGCGTCGTTGAACACGACGACGGTCAGCTTCGCGCCGAGCGTCGCCGCGGTGGCGAGCTCGCCGAGCGCCATCAGCAGCCCGCCATCGCCGGTGAAGGCCAGCGCGCCGCGCGCCGGGTCGTGCAGCGCCGCGGCGATGCCGGCGGGCAGCGCGAAGCCCATGGTGGCCAGGCCGTTGGAGATGAGCAGGTCGCCCGGCCGCTCGGCCTGCCAGAAACTCGTCGCCGGGAACATGTGCGCGCCGGCATCCACGGCGATGCGCGGGTCGGCGCCGGCGCGGCGGCAGGCGGCCTGCGCGATCTCGACGACGGCCTGTGGCGAGAGGCCGCGATTGCCGCCCGGCGCATTGGCCAGCGCGCGCAGCCAGGCCGCGCGGTGCGCGCCGATCGCCGCCCGCGTCCATCCGGTCGGCCCCGCCGCCTCGGCCAGTGCGGCGAGCATCGGCGCCAGCGGGCCATAGGCGGCCACCGTCGGCGCCTTGTAGTGCAGCGGCCGCGGCGCGGTGCCCAAATCGAGCACGGGCGCCGCGTAGCGCCAGGGCTGGGGGATGAACTCCACCGGGTCGGCGCCGGCCAGCAGCACGAGATCGGCTTCGCGCAGCAGCGGCGCCTCGGCCTCGCCGCCGGTGAAGACCCCGCCGAAGAGCGGATCTGCATCCGCCACCACGCCCTTGGCCTTGTAGGTCACCAGCACCGGGCAGCCGAGCGCGCCGGCCAGGCC
>CAYNYQ010000746.1:0-2032 GCA_964401305.1 uncultured Acetobacteraceae bacterium | reverse complement strand
GGCAAACCCCACCGGGAGCAAGGCCGAATAGGGGCGGCCGGCGGCGTCACTCGAAAGGGTGATGGCCGCGGGGGCATTCCCGCCCCGTCGCCCGGGTTGGCCGCGCGAAGCGGGTGGCGACACCCGTTCCAGAGGAATGGCCGTCCCGCCCCGGTCCGCCGGGGCGGACAGAACCCGGCTTACAGGCCACCTGGCGCAGCCCCCCCTTCGCCTCCGGACACCACCCCGACCGGGGAATTCCAAGGCTTTCGGCCCGCTCAAAGAACAAACAGGGGGCGGTCCTCCGTTACCGTCCGATGGCACGACAGGACTGTTCGATGGAAGTGCATATGAATCCCGCATGGCCATAACCGCGCCTCCACAGGCGCTTGATTTCTCGACCATAACGTCCTGATGGGCCTTGAAATCCCGACCAGGGGCGTGTTATCCCGGACTTGCCCGTATGGGACCGAGAGCTCGGGGGGGCGAGCGGTCCAAGGCGGGTGGTCGGGCGAGCCGGCGGGGTCGGGGGGCCTCGCCGGCCGCTGCGCGGAAGCCCCGCGAAAGCCCCCCTTGGCACCGGCGGCGGCAGGGGGGCGGCTTCCATTTTCTCGGGCACGGTGCAGGCGACGTTCGATGCGAAGAAGGGGCGCATCTCCGTGCCCTCCGCCTTCCGCGCCGCCCTCTCCACCCGGGGCTTCCCGCAGGAGCTGATCGGCCGCCGCTCCAGCCACTCCCCCTGCATCGAGATCTGGCCCAAGGCCGAGTTCGAGGCCGAGGTGAAGGCGCGCGCCGCCAACCTCGACCGCTTCTCCCGCGAGTACGAGAAGCTGATGCGCCGCCTGCTCGCCCACGCCCATGCGCTGACGCCCGACCCCGAGGGCCGCATGGTCCTGCCGCGCGAGCTGATCGAGAAGGCGGGACTCGAGGCCGACATCGTCTTCACCGGCCGCGACAGCTTCTTCCAGCTCTGGAGCGCGCGGGCCTGGGCCGAGGCGCTGGCGGAGGACGAGGCGGAGGAGGCGGCATGAGCGACGCGCCCCCGCCCCAGGCCGCGCCGGGCCATGTGCCCGTCATGCTCGCCGAGGTGCTGGCGACGCTCGCGCCCGATCCCGCGCGCGAAGCGGTCCTGCTCGACGGCACCTTCGGCGGCGGCGGCTATGCCGCGGCCATCCTCGCCGCCGCGCCGCGCTGCACGCTCTGGGCGCTCGACCGCGACCCGGAGGCGATCGCGCGCGGCGCCGCGCTGGCGGCGCGCCATCCCGGGCGGCTGCGCCTCGTCGAGGGCCGCTTCGGCGCGATGGTGGCGCTGCTCGCTGCCGAGGGCGTTGCGCGACTCGACGGCGTCGTACTCGACCTCGGCGTCTCCTCCTTCCAGCTCGACGAGGCCGCGCGCGGCTTCTCCTTCCGTGCCGACGGTCCGCTTGACATGCGCATGGGGAAGGCCGGCACATCTGCACAGGATCTCGTGAACACGTTGCCCGAGTCGGAGCTCGCGGACATGCTTTTCGCGCTGGGCGAGGAACGCCATTCGCGGCGCATCGCGCGCGCCATCGTCGCGGCGCGGCGCGAGGGCGGCCCGATCACCACCACCGGCCGGCTCGCCGACATCGTGCGCGCCGCGGCGCCGCGCGATCCCTCCGGCATCGACACCGCGACGCGCAGCTTCCAGGCGCTGCGCATCGCCGTGAACGACGAGCTCGGCGAGCTCGAGCGCGGGCTCGCCGGCGCCGCCTCGCTGCTGGCGCCGGGCGGGCGCCTGGTCGTCGTCGCCTTCCACTCGCTCGAGGACCGCATCGTGAAGCGCTTCATGACCGAGGCCTGCGGCCGCGAGCCGCGCGCCTCGCGCCACGCGCCCGCCTCGCTCGGCGACGAGCGCCGCGCCGCGCCGCCCTTCCGCCTGCTCACGCCGCGCCCGCTGCGCCCGGGAGACGCGGAGACGCAGCGCAACCCCCGCGCGCGCTCCGCCAGGCTGCGCGCGATGGAGCGCGTCGCTCCGCCAGCCCCCGCCGCGGCCCGGGAGGCCGATGTCTCCGCGGCCCGGGAGGCCGAT
>CAYNYQ010000745.1:0-2034 GCA_964401305.1 uncultured Acetobacteraceae bacterium | reverse complement strand
GCCGGCGATCTGCTGCTTCAGGATCTCGGAGATCTCGGCGGGACGGATGTCCATGGTCAGGCAGCCCCCTTCATCGCGTACTGCAGCCGCTGCAGCTTCGACTTGATGCTGTTGTCGTAGAGCCGGGAGCCGATCCGCACGATCAGCCCGCCGAGGATCGAGGGATCCACCTGCTCCGAAAGGCGGACGCCGGAGAAGCCGGCCTCCGTCAGCCGCGCGCCGATCTGCGCGCGCTGCGTATCGGTCAGCGCATGTGCGCTGGTTACCACCGCGGTCTGCTGCCCGCGCCGCTCGGCGAGCAGCCCGCCGAAGGCCTGCGCCACCTGCGGCAGCTGCGCCAGGCGGCGGTTGCCGATCAGCACGCCGACCAGGTTGCGCACCTCGGTGCCGATGCCGGCGCGCTCGAGGATGGCGAAGGCGCCCTGGCGCTGCGCCGTCGCGTCGAGGCGCGGATCGGCGACGAAGGAGCGGAAGGTCGCATCCTCGGACCACAGGCCGGCGAGCCGGTCGAGGTCGGCGGCGATGCGATCGAGCGCACCGGGGTCCTGCTGCCGCTGGTCGTCGGCGAGGCCGAGCAGCGCGTAGGCGTAGCGCGCCGCAAGCCCGGTCGGGTTCGGCGCTTGGGGCGAGGCGATGTGGGCGGTCTCGGCGGAGGCCACGGGCGATCCCGGTCCTGTTCCTGATGACGCGACGCGCGTGGTTGCGCGCGGCTTTCCCGCGGCCCCCCGGCTCGGCGGCCCGCGCTTAGCATAGGGTTTCCACCCCCGCAACCGAGCGGGGCCGGCGCGGCCTGCGCCGGATCGCTTCGGCAGCCGCCGAAACGCCGTGCGGGATCGTCCGGCTACGCCCGTCGATGCGATCCCTGGGCCATGGCGCCGGCGCGCGGCAGGATCGCACCCGCATCGACGAAGGGAAGCCCATGGCGCAGCACGCGCACTTCTTCGGCTGGCAGGTGGTGGGCGCCTGCTTCGTGCTGGCCCTGCTCGCCTGGGGCGTGGGCTTCTACGGACCCGGCGTCTACCTGCATGCGCTGCACGAGCGGGAGGGCTGGTCCGCCTCGCTTGTCGCTGCCGCGATCACGCTGCACTTCCTGGCCAGCGCCGCGCTGGTGACGCGACTGCCGGCGCTGCACCGCCGCTTCGGGCCGGTGGCGGTGACGCGCGCCGGCGCGCTGGCCTCGGCGCTCGGCGTTCTGGGTTGGGCCCTGGCCGCGGCGCCCTGGCACCTGGTGCCGGCCGCGCTGCTGACCGCCATCGGCTGGTCCACGCACAGCGGCGCGGCGATCAATGCGCTGCTCAGCCCCTGGTTCGACCGGCGGCGGCCGGCGACGCTCTCGCTCGCCTTCAACGGCGCCAGCATGGGCGGCGTCGCCTTCGTGCCGCTCTGGGCGCTGCTGATCGGCGCCTTCGGCTTCGCCACCGCCGGCGCGATCGTCGCGGCGGTGCTGCTGCTGGTGATCTGGCCCATGGCCGGGCGCTGGTTCGGCGCCACGCCGGAGGGGCTCGGCCTCTACCCCGATGGCGCGGCGACGCCGCCCGCGCCGCGACGCGCCGCGCCCGATGCCGGCCCGCTGTGGCGCCAGCCCGCCTTCCGCAGCCTCTCGCTCAGCTTCGCGCTCGGCCTGACGGCGCAGATCGGGCTGCTGGCGACGCTCTTCGCCATCCTGGCGCCGGCGCTGGGCACGGCGGGGGCGGGGCTGGCGCTCAGCCTGGCGACGGCCTGTGCCGTGGCGGGGCGGACGGCGGTGGGGGTGCTGATGCCGCCGGCGCTCGACCGGCGGCTGATCGGGGTGGCGAATTTCGGCGTGCAGGCGCTGGGCTCGGTGCTGCTGGTGCTGGCGGAGGGGGAGGGCGTGGCGCTGCTGCTGGCGGGCGTGCTGCTCTTCGGCCTCGGCATCGGCCAGCTGCTCTCGCTGCCGCCGCTGATCGCGCAGCAGGAATGGCCGCCCGAGGCGGTGGGGCGGGTCGTCGCGCTGCTCACCGCGGTGAACCAGGCCTTCTACGCCTTCGGCCCGGCGCTGATGGGGGTGGCGCT
>CAYNYQ010000744.1:0-2036 GCA_964401305.1 uncultured Acetobacteraceae bacterium | reverse complement strand
AACGTCAGCCGATCAGCACCGCGCGCCGCAAGGCAGCCGAGGGAGGACGCTTACGACTACCGCGCCATTGCGATACAGCAACTAGCTCGGCCCTGACGACGTCGACTTCAACCGCATCGTGCCTTGCGCGATCCGCCGGGCACTGAGTGGCGAGGAGATCGTGCTGCGCTCGCACGGCAACTTCACGCGCGATTTCCGCTATTTGGAAGACGCGGCCGAGTTGAACCTGCTGCTGCTGCGGCGGCGGCTGCACGGCGGAGAAGATGCGCGTGCGCTCTCTGGTGAGTCCCCGAACTTCTCGCTCCAGGTCCAGCTGACGGTGCGCGAAATCGTGTCCCTGATCTGTCGCTTGGTCGGTGCGGCGCCGCCTATCGGCATCGCCGGCCCGGTGGAAATTCCCGACATGCGCCTCGACAGCAGCCGGGCCCGAACGCTGCTCGGCTGGCGGCCCGCCACGCCGCTTTGTCCGGGCTGCTTCGCTCCATCGACGCCTTTCGGGCGCAGTTCGCCGGCAAGGTGGCGTCCCGCCACCCAGCCCTGTCCGGCGCCCCCGGCATGGCGCTGGGGGGCTGAGCGCGGCGGGCCCAGCTTCGGCTCACATGGGCTTGGTTCACGCCGTCCTGTGACACGGAACGGCGCGCGCGGGGCGAGCATGGTGCGTTCCTCCTGAACCGCGTGTGCGGCGCCGGGCGGGGTTGCGAGCCTGATCCGGCCTGGCGGCACCTCTAGTGAAGGCATCGCATGATCATCCTGGACAGGCTGCTGCGGCAGCGCAAGGCAGAGGGCCGGCCGGTCCGTGTCGGCATGATTGGAGCGGGCTTCATGGCCCGCGGCATCGCCAACCAGATCATCAACACCGTGCCGGGCATGCGGCTCGTTGCCATCGCCAACCGCACCCTCTCGAATGCCGTCCGTGCCTTCGAGGAGGCGGGCCGGCCGGACCCTCGTGAGGCGCGCAGCCCTTCCGTACTAGAGGATTGCTTCCGCGCCGGTGTGCCGGCTGTGACCGAGGACCCGCTGCTTCTTGCCGCCGCCGCGGACATCGACTGCCTTATCGAGGCAACCGGTGCGGTGGAGTTCGGCGCCCAGGTCATCATGGGAGCGATCGGGCACGGCAAGCACGTCGTCACGATGAACGCTGAGCTCGATGCGACCATCGGCCCCGTCCTCAAGCACCATGCCGATCGCGCCGGCGTGATCCTGACCGGCAGCGACGGCGACCAGCCTGGCGTGCAGATGAACCTCTATCGCTTCGTCCGCGGCATCGGGCTCACGCCACTGCTCTGCGGCAACATCAAGGGGCTTCAGGACCCCTACCGCACGCCGGAAACCCAGGCCGGCTTCGCTGCTAAATGGGGGCAGGACCCCGCCATGGTCACCAGCTTTGCAGACGGCACCAAGATCAGTTTCGAGCAGGCGATCGTCGCCAATGCAACCGGCATGACGGTGGCCCAGCGCGGCATGCTCGGTCTCGACTTCACCGGTCATGTCGACGAGCTTTGCTGGGCCTACGACGTCGAGATGCTGCGTGAAGCAGGTGGTATCGTGGACTACGTCGTAGGTGCGAGGCCTGCACCCGGCGTCTTCGTGCTGGCGGCGCACGATGACCCGAAGCAGAGGCACTACCTCAACCTCTACAAGCTGGGCGATGGGCCGCTCTACAGCTTCTACACGCCCTACCACCTCTGTCATTTCGAGGTGCCGCTTTCCGTCGCGCGCGTCGTGCTCTGCGGCGATCCGGTGATCCAGCCACTGGACGGGCCGCGGGTCGAGGTCGTGGCGACGGCGAAGACCGCCTTGAGAGAGGGTACCGTCATCGACGGCCTCGGCGGCTTCCACACCTATGGCCAGGCGGAGGCTTACGCGGTGGCGCAGGCGGAGCGGCTGCTGCCGATGGGCCTCGCCGAAGGCTGCCGGTTGAAGCGGGCGGTGGCCAAGGACGCCGTGCTGACGCGCGACGATGTCGCGTTGCCGCAGGGCCGCCTCGCCGACCGGCTGCGTGCCGAGCAGGATGCGCTCTTTCCGGTCGACCTGCC
>CAYNYQ010000743.1:0-2038 GCA_964401305.1 uncultured Acetobacteraceae bacterium | reverse complement strand
GGGATGCACGGGACCTACGAGGCGAACCTGGCGATGCATGGCTGCGACGTGCTGCTGAACATCGGCGCGCGCTTCGACGACCGGGTGACGGGGCGGCTGAACGCCTTCTCGCCGAACTCGAAGAAGATCCACGCCGATATCGACCCGTCCTCGATCAACAAGAACGTCAAGGTGGACGTGCCGATCGTCGGCGATGCCGGCCGCATCATCGCCGCGCTGGCCGAGGCCTGGAAGGCCGACCCGACGCCGGCGGACCGCGAGGCGCTGACCCAGTGGTGGCGCCAGATCGACGGCTGGCGCGCGATCCAGTGCCTGCGCTACGAGCAGAAGGGCCCGATCATCAAGCCGCAGCACGCGGTCAAGCGCCTGCACGAGATCACGCGGGAACTGGGGCGCGAGACCTTCATCACCACGGAAGTGGGCCAGCACCAGATGTGGGCGGCGCAGTATTTCGGCTTCGAGAAGCCGAACCGCTGGATGACCTCGGGCGGGCTCGGCACCATGGGCTACGGGCTGCCGGCGGCGATGGGCGTGCAGATCGCGCACCCCGACGCGCTGGTGATCGACATCGCCGGCGAGGCCTCGATCCTGATGAACATCCAGGAGATGGGCACGCTGGCGCAGTACCGCCTGCCGGTGAAGGTGTTCATCCTGAACAACGAGTACATGGGCATGGTGCGGCAGTGGCAGGAGCTGCTGCATGGCGGCCGGTATTCCGAGAGCTACTCGGCGGCGCTGCCCGACTTCGTGAAGCTGGCCGAGAGCTTCCACGCCGTGGGCATGCGGGCCGAGCATGCGGACGACCTCGACCGGGTGATCCGCGAGATGATCGCCATCGACAAGCCGGTGATCGCCGACATCTGCGTCGCCAAGGACGAGAACTGCTTCCCCATGATCCCGTCCGGGGCGGCGCACAACGAGATGATCCTCGGCGCCGGCCAGGCCGGCGGCGTCGCGGGGGTGACGGACGAGGGGAAGGTCCTGGTCTAGCCGCCGCGCCCTCGCCGCCGCGCGCCTTCCGCGCCGGCCCCCCGCGGAGGGGGGCTGGCCGCGGCGGCGCATCCGCCCTATCCGAGCCCCGAAACGTCACGCCATGCCAGACCCCGCCCCCAACGCCCAGCGCGCCGCGACCATCGCGGTCCTCGTCGAGAACGAGGCCGGCATCCTGGCGCGCGTCGTCGGCCTGTTCTCCGGCCGCGGCTACAACATCGAGAGCCTGACCGTCGCCCCGGTGGACGAGGAGCGGCGCCTGTCGCGCATCACCATCGTCACCAGCGGCACGGACATGGTGATCGAGCAGATCAAGGCGCAGCTCGACCGCCTGGTGCCGGTGCACCGCGTCGCCGACCTGTCGCTGGAAGGCCCGCACCTCGCGCGCGAGCTGATGCTGATCAAGGTCGTCAGCACCGGCGACAGCCGGATGGAGGCGCTGCGCCTCGCCGATGCCTTCCGCGCCCGGGTGATCGACGCGACGATCGAGAGCCTGGTCTTCGAGATGACCGGCGCGGGCGACAAGCTCGACGCCTTCACCGCGCTGATGCGCCCGCTCGGCCTCGCCGAGGTGGTGCGCACCGGCGTCGTCGCCATCGCCCGTGGGCCGCGCGGGCTCGTCGCCTGAACCTATCCCGGACCCGACAAGCAAGGAGAAGCGCGAGATGCGCGTGTACTACGACCGCGATGCGGACGTGAACCTGATCAAGGCGAGGAAGGTCGCCGTCATCGGCTTCGGCAGCCAGGGGCACGCGCATGCGATGAACCTGCGCGATTCCGGCGTGGCCGACGTCGCCATCGGCGTCCGCCCCGGCGGCTCCTTCAAGAAGGCCGAGGCCGCCGGCTTCAAGGTGATGACCCCGGCCGAGGCGGCGAAGTGGGCCGATGTGGTCATGGTCCTCACGCCCGACGAACTGCAGGGCGACCTCTACCGCGAGGCGCTCGGGCCCAACATGAAGGAGGGCGCGGCGCTCGCCTTCGCGCATGGCCTGAACGTGCACTTCAACCTGCTCGACCCGCGCCCGGATCTCGACGTCTTCATGATCGC
>CAYNYQ010000742.1:0-2048 GCA_964401305.1 uncultured Acetobacteraceae bacterium | reverse complement strand
TCCAGCGCTTCGCAAGCGACAGCTCCTCCTCGGGGGAGAGCATCGGGAACTTGCGGATCTCCTGGAGGTAGCGCGCGAGGTTGCCCTCGGGCGCAAGCGGGATGACGGAGGTCAGAGCCATGGAAATATCGCCTCCTGCGCCGGGTGGCCCCCTGTGACAGCGGTGCCCCTTACGGCGGATCGTGGCGGCCAAACGCCCGTCGGGCCCACCAAGCCGCCCCCTCCCCGGTCACGACGAGGAGAGATCCACGCGGCCTTGGCTATCGTCTCGGCACCCGGAAGAGCTGCCGGGCGAGTGGTTAACACGGACCTGGGGGGTCGGCAATAAAAACCGACCGTCCGGCTGGGTTACCAAGTGTTACCAGACGTCAATGTGAGGCGCTCTCCGGCTGCCCCTGGCCCGCCGCCTCGCCGGCCAGGTCCCGCAGCAGCGCCTGCATGTCGGCCGGCGGTACAACTTCGAAGCGAAGCGCCACACCGGTTACGGGATGGTTGAAGCCTAGCGTCGTTGCATGCAGCGCCTGGCGGGGAAACCCCAGCAGCGTCGCCCGCAGCGCCGGTGGCAGCAGCCGCGCCGCCGCCGGCGTGCGCCGCAGATAGACCGGGTCGCCGATGATCGGGTGGCCCCGCTCGGCCAGGTGGACGCGGATCTGGTGCGTCCGCCCGGTCAGCAGCCGGCAACGCAGCAGCGCGCAGGCGCCGCCATGGAAGACCTGCTCCGTGGCGTAGCGCGTCGTCGCCGCCTTGCCGCCGCGGGCCACCACGGCCATGCGCTTGCGGTCGGTCGGGTGGCGGCCGATCGGCGCCTCGATCTCGCCCGCGAGCGGCGAGGGCAGGCCCCAGGCAAGCGCGAGGTATTCCCGCTCCAGCCCTTCGCGCGAGGCGAAGGCGGCAGAGAGCGCGTGATGCGCCCGCTCGGTCTTGGCCACCACCATCAGGCCGGAGGTGTCCTTGTCGAGCCGGTGCACGATGCCGGGCCGCTTCTCCCCGCCGATGCCGGGCAGGTCCTCGCCGGCATGGGCGAGCAGGGCATTGACCAGCGTCCCGTCCAGGTTGCCCGGGGCGGGATGCACGACGAGGCCCGCCGGCTTGTCCAGCACGATGAGCTCGGCATCCTCGTGCAGGATCGAGAGCGGCATGCGCTGCGGCAGGGGTGCGGCGGCGACGGGCGCCGGGATGTCGAGCGCATACCGGGCGCCGGGCCGCACCGCCTCGGCGGGGTCGCGCAGGGGCTCGCCGTCGCGCGTCGCCCGTCCCTCGAGGATCAGCGCCTTGACGCGGGACCGCGAGAGCGAGCCTATCGCGCCCGCCAGGAACCGATCGAGGCGCTCGCCGGCGTGTTCCGGCGCGGCGATCCGTTCGGCGGTCTCCCCATCCGGGCGGGGGGGCGGGGTATCGGAGGGTCGGTCGGTGCGTGCGCTCAAGATACTCGTCGTGGTCATGGGGGTGCTGATCGTCGTCGGCACGGTGACGCTCGTGGTGCTGATCGTCCAGCGCGCCGGCGGGGCGATGGGCGGGGGTAGCGGCCGGCTGGCGCTGTCGCTGGACCAGCCGCCAGGCACGCGGATCGCCGGCATCGCGCCGGTCGAGGCGGCCGGCGGCGGTGGGCTGGCCGTCTGGGTCCGGCGCCCGGACGGGACGGAGGCGATCCTGCTGGTCGATGCGCGGCGCGGCCGCCTGGCCGGCGAGATCCAGCCCAGCGCGGTGGGGCCCGAGACGCGATGAGCCGCGGCGGCGCCGTGGGCGGCGCGATGCGGCGCAAGGGGGACCTGCCGCAGAAGCCCTGCGCAGCCTGCGGGCGGCCCTTCGCCTGGCGGCGGAAATGGGCGAAGGTCTGGGACGAGGTGCGCTACTGCTCGGAAGCGTGCCGCCGCAGCCGTGGCGGCGGGACGGGCGGCAGGCGCGCCGAGGGGTCGGTTCCCGCTTGATCCCCGCCACCGAGGGCTGTAGAAGCGCGCTCCCGGCCCGGCATGTCCCATTCGTCTAGAGGCCTAGGACACCGCCCTCTCACGGCGGCAACAGGGGTTCGAATCCCCTATGGGACGCCA
>CAYNYQ010000741.1:0-2049 GCA_964401305.1 uncultured Acetobacteraceae bacterium | reverse complement strand
GGCGCTGGTGCTCGGGCTCGGCGTGGCGGCACTGGCGCTGCTCGGGTAGCGCGGCGCCGAAGGCGGGCGCGGCGCCCGGGATCGCCGGGCGCCGCCCCGTGTCACGGGTTCGCGGCGTAGAAGGCCTCGAGCGCCGGATCCTCCGGCACCCGCACCGTGCCGCCCTCGACGATCACCGCATTGCCGTCGAAGTTGCGGTAGCGCAGGCGGAAGCCCTGCTCGGCATAGTCGGTGCTCTGCCGCCGCAGCATGATGGTGGCGATCTGCTCGCCGAGGCGCAGGCTCCTCGTATTGTCGCTGCGCCAGTGCACGCCGCCCATGCTGCGCCCCATGGCGACGTTGCAGGCGATCTTGTTGAGCTCGCCGCCCACCTGCATGTCGCGCCCGTCCGGCGCGGCGTATTCCGCGAGCTGGCCATAGGTCACGCTGCCCGGCTGCAGCATGCGCAGCGGCCGCAGCGTGTCGGGGTGCACGGCCTTCTCGACCATCTCCTGCACGCTCGCGGTCTCGTCGAACCAGGCCTTCAGCATGGTCACGCAGGCGCCGGCGACGGTGGCGTGCCCCGCGCCATAGGCCGGGTGCAGCGGGCTGCCGCTGGTGAAGGCCATCGGCAGGAACAGCGTGCCGTGCTTCGCCTGCACCGCCTTGGCCGCGGCGGTGTCGAAGACCCAGTCCGGCAGGCCATAGGGCCGCGTCGTGCCCTGGTAGCCGTTGCGCTGCATCTGCATCAGCCCGCCATAGGCCTCCGGGCGCAGGCGGCGATGCACCAGCCACTTCTGCCGCCACACCACCTTCAGCGCGCGCGAGGCGACCTCCGAGACCTGCGTCAGGATGTGCGGCCCGCCGAGCGTGGCAAAGCTGCGCTGGCGCACCAGCCGGTCGACATAGGGGTTGCCCTGGTCGAGCGGCGCGCCCCATTGCAGCAGCAGCAGCGCGGCGTTGAAGTAGGCTTGGTGCAGCGCGTCCTTGTGCACGAAGCGCGCGAGGTCGCGCATGGTGCGGATCGGGTACTGCGTCGGCGCGGTGGCGCCCGGCGGCACCTCCTCGAACACCAGCGGGTCGTGGAACCAGCTGTTGGCGTTGGGGTAGCCGAGGCAGTCGGTGTCGTAGCCGGTGTTCTGCGCCAGCAGCCAGGTCTCGTGGCTGGTCAGGTAGTCGCGCCCGGCGCGGTAGGGGATCTGGTGCTGCTTGATGGTCTGGGTGCCGTACTGCACGTCGTGCAGGAAGAACTGGCTGACCATGGGCCCGACATGTTCGCCGGGCAGGCCGCAGCGGAACAGCGTGTTCTCGGTGATCTGCAGCGCACCGCCGCGCTCGGGCAGGTCGAGGACGAGCTTCAGCCCGCCCTCGGTCGTGTCCTCGGCCAGCGCGCGCTGGAAGGCGGCACGCACGTCGCGCAGCGCGCCGCGGGCGCGGGCGACGTCGCCGAGCTTGTCGAAGGGCACGTCGCGCAGCAGCGCCATCCAGTAGAGCTCGACCATCTCGGCCGCGGTCGAGGCCGAGGCGACGCCCGGCGCCGCGCGCATGTTCAGCCCTGCGGGATCGGGGCCGGAGGATTCCCGCGCCCGCCCGGCCTGCGGGCTGACCAGCCGGTCCACGTGCTCGGGCAGCGGGTCGCAGGTCAGCGGCGCCTGGTGCGCGAAGCCGAGCGGCCCCTCGGCGACCAGCTCGAAATCGCCGGCGCCCGGCGCGTTGCTGTCCGCGGCGATGGCGCGGAAGGCCGCGTAGGCCGCCGGGTCCACCTCGCCATACTGATTGTGCGGCAGGGATTTGTGGAAGTTGCCGATGTAGCGCAGCTCCTCGGGCCCGAAGAGCAGGTCCTCGTCGCCGTTGGGCTGCGCGCTGGCCGGCGGCACGCTATGCTGCTGCATGTCGGTGGTCTCCTTGCTGCGGCCATGGCCGCGGTGCGGCGCCGGCGGTGGCGAGGCCGCGCCGCGGACTGCGTGGGGCGGCGCCGCGTGCCGGCGACGCGCGAACCCTGCTCGCGCGGCCCTGCGGCCACATCCTCCGCTTGGACGAGCGGCAGCGGGCGGCGTCGCCCGAATGAGG
>CAYNYQ010000740.1:0-2049 GCA_964401305.1 uncultured Acetobacteraceae bacterium | reverse complement strand
TCGCCGCCATGGGCCTCGGCTTCGAGACGGTGCAGCAGGCGATCGTCCAGGCCAATTCGAATACCCCGGTGGGGCTGCTGCAGGGCGAGCGGCAGCAGTTCACCCTGCGCGCCAACGACCAGCCGCAGGATGCCGACGAGTTCGGGCGCCTCATCATCGCCGGCCGCGCCCAGGCGCCGATCCGCCTGAACGAGATCGCCGAGGTCGCCGACAGCGTGCAGAACCTGCGCCTCGCGGCCTGGCGCAACGGGGAGCGGGCGCTGGTGCTCGGCGTCTTCCGCCAGCCCGACGCCAATACGGTGGACGTGGTGGACGGGGTGCGGGCCTCGATCCCGGCGCTGCGTGCGGCGCTGCCGCCGGGGGCGCAGCTCGAGGTGCTGCTGGACCGCTCGCAATCGGTGCGCGCCGCGGTGGCCGACGTGCAGCACCACCTGGTGATTGCGATCGGCCTCGTCGCGCTGGTCTGCTTCCTCTTCCTGCGCCGGCTGACGGCGACGCTGGTGCCGACCATCGCCGTGCCGATCAGCCTCTGCGTCGCCTTCGGGCTGATGTACGTGCTGGGCTACGGCGTCGACAACGTCACGCTGCTCGGCCTGACCATCGCCGTGGGTCTCGTCGTCGACGACGCGATCGTGGTGATGGAGGCGATCATCCGCCGCATCGAGGAGGGCGAGCCGCCGGTCCAGGCGGCGATCGCAGGCGCACGCGAGATCAGCTTCACCGTGCTGGCGATCACCCTCTCGCTGATCGCGGTCTTCCTGCCGATCCTGCTGATGGGCGGCATCGTCGGGCGGGTGTTCAACGCCTTCGCCGCGACCGTCTCCCTCGCCGTCGCCGCCTCCTGCCTCGTCTCGCTGACCCTGACGCCGCTGATGAGCAGCCGCCTCAAGCCGCCCGCGCACGGGACGCGCCCGCCGCTCTGGGACCGCGTGCTGGAGGGGGGCTTCCGCGGGGTGGAGCGGGGCTATGCCTGGACGCTCGACCGCGCGCTGCGGCACCGCGGCATCGTCTGGGTCGCCTTCTTCGCCTCGATCGGCGCCGCCGGCTGGACCGCCACCACCATCCCCAAGGGCTTCTTCCCGGTCGAGGATACGGGGCAGATCTTCGTCAGCACCGAGGGTCCGCGCGGCGCCTCGATCGAGGCGATGGCCGAGGTGCAGAACCGCCTCGCCGAGGCCTTCCGCAGCCATCCGCACGTGCAGAACGTCGTCTCGGCGCTCGGGGCGGTGGGCGGCTCGATCTCGATCAACCAGGGCCGCATGTTCCTCGAGCTGAAGCCGGCGAAGGAACGCCCGCCGATCCAGGAGGTGATCCAGGACCTGCGCCGCCGCGCCATGCAGTTCCCGGGCATGCGCGTCTTCCTCAACCCGACGCAGAACATCAATTTCGGCTCGCGCCCGGCGCGCACGCAGTACCTCTACACGCTGCAGGGCCTGCGCCTCGACGAACTCTACGACTGGGCGCAGCGGATCGAGCAGCGCCTGCTGCAGCTGCCGCAGCTGCAGGACGTGAACACCGACCTCCAGCTCGACGCGCCGGTGGTGCAGGTGCAGGTGGACCGCGACCGCGCGGCGGCGCTCGGCGTCTCGGTCGAGCAGGTGCGCCAGGCGCTGTTCTCCGCCTTCGGCTCGCGCCAGATCAGCACCATCTACGGCCAGGCCAACACCTATCCGGTGATCCTCGAGGCGCTGCCGGAGGACCAGCGGGACGAGACGGGGCTGGCCAAGATCTACCTCCGCTCGGCGACGGGGCGGCTGGTGCCGCTCTCGGCGGTCGCCTCGATCGAGCGGCGGATCGGGCCGCTGAACGTCTCGCACCAGGGCCAGCTGCCGGCGGTGGTGGTGGGCTTCAACACGCCGCCGGGCGTCGCACTCGGCGACGCGGTGGCCGCGGTGCGCGCGGTGGAGCGCGAGATGGGCCTGCCGCCCACCATCGTCACCGGCTTCTCGGGTGCGGCGCAGGTGTTCCAGCAGGCGCTGGCCGGCCAGGGCATCCTGGTGCTGGCGGCGGTGCTGATCATGTATGTCGTGCTCGGCGTGCTGTACGAGA
>CAYNYQ010000739.1:0-2060 GCA_964401305.1 uncultured Acetobacteraceae bacterium | reverse complement strand
CTAGTAGGCCGCTTCGAGCAGCGCCAGCGCCTCCGCCACCTGCCGCTCCGGCGAGCGCATGCCGGCCTGGGCGTTGAAGTTCTTCACCGTCAGCGCCGCCACCTCCGGCAGCTCCGCCGGCGCCACGCCGAGCTGGCGCAGCCGCGTCGGCATGCCGAGCCGCGTGTAGAGCTGCTCGAGGGCGTCGGCGACCGCGCCCGCGGCCTCGCCGGCCTCCATGCCCTCGGTCCAGAGCCCCAGCGCCGTGGCGACCTGGCGCGCCGGGCCCGGCTCCACCGTCCCGGCCATGCGGATCCGCGCCGCGTGCACCACCGAGGTCGATTCGCCCTGCCCCACATGCGGATAGCGCAGGTGCAGCGCCGTGGAGACCGCGTAACTGCCGGAGAAGATGCCGCCCTGGAAGCGCCGGTGGCCGTCATCCTCGGCGCGATTCTGCAGGAAAGCGGCGAGGCAGAGGTCGCGGCGCAACGCGGGATCCTGGAGCGCCTCCATCAGCCGCGGATAGGCCCGCCAGGCGAGGCGGAAGGCGTGGTCCCGGTCGCCCTCGGCCAGCGGGTTGATGTCGAGCTGCGCCATCGCGCCCACCAGGCTGGCGAAGACGGTGGTTCCCGTCGAACGGATCAGCTCGGGCGGCGCGCTCAGCAGCGCGTCGTCGTCGAGGAAGATGGCCTGGGGCCGCGTCTTCGGATCGAAATACTCCATGCGGTGGTCGAGGTCGGGGTTCTTGAGCCCGGTGCCGGCGCGGTTCATCGCGCTGGTCGGCGTGGTCGGGATGTTGATGATCGGCGGCTTCGGCGCGAGCAGGCGGGGGCTGTAGGCCGGCCGGCCCTCCGGGTACTGCGTCATCAGAGCGAAGGGATCGCCCGCCTCGGCCATGAAGATCGCCACCGCCCGCGTGGCGACAAGGACGCTGCCGCCGCCGACCGCGATCAGCATGTCCGCGCCGGCGCCCACCGCCGCCGCCTTCGCGGCGACGACCGAGGCATAGGTCGAATCCTTCTCGATGCCGTCGAAGACGCCGGCGTAGCGGTCGTCCAGCGTCGCGGCGATGCGCGCGACGACGCCGGTGCGGCGCGTCACCGAGGGCGAGCAGAGGACGAAGGCGCGCCTGGCTCCGGCGCGGGCGACGGCTTCCGCCAGCCCCTGCTCGATGGCCTCGCGGCCGCAATGCAGGCGCCAGGCATGGCCCGCCGCCCGGAATCCCGCCCCGTCCATGGTGCCCGCCCCTTGCCTGCCGGAGCGGCATGCGTGCGCGCCGGCTCGCGCAAGCCACTCCCGTCGATGTTCTATCGAGCCTCTTCACCTGATCAGGTGGCGCCACCCGATCGGGATCGGCCCTACGCCGCCGTGAAGCCGCCATCCACCACGAGGCCGGCGCCGTTCATGTAGCCGGAATCGTCGGAGGCCAGGAACAGGATGCCCTTGGCGATGTCGAGCGGGACGCCGAGCCGCCCCGAGGGCACGGACTGCGTCACCACCTGCCGCGCCGGACCCGTGTCGTTGCTGCCGCTGCGGCGGGCGCGGGCGACGAAGGTCTGCTCGCCCATGTCGGTCTCGATCACGCCCGGATGGATGGAGTTCACCCGGATGCGGTAGCCCTTGCGCGCGAATTCCAGCGCCGCCGACTTCGTGAACAGCGTCACCCCGCCCTTCGTCATCGAGTAGAGCGGATCGAGCTGCGAGCCGACGATGCCCGCGATGGAGGCCAGGTTCACGATCGCGCTGCCCTGCGCGCTGGACTGCCCCGCCTCGCGCAGCGCCGGCACGGCGGCGCGGGTGCCGAGGAAGACGCCCGTCATGTTCACTGCGACCAGGCGCTGCCATTCCTCGAGGCTGATCTCCTCGATGCCCTTGCCGATGAAGACGCCGGCATTGTTCACCAGCACGTCGAGCCGGCCGTGGCGGCCGGTGGCGAGGGCGACGGCTGCCGCCCAGTCCTCGTCCCGCGTGACGTCGAGGCGGAGGTAGTCCGCGCGCCCTCCGGCGGCGCGGATCGCCGCGGCCGTCTGCTCCCCCGCCGCGTCGAGCACGTCGCCGATCACCACCGCCGCGCCGGCCTC
>CAYNYQ010000738.1:0-2067 GCA_964401305.1 uncultured Acetobacteraceae bacterium | reverse complement strand
AACCGCGCCCTGCTCGGCCACGCCCTGCGCCCGGCCATGGCGCGGGCCGGGCTGCGCCGCCCGGTGGTCTGGGCCGCGCTGCCCTCCGCCGTGCAGGCGCTCGGCGCCTTGGAGGCGGCGGCGGTGGTCTACTACTGCGGCGATGATTTCGGCGCGCTGGCCGGGGTGGACCACGCGGCGGCGCTGGCGATGGAGGCCGAGCTCGCCGACCGCGCCGACCTGGTGCTGGCGGCGAGCCCGGCACTCGCGGCCCGCTTTCCCGCCCACAAGACGCGGCTGCTGCCGCATGGCGCGGACCTCGCCCTGTTCGGCACGGAAGCGGCGCCGGCACCGGAGCTGGCCCCGGACCGCATCGGGGAGGGGCCGGTCGCCGGCTACTACGGCAGCATCGCCGACTGGCTCGACCTGCCGCTGCTGGCGGCGGTGGCGCGGCGCCTGCCGCACTGGCGCTTCGTGCTGGTGGGGCCCGTTGCGACGGACCTCGCGCCGCTCGCCGGCCTGCCCAACCTGGTGCTGGCGGGCCCGCGCCCGCATGCCGCGCTGCCGGGCTTCGCGCAGCACTGGACCGCGGGGATCATCCCCTTCCGCGACACGCCGCAGATCCGCGCCTGCAACCCGCTGAAGCTGCGGGAATACCTGGCCGCCGGACGGCCCGTGGTGGCGACGCCCTTCCCGGCCCTCGCCCCCTATGCCGCCCATGTGACGGCGGCGCGCGACCCGGCGGCCTTCGCCGCGGCGCTGGAGGCGAGCCGGGGGGATGCGCCGGCCGCCGCGGCGGCGCGCCGGGCCAGCGTCGCCGGCGAGAGCTGGGATGCGCGCGCGGTGGAGGCGGCGGCGCTGATCGACCGGCTGGCAGCGTGAGGCGCGCCGCCGGGCCGCGGATGCGGCCGGTCGCTGCCCTCCTCGCGTCCCTCGCCCTGCTGCCCGGCGCCGCGGCGCGGGCGGAGACGCTGCGCCTCGACCTCGCCGCCCTGCAGCCGCTGCCGCCGCTGGCCGAGATCGTGCTGCGCGGCGAGAACCGTGGCGACCGGCCGCACCGCGTGCTGCTGCGCGTCGACGACGCCCCCGCCCCTGCCTATGCCGAGCGCGCCAATGTCGAGCGCCTGGTGCCGCCGGGCCCCTTCACCCTGCGCCTGCGCGCCGCGCTGCTGGCGACGCCGCGCGGTCGCCCCCTGGCGCCGGCCCTGCCCGATGGCGCGCGCGGCTGGTCCTTCGCGCCCGAGGGCGCGGCGCCGCTGGCCGGCATGGAGGCGGTCGGGCCCGCGGATCCGCGCCTCGGCGGCCGCCCCCGCGCGGTGCGCCGCCCCGGCGAGGACCCGGTTCTGGCCCGCGGCTTGGCGGGCGTGACCCGCTTCGCCGCGCCGCTGCCGCCCGGCCGCTGGCGCCTGGCGCTCTGGACCGAGGATCCGGGCGAATGGGAGACGCTGCCCGCCGTGCTGGAGCGGCGGATCCGCGCCAATGGCCGGGACATCCTGCTGGAGCGGCGGACGCCCGAGGCCTGGGTCACGGGGCGCTACCTCGCCGGCCGCGACGCGCCCGAACCCGGCCCGGCGGACACGCCCTGGGCCAGCCTCGGCGCGCGCCGCGGCGGCCGGGTGGAGGCGGTGGTGGAGGTCGGAGATTCGGGCCTCCTGCTCGAGCTCGCCGGCCACCCGCAGGCCGCGACGCACATCGCCGCCCTGGTCGCCGAGCCGGCTGAGGCGCCGCCTCGCGCCGCGCCGGCAGTGGAGGCGGTGCGCGCGGCCCGCTTCGCGGAGGCCTGGCCGGTGCTCGCGCGGCCCGCCGCGCTGCCGCCGCCCGCCGCGCTCGAACTGCGCCTCGATTCCGCGCCGGAGGCGGTGGCGCCGGGCGGCATCGCGGTGCTGCGCTTCGCCGCCCGCGCACCCACCGCCACCCCCGCCACGGCCTCCCTGGCCTGGACCGAGGGCGAGGCGCTACCGGCGACCCTGCTCCGCGGCCAGTGGCGCTGGCGGCGGCCGGCGCCGGAGACCCCGGGCCTCGTGCTCTCCGCCGCGCAACTCCGGGCCGACATGGCGGGCCTCGCGCTGCGCCCGGACCTGCCGCGGC
>CAYNYQ010000737.1:0-2068 GCA_964401305.1 uncultured Acetobacteraceae bacterium | reverse complement strand
GGCACGCGGGTGTCGCTGCCGGCATCGGCCTGGCCGGTGACGTCGCGCGAGCGCCGGCCGAGCGGGTCGCGCCCCTCGCCCTGGGCCTGCTGCTGGTCCTGGCCATCGCCGCCGGGCTGGCCCTCGCCGGCCATGTCGCCCGGCTCGCCATCCTGGTCGCCCTCCTGGCCGGGGCCGAACTGGCGCTGCATGGACTGCGCCATCTGCCGCCCGCCCTCCATCAGCGCCCGCATGGCGCGCTGCTGCGGGTCGCGCGCGTCGCCGCCCTCGCCGAGCGCCTCCTGCGCGTCGCGCATCGCCTGGTCGGCGCGGCCGAGCGCCTCGGGCACCTCGCCGGTCAGGTCGCCGAATTGCTGCATCAGCTCGCCGAGGGCCCGGCGCAGCGCGCGCTGGCGGCGGGCATCGAGACCGCGCTCGCGCTCCTGCTGCTCGCCCTCGGCCTGGTTCTGCGGCGGCTGGGCGGGCTGGGCCGGCGCCGGGGGCCACCGGAGCCCCTGCTGGCGGCGCTGGCGCTGCTCCTGCGCGCGGCGCTGCTCCTCGGCATCGGCGCGCTGGTGGCTGCGGTCCAGCATCTGGCCCTGCTGGCGCACCATGTCCTGCACCACGCCCATCTGCTGCTGGCCGCGCTGGCGCTGCTGCTGGCGTTCCTGGCTCTCGGCGCGGGCGCTGCGGCCTTCCTCCAGCGCGCGCAGCATCTCCTCGAGCTCGGCGAGCTCGCGCTGCGCGTCCTCCATCCGCCCCTCGCGCGCCGCCTGCTCCATGCGGCGGGTGCGGCGGTCCATCTCGCGCTGGTCCATCAGCCGCGATTGCGGGTCGAAGGGCAGGGCCTCGGCATTCTCGCGCTGCAGCCGCTCGGCCAGCGCGTCGAGATGGTTGCGGATGGCGTCGCGCAGCTCCTGGATGCGACGCTGGATCTCCGCCATCTGGCGCTGCTGCTCGGCGGTCTGGGGCTCGCCGGGCTGGCGCTCCTGCTGCTCGGCCTGCTCGCGCTGCAGCCGCTCGGCCTCGGCCAGCGCCTCGCGCAGCGCCTCGCGCGCCTGCTGCAGCGCGCGCAGGGTGCGGCCGTCGCGGCCCTCCTCCAGCGCGAGGGCGGTCTCCCACAGGATCTCCTGCACCTCCTCCACCGCCTCCGCCCGGCGGTCGTAGACCAGGCGGGAGCGGGCGGCGCGCAGCGCCAGCGCGGTGCCGGTGTCGTGCTCGAACTCCTGCGGCGCGGCGGCGATGCCCTCGAGCTCGCGCCGCGCCTCGCCGCGCTCCTCCGGGGCGAGGGAGAGCTGCTTGCGCACGGCGATCAGCCGCTTCGCCACGGCGTGGTTGAAGCTGCGCTCCGGCAGCGCCAGGGCGGCGGTCTCCGACACCCCCTCCTGCCCGGCGCCGTCACGGGCGACCAGCCGCACCGTCACCTCGAGCCCGGCCCAGGGATGCGCCGAGAGGTCGGGCTGCGCCGTGCCGCGCGCCGTCCGCGGCGCGGTGCCGGGCAGGGTGAGGTCGAGCGCGAGCGGCGGCGCCGTGGGCCGCGCCTCCAGCCGGAACTCGGCGCGCAGGCCGGCGAGGCCCCAGTCATCCTCGGCCCGCCAGGGCAGGCGGGTGCCGAGGCCGCGCGGCGCCCGGGCCGGCGGCTCGGCGAAGGCGACA
The DNA here is from genome assembly GCA_964401305.1 of uncultured Acetobacteraceae bacterium. Taxonomy (GTDB): domain Bacteria; phylum Pseudomonadota; class Alphaproteobacteria; order Acetobacterales; family Acetobacteraceae; genus JAIEOP01. The sequence continues at coordinate 433 of CAYNYQ010000737.1, read as the reverse complement.
CGGGGCGGCGCATCGGCCTGCACGGTCAGCGCCCAGCGCACCAGCTCCCGCCCGTCGCGGCGGATGGCGATGCGCCCGCCCTCCTCCAGCAGCGCCTCGCCGGCGAAGCTGCGCGGGTCGAGGGCGCGCAGCGGCACCGGGGCCTCGGCGTCGCGCAGCAGCTCCGGCGCGCCGCCCTGGCCGCCGGAGACGGCGACCTGCAGCGTGCTGCCCTGCGGCACCGTGGCCTCGCCGCCGGTGGTGGGCAGGAAGATGGGCGGGGCGCCGGTATAGGCGGGGGGCGTCACCCAGGCCTCCAGCCGCAGCGCCGCCGCCGGGGCGGGGCCGGGCAGGGCCGGGACCAGCGCGCGGGCGAGGCGCTGGCCGGCATCGCCGCCGGCCATCACGAAGGCCGCCACAAGGCCGATGCCGAGCGCGGCCCGCAGCGCCCGGG
>CAYNYQ010000736.1:0-2076 GCA_964401305.1 uncultured Acetobacteraceae bacterium | reverse complement strand
GCGCCAGGCGCTTGAGCCAGGAGCGGCGGGTACCGGCGCTGCGCCGCCCCGCCGCTTCCCAGCGCTCGCGCAGCCCGTCCGGCACATCGAAGGGCGGGTGGTTCCAGCCGAGGGCGGATTTCGCCGCCGCCGCCTCCTCGGGCCCGAGCGGGCTGCCATGGCTGCCGGCGGTGCCGGCCTTGGTGGGTGCGCCGAAGCCGATGATGGTGCGGCAGGCGATGATGCTGGGCTTCCTCGACCGCTGCGCGGCAGCCAGCGCCGCGGCGACCGCGGCATGGTCGTGCCCGTCCACCCGCTTCGTCGCCCAGCCATAGGCGGCGAAGCGCCTCAGCACGTCCTCGGAGAAGGAGAGCGCGGTATCGCCGTCGATCGAGATGTGGTTGTCGTCCCAGAGGACGGTCAGCTTCTCGAGCTGCATGTGGCCGGCCAGCGAGGCGGCCTCGTGGCTGACGCCCTCCTGCAGGTCGCCGTCCGAGGCGATCACCCAGGTGCGGTGATCCACCAGGCTCTTGCCGAAGCGCGCCGCCAGGTGCCGCTCGGCGATCGCCATGCCGACCGCCGTGGCGATGCCCTGGCCGAGCGGGCCGGTGGTGGTCTCGATCCCCGGATGCTCGCCGAACTCGGGATGGCCGGCGGCGGGGGAGTGCAGCTGGCGGAAGCGCCGCAGCTCCTCGATCCCCATGCCCGCATGCCCGGTCAGGTGCAGCAGGGCGTAGAGCAGCATCGAGCCGTGCCCGGCGCTGAGCACGAAGCGGTCGCGGTCCGGCCAGCGCGGATCGGCGGCGTCGTATTTCAGGAACTTCGTGAACAGCACCGTGGCGACATCCGCCATGCCCATCGGCATGCCGGGATGGCCGGACTTCGCCGCCTCGACCGCATCGATGGCCAGCGCGCGGATGGCGTCGGCCATGCGCCGCTCCTCGCTGGCGGCGTGGCGGGCGAGGATGGCGGCCTGCGCCGCTTGGGCGGCGGTCGTGCCGGCGGGCCGCGTGTCGGTCTCGATGGTGGCCAAGAATGGGCGTCCTGCGAAGCCGCGCCGTATTAGAGGCGTGGGCAGGGAGGGGCAACGGCCCCCCCGGCGAGCCCCCTCCGCGGCTGGCGGACCGGCCGCGGCCGCTCTGGCCCGCCCCGCCGGTCGCGGGCTATAGCGGCGCCGGATGGAATCCCCCGCGCCCCTTCCCTACCGTGAAGGCCTGCCGCCCCAGCCGCCCGGTCCGCCGGAAGGGGAGCAGCACTTCACCTCCTCGGCCACGGTGCGCGATCTCGTGATCGGCACGGCGGACGGGCTGACGGTGCCCTTCGCCCTCGCCGCCGGCCTCTCGGGCGCGGTCGCCGCCAACCCGCTGATCGTCACGGCCGGGCTGGCGGAGATCGCCGCCGGATGCGTGGCGATGGGGCTTGGCGGCTACCTCGCCACCCGCACCGACGCGCAGCACTACCAGGCCGAGCGCGCGCGCGAGGAGCAGGAGACCCGCGACTACCCCGATCGCGAGAAGTGGGAGGTGGCGGCCATCCTCCACCGCTACGGGCTGCGCGGCGAGGTGCTCGCCCGCGCCACCGAGGCGATCGCCGCCGACCGCAAGCGCTGGGTCGACTTCATGATGCGCTTCGAGCTCGAGCTGACCGAGCCGCCCTCCGGCCGGGCGGCGCAGAGCGCGGCCACCATCGGCGGCGCCTATGCGGTGGGCGGGCTGATCCCGCTCTTCCCCTACATGCTGTTCGCCGAGACCCCGCCGGCGCTGGCGCTGTCCTCGACCCTCACCGCCGCGGCGCTGTTCGGCTTCGGCTGGCTGAAGGCGGCGGTCACCGGCCTGCCGCGGCTGCTGGGCGCGGCGCAGACTCTGGCGGTGGGCACCGCGGCGGCGCTGATCGCCTACCTGGTGGCCAAGGCGGTCAGCGGCTGAAGCGCGCGCCGGCGGCCCCAGGGGGCAGCCCCGCGCGCCCCGTCAGCGCGTCCCGGAGGCCTCGCGCGCGGCCAGCTGCTGGATCTGCTGGCGCATTGCCGCGAGCAGGGCCGAGATCTGGTTGCCGTTGCGCTGGATGACGCTGGAATACTCGCTGCGCTGGGTCAGGCGG
>CAYNYQ010000735.1:0-2081 GCA_964401305.1 uncultured Acetobacteraceae bacterium | reverse complement strand
CGGCCAGGGTGCAGGCGCCGAGCGTGGTGCGCAGCACCGCCTGGCCGGGCAGGCTCGCCTCCGCCACCACCGCCACGGGCGTCGCCGCGGGGCGGCCGGCGGCCAGCAGGCGCAGCGCGATCTCGTCCAGCCGCGAGAGCGCCATGAAGGCGGCGATGGTGCCGCCGGCGTGCGCCAGCGCGGCCCAGTCGATGCTCTCCGGCAGGCCGCCCGCCTCGTCGTGGCCGGTGACGAAGGTGACGGCGCTGGCCAGGCCGCGATGCGTCAGCGGAATCCCCGCCGCGGCCGGCGCGGCCATGCCGGCGGAGACGCCGGGCACGACCCGCCAGGGGATGCCCGCCGCGGCCAGGGCCATCGCCTCCTCGCCGCCGCGGCCGAAGATGAACGGGTCGCCGCCCTTGAGGCGCACCACCCGCTGCCCGGCCCGGGCGCCCTCGATGAGCCGGGCGTTGATCTTCGCCTGCGGCATCGGCGCATGCCCCTTGCGCTTGCCGACGGCCAGGATGGTCGCGCCGGGCCGCACAAGGCGCAGCACGGCGCGGCCGGGCAGCGCGTCGTGCAGCACGAGGTCGGCCCGCCTCAGCGCCTCGGCGGCGCGCAGCGTCAGCAGGCCGGGGTCGCCCGGACCCGCGCCGACCAGCCAGACCTCGCCCGGGCGGGGCGCGTCGGACTGCGGCAGGGCGGAGCCATGATGCACGTCACTCACCGGGGTATTCCACATTTATCGTTTGACAGAATGTAGATTTGGGTTTTCACATCCCGCAAGCGGTTTTTTCGGAGCGGGGGTGCGGCCATGGCAGAGGGGAAGAAGCCCAGCGGCGTCGAGGCGTCGAAGGCGGCCAGCCGCGGGCTGCGAGGCGGCATCGCCGCCGCGCTCGGCGCCCGCGACGCCCGGGGCGGGATCAGCGAGGATGCCTACAACCTGCTGAAATTCCATGGCACCTATGAGCAGTTCGACCGCGATACCGCGACCCTCCGCAAGCAGCGCGGCGAGGACAAGGAATGGCAGTTCATGGCGCGCGTCCGCATCCCGGGCGGCGCGCTGACCGCTGCGCAATACCTCGCGCTGGATGCCCTGGCCGATCGCTTCGCCAATTCCACGCTGCGGATCACCACGCGCCAGGCCCTGCAATTCCACGCCATATTGCGGGAGAACCTGGCGCCGGCCATCCGCGGGGTGAACGAGACCCTGCTCACCACCATGGCCGCCTGCGGCGACGTGGTGCGCAACGTCGTCACCTCCCCCGCGCCGCGGCGCGACGCCGTGCATGCCCGGCTGCTGGCCGAGGCGCGGCGCCTCTCGGACGCGCTGCTCCCCCGGACCCGCGCCCATGCCGAGCTGTTCCTGGACGGCGAGGCCCTGCCGCCCGACGCGCCGGCCGAGCCCGAGCCGCTCTACGGCCCCACCTATCTCAGCCGGAAGTTCAAGATCGCCATCGCCACGCCGGCCGACAACACGCCCGATGTGCTGGCCAACGACCTCGGCCTGATCGGCATCTTCGAGGGCGAGGCGCTGCTCGGCTGGCAGGTGGTGATCGGCGGCGGCATGGGCATGACCCACAACCGCCGCGACACGTACCCGCGCCTCGCCACGCCGATCACCTTCGTGGGGCCGGAGGAGGCGCTCCGCATCGCCGAGGCGGTGGTCAAGCTCGCCCGCGACCATGGCGACCGCACGGACCGCAAGCGGGCGCGGCTGAAATACGTGCTCGACGACCTCGGCGAGGCGCGGGTGCGCCAGGCGCTGGAAGCGCATTGGGGCGGCCCGCTGCCCGCGCCGCTCGAGATGCCGCGGCTCGAGATGCCCGAGCTGCTCGGCTGGCACCACCAGGGCAATGGCCGCTTCTGGTACGGCGTGCCCGTCCCCTCCGGCCGCATCGAGGACCGCGAGGAGGTGCTGCTGCGCAGCGCGCTGCGCGACATCGTGCAGCGCTTCGGCGCCGACCCGGTGCTGACGCCGCAGCAGGACGTGCTGCTCTCGAACCTGCCGGCCGAGGCGCGCGGCGCGGTCGAGGCGATCCTCGCGGCCCATGGGGTGGCGCTGCCACAGGCGCTCAGCCCGCTGGCGCGCTGGGCGCTGG
>CAYNYQ010000734.1:0-2083 GCA_964401305.1 uncultured Acetobacteraceae bacterium | reverse complement strand
AGCGCTCCATGAAGCGCTCGCCCTCGGAGTTCGTCAGGTAGCCGCCCTCGCCGCGGGCGCCCTCGGTGATCAGGCAGCCGGCGCCGTAGATGCCGGTGGGGTGGAACTGCACGAACTCCTGGTCCTGCAGCGGCAGGCCGGCGCGCAGCACCATGCCGCCGCCGTCGCCGGTGCAGGTATGGGCCGAGGTGCAGGAGAAATAGGCGCGGCCGTAGCCGCCGGTGGCCAGCACCGTGGTCTGGGCGCGGAAGCGGTGGATGCTGCCATCCTCGAGGCACCAGGCGACCACGCCGCGGCAGGCGCCGTCATCGTCCATGATCAGGTCGAGGGCGAAGTACTCGACGAAGAACTCGCAGCCATGCTTCAGCGACTGCTGGTAGAGCGTGTGCAGGATGGCGTGGCCGGTGCGGTCGGCGGCGGCGCAGGCGCGCATGGCCGGCGTCTTGCCGTAGTCCTGCATGTGGCCGCCGAAGGGGCGCTGGTAGATCCGCCCGTCCTCGGTGCGGCTGAAGGGCACGCCGTAGTGCTCGAGCTCGATCACCGCCGGGATCGCCTCGCGGCACATGTACTCGATCGCGTCCTGGTCGCCGAGCCAGTCCGACCCCTTCACGGTGTCGTACATGTGCCAGCGCCAGTCGTCCTCGCCCATGTTGCCGAGCGCGGCGCCGATGCCGCCCTGCGCCGCCACGGTGTGGCTGCGCGTGGGGAAGACCTTGGTGATGCAGGCGGTCTTGAGGCCCGCCGCGCCCATGCCGAAGGTGGCCCGCAGCCCGGCGCCGCCCGCGCCGACGACAACCACGTCGTAGGTGTGATCGACGACCCGGTATGCGCCCCGGGAGGGCATGCTGATCGCGTTCATCGTATCCCGTTCCGTTCCGACCGCCCGCTCAGACCGCGATCCTGAGGACCGCGAGCGCCGCGGCGAGCGCCAGCACAAGACAGATGGCCCTGATCGCGAGGATTCCAGCCATCTTCAGCCATTCCTGGTTCGCATAATCCTCCACGATCACCTGCAGGCCGGCGGCGGTGTGGTGGAAGGTGAGGCCGATGGTCAGCAGCAGCAGCACCGCGTTCCAGGGCCGGGCGATCCAGTCGACCGTGGCGGCGTAGCCGGCGCCGGCCAGCCCGGCGGCGGAGAGCACGAACCACAGCATCAGCGGCAGCAGCGCGGCCGAGGTGATGCGCTGCAGCCACCAGTGGTGCACGCCCGAGCGGGCGGTGCCGAGGCCGCGCACCCGCCCCAGCGGGGTGCGCAGGGTTGCGGTGCGGGCGGTGGCGGCGGCGCGGGCGGTGTCGGTGGCCATGGGGGCGTCTCGTTCCGGCGGGGGCTGGCGGTTACGCCGCCCAGGCGATGATGGCGATGATCCAGGTCAGCAGCGTCGCCACCGCCGTCCCGATCAGCACCCAGCGCCCGGTCCGGTAGGTCGTCGGGATGTCGTAGCCCCAGCCCGCATCCCAGGCGAGGTGGCGGAGGCCGTTCAGGGTGTGGAACCAGGCCGCGGCCGACACGCCGAAGAGGAAGAGCAGGCCGATGAAGGAGGAGGCGAACCACTGCACCCGGCCGAAGGCCTCGGCGCCGGAGGCGGCGGCGACCAGCCACCAGACCAGGAACAAGACGCCCCCGGTCCAGATCACCCCGGTGATGCGGCCGCTGATCGAGAGCGCGCTCGTCATCTGCATCATGTCGTAGACCTGCAGGTGCGGCGAGAGCGGCCGGCGGACGGGCGTGCCGTCCGAACGGCGACCGACCATGGTCGCCTCGCGCGAATCCTGCATGATGGACATGGAACTCAGCTCCAGACTGCGGCGGGCGTGGGTCTCCGGTGCTTCGCCCGGGGACCGGCCGAGGTCCCGCAGGCATTGCCGCCGGCGGCGCGCGCATGTGGGCACTTTCTATGGTCAGCTTCCGGCAAGCGTCAAATCGGCCGGGCCTCTCGCGGGCGTGGACGGTACGGTGGCGGAAAGGGGGTGCGGAGCCGGCAAAGGAATTATATCCTATTGCCATGACCGCCCCGCTCCCGCCCGCGCCGTCTCGCACGGACCCTGCCCGACGCGACCCTGCCCGCGCCGATCCCTGCCCGGG
>CAYNYQ010000733.1:0-2088 GCA_964401305.1 uncultured Acetobacteraceae bacterium | reverse complement strand
CGAAGCCCGAGCGCGGCCACTTCGCCAAGGCCGGCGTCGAGGCGCCGAAGCGCCTTGTGGAGTTCCGCGTCGGCGCCGATGCGGCGCTCGAGCCCGGCACCCGCCTGAGCCCTGCGCACTTCGTGAAGGGCCAGAAGGTTGACGTGACCGGGACGACGGTCGGTCGGGGTTTCGCCGGCGCGATGAAGCGCTGGAACTTCGCCGGCCTCGAGGCGTCGCACGGCGTCTCGATCAGCCACCGGTCGCACGGCTCCACCGGCAACCGGCAGGATCCCGGCAAGACCTTCAAGAACAAGAAGATGGCCGGCCATCTCGGCGTCGAGCGGGTCACCACGCAGAACCTCGAGATCGTCAGCGTCGATGCCGAGAAGGGGCTGTTGCTGGTGAAGGGTGCCGTGCCGGGCGCCAAGGGCAGCTACGTGCTGGTGCGCGACGCGGTGAAGCGCGCGCGCCATGCCGATGCGCCCTTCCCGGCGGGCCTCGCCGAAGCGGCGGCCTGAGGGAAAGCAGGACGATGAAGGTCAACGTCATCACCCTCGACAACGCGACGGCGGGCGAGATCGACCTGCCGGATGCGCTGTTCGGCATCGAGCCGCGCGCCGACATCATGGCGCGCGTGGTCCACTGGCAGCTCGCCAGGCGCCGTGCCGGCACCCACAAGGTGAAGGGCATGGGCGAGGTCTCGGGCACGACCAAGAAGCCTTATCGCCAGAAGGGTACGGGCAATGCGCGCCAGGGCTCGCTTCGCGCGCCGCAGTTCCGCACGGGCGGCGTGGTGCACGGGCCGGTCGTGCGCGACCACGGCTACAGCCTGAACAAGAAGGTGCGCCGGCTCGGCCTTATCAGCGCGCTCAGCCAGAAGGCCCGCGAGGGTAAGCTGGTTGTGCTCGACACCGCCACCGTCGGCGAGGCGAAGACCGGCGCCATGGTCAAGCGCCTGAAGGCGCTCGGCTGGACCAGCGCACTGGTGGTCGATGCCGCGGTGGACGAGGGCTTCGACCGCGCGGTGCGCAACATCCCGAAGGTGCAGGCGCTGCCGACCGTCGGCGCCAATGTCTACGACATCCTCAAGCACGACGTGCTGGCGGTGACGAAGGCCGGCGTCGAGGCGCTGACCCAGCGGCTTGCCGCCGGCGAGGGAGCCTCGGCATGAGCGAGACAGCAGCCAAGGGCGCGAAGGCCGCCCCGATTTCGCGCGAGCGCATGTACCAGGTCCTGCTGGCGCCGGTGATCACCGAGAAGGCGACCACCATGAGCGAGCATGGCCAGTACGTCTTCCGCGTCACGCAGGATGCCACCAAGCCGGAAATCAAGGCGGCGGTGGAGGGCCTGTTCGGCGTCGAGGTGCGCGCGGTGAACACGCTGGTGGTGAAGGGCAAGGCCAAGCGCTTCCGCGGCCGCCCGGGCCAGCGTTCGGACTGGAAGAAGGCGATGGTCCGCCTGGCCGAGGGCCAGACGATCGACCTGACCACGGGGCTGGCGTGACGCCATGGCACTGAAGAACTTCAACCCGATCACGCCGAGCCTGCGCGGCACCATCCTCGTCAAGCGCGACGAGCTGTGGAAGGGCGACCCGATCAAGGGGCTGACCGAGGGCAAGCATTCCTCGGGCGGCCGCAACAACCATGGCCGCACCACCGTCCGCTTCCGCGGCGGCGGACACAAGCGCGCCTATCGCCTGGTGGACTTCAAGCGTCGCACCAAGTTCGGCGTACCGGCGACGGTCGAGCGGCTGGAGTACGATCCCAACCGCACGGCCTGGATCGCGCTGCTGAAGTACCAGGATGGCGAGCTCGCCTACATCATCGCGCCGCAGCGGCTGAAGGCCGGCGATGCGGTGATCGCGGCCGAGCGGGCCGACATCAAGCCCGGCAACGCCATGCCGATGGCCGCCATCCCGGTCGGCACCATCATCCACAACGTGGAGATGAAGCCCGGCGCGGGCGGCAAGATCGCACGCGCGGCCGGCACCTTCGTGCAGCTCGTCGGCAAGGACGCCGGCTACGCCCAGATCAAGCTGATGTCCGGCGAGCTGCGCACGGTGCGCGCCGAGTGCATGGCGACGATCGGCGCGGTGTCGAACCCCGA
>CAYNYQ010000732.1:0-2090 GCA_964401305.1 uncultured Acetobacteraceae bacterium | reverse complement strand
GGCACGCGCAGGGTGAAGTGGTTGAAGATGCCCTCGTTGAAGCCGTCGCGGACGGCCAGGCGATGCGCGGCGGCGAGGTCGATGCGGGCCTGCCGCCGCTGGTCGGCGAGGTCGAGGTCTGGGGCGGAATGGGTCTCGAGCGGCGGCATGGCGGGGCGTCCTCCGGGCAGGGCAGGCCGAGCCTAGACCACGATCCCTGCGCACGGAATCGCCGATCGCGCCCGGCCTGCGCGCACGATCCGCCCCGTCCGCGGCGATCCCCGCGCCCCGCGGCGGATCAGCCCGCGGCCGCGGCCAGGATCCGGTCCACCGCCTCGGTCCGCCCCAGCGCGAAGAGCACGGCATCGATCGGCGGGCTCTGCGTGCTGCCCGTCAGCGCGGCGCGCAGCGGCTGCGCCACGGCACCCAGCTTCACGCCCTTCACCTCGGCATAGTCGCGCAGCCAGGACTCGAGGTCGGCCCGCTCCCAGGGCGCGTCGCCGAGGAATTGCGCAAGGTCGGCGAGCCGCGCCTTGGCCTCCGGCGTCAGCAGCGCCGCGGCCTTGGCGTCCATCGGCGGCGGGCCCTCCTGCGCGGCGAAGGCGGCCGCGCCCGCCAGCTCCTCCAGCGTCCTCGCGCGCTCCTTCAGGTCGGGCATCAGCATCGCCACGCGCTCGGCGCCAAGGGTGCCGAACAGCACGCCGCGCCGCGCGAGCCGCTCCAGCACCTCGCGGGTCAGCCGCGCGTCATCCGCCTGGCGCAGCCAGACGCCGTTGAGATGCGTCAGCTTGGCGTAGTCCATGCGGCTCGCCGAGCGGCCGACGCCGTCGAGGTCGAACACGGCCTCGGCGCGCTCGCGCGAGAACACCTCCTCGTCGCCATGGCCCCAGCCGAGGCGCAGCAGGTAGTTGCACACCGCCTCCGGCAGGTAGCCCTGCTCGCGGAACTCCAGCACACTCACCGCGCCGTGCCGCTTCGAGAGCTTGGCGCCGTCCGCGCCATGGATCAGCGGGATGTGCGCGAAGCGCGGCCGGTGCCAGCCCATGGCGTCGTAGACCATGCACTGGCGGAAGGTGTTGGTCAGGTGGTCGTCGCCGCGGATCACATGGGTGATGCCCATGTCGTGGTCGTCGACCACCACCGCATGCAGGTAGGTCGGCGTGCCGTCCGAGCGGAGGATGATCATGTCGTCGAGCTCGGCATTGGCGACGCGCACCTCGCCCTGCACCAGGTCCTCGACGACGGTCTCACCCTCGCGCGGCGCCTTGAGGCGGATGGCGGGCTTGGCGCCGGGCGGCGCCTCGGCGGGGTCGCGGTCGCGCCAGGTGCCGTCGTAGCGGGGCGGCCGGCCCTCGGCCATGGCGCGCTCGCGCATGGCCTGCAGCTCCTCGGCGGTCTCGAAGGCGAGGTAGGCGCGGCCCCTGGCCAGCAGCTCCCGCGCCACCTCGGCGTGGCGGGCCTCGCGGGCGGACTGGAGGACCGGCGGCTCGTCCGGGGAGAGGCCGAGCCAGGCCAGGCTGTCGAGGATCTGGTCCACCGCCTCCTGGGTCGAGCGCGCGCGGTCGGTGTCCTCGATGCGCAGCAGGTACTGCCCGCCGTGGCGGCGCGCGAAGAGCGCGTTGAACAGCGCCGTGCGCGCGCCCCCGATGTGCAGGAAGCCGGTGGGCGAAGGGGCGAAGCGCGTGCGGACCGTCATGGGCGGGGGCTTTCGGCAGCGGGCCTGGAGAGGGTCTATGGGGCCCCGGCCCCTGCCATGGTCAAGCCCGGGACGCCCCGTGGGCCGAGGCCGGCGCGCCCCGCCCCCACCCTTGCGATGTCGCATCGGTCACACCACTGTGAGGTCATGTCGGGGGCAGCCACCATCCCGGTCGGTGCCTCGGCCGCCCCCGGGGCGCGGCGGCCGGCCCTTGCGCGGCTCCGCCTCGGCCTCGCCACCCTGGCCGAGGCGCAGCAGGGGCGCCTCTTCGCCTGGCTGCCGGTGGCGCTGGGCGCCGGCATCGCCGCCTATTTCGCGCTGGGGGTCGAGCCGGGGCCGGGCTGGCGCCTGGCCGCGCCGGGGCTCGGCCTCGCCGCGGCGCTGCTGGCCTGGCGCCTGCCCGCGGCGCGGATGG
>CAYNYQ010000731.1:0-2090 GCA_964401305.1 uncultured Acetobacteraceae bacterium | reverse complement strand
GGGGGTACCGCCCAGGCGCCAACGCCCGGCCGGGGCGCGCGCCCCGCCCCCACCGGCGCCCCGGCGTTGACGCCGGCCCCCCGCCCGCCTACCTGTCGGCGCGAGCGCGGCCAGCCGCCTCCACCCGTCGCGGCGTCCCCAAGCGCCACCGCCCCTCGTGCCGGATCCGCCGCCCCTGGCACCGCGGACCGACGGCACCGGAGGCCGCGGGGCCCGGTCCACGGGCCCCCCGGACGCGACAGGGGGGCTCGGCGGGCCTGCCCGGAGACCACAGCCCCGCATGTTCGCCCGCATCGCCCGCGCCCTGTTCGGGACCTCCAACGACCGCACGGTGAAGCGCTTCCAGGCGCGCGTGCCGGAGATCAACGCCCTCGAGCCCGCCATGGCCGCCCTCTCGGACGAGGCGCTGCGCGGCCGGACCGAGGAGTTCCGCACCCGCATCGCCGGCGGCGCGTCGCTCGACGACCTCCTGCCCGAGGCCTTCGCCACCGTGCGCGAGGCCTCGCGGCGCGCGCTCGGGCTGCGCCACTTCGACGTGCAGCTGATCGGCGGCATGGTGCTGCACGGCGGCCAGATCGCCGAGATGAAGACCGGCGAGGGCAAGACCCTGGTCGCCACGCTGCCGGTCTACCTCAACGCCCTCTCCGGCAAGGGCGTGCACGTGGTCACGGTGAACGACTACCTGGCCAGCCGCGACGCCGAGTGGATGGGCCGCCTCTACCGCTTCCTCGGCCTCTCGGTCGGCGTGATCGTGCACGGCCTGACCGACGACGAGCGGCGCGCCGCCTATGCCGCCGACGTCACCTACGGCACCAACAACGAATTCGGCTTCGACTACCTGCGCGACAACATGAAGTACCGGCTGGAGGACATGGTCCAGCGGGAGTTCAACTTCGCCATCGTCGACGAGGTCGACAGCATCCTGATCGACGAGGCCCGCACGCCGCTGATCATCAGCGGGCCGACCGAGGACACCTCCGACCTCTACCGCCGCGTCGACGCCGTGGTGAAGGCGCTGGTGCGCGACAAGGAGAGCTTCGACAAGGACGAGAAGATGCGCACCGCCTCCCTGACGGAGGCCGGCAGCGAGGCGGTGGAGGAGGCGCTGCGCGAGGCCGGCATCCTCGAGGAAGGCGCCCTCTACGACGCGCTGAACGTGTCCATCGTGCACCACGTGAACCAGTCGCTGCGCGCCCATGTGCTGTTCACCCGCGACGTCGACTACATCGTGCGCAACGACAAGATCGTCATCATCGACGAGTTCACCGGCCGCATGATGGAGGGGCGCCGCTACTCGGACGGCCTGCACCAGGCCCTCGAGGCCAAGGAGCACGTCACCGTCCAGCCGGAGAACCAGACCCTCGCCTCGATCACCTTCCAGAACTACTTCCGCCTCTACCCCAAGCTCGCCGGCATGACCGGCACGGCGGCGACCGAGGCCGACGAGTTCATGGAGATCTACAAGCTCGGCGTGGTCGAGATCCCGACCAACGTCCCCGTCGCCCGCCTCGACGAGGACGACGAGGTCTACCGCAACGCCGGCGAGAAGTACGAGGCGGTGATCACCCTGATTGACGAGGCGCAGAAGCGCGGCCAGCCCTGCCTCGTCGGCACCACCAGCATCGAGAAGTCCGAGCTGATCTCGGGCCTGCTGAAGCGGAAGGGCATCCCGCACGAGGTGCTGAACGCCCGCTACCACGAGCAGGAATCGGGCATCATCGCCCAGGCCGGCCGGCCGGGCGCCATCACCATCGCCACCAACATGGCCGGCCGCGGCACCGACATCCAGCTCGGCGGCAATGCCGAGATGCTGGCGCGCCAGGAGACCGGCGCGCATGAGGGCCCGGAATTCGAGGCCGCCTTCGCCCGACACAAGGCCGAGGTCGAATCGCTGCGGCCGAAGGTGAAGGAGGCCGGCGGCCTCTTCGTCATCGGCACGGAACGCCACGAGAGCCGGCGCATCGACAACCAGCTGCGCGGACGATCGGGGCGCCAGGGCGACCCGGGCGCGTCGCGGTTCTTCCTCTCGCTCGAGGACGACCTGATGCGCATCTTCGGCTCCGACCGCATGGGCGGCATGCTGGAGAAGC
>CAYNYQ010000730.1:0-2092 GCA_964401305.1 uncultured Acetobacteraceae bacterium | reverse complement strand
TCGGCGCCGCGATCGGCGTCGAGCGCGGCATCAGCACCAGCTCGGTGGGGATCCGCACCTGCACCCTGGTGGCGCTCGCCAGCGCGGCCTTCGCCGACCTCGTCGTGCAGCGCGTGCCGGAGTCCAACTGGGGCAACGGCTTCGGCGCCGTCGCCACCGGCGTCGGCTTCCTCGGCGCGGGCGCCATCATCAAGGGCTACGGTCGCCGCAGCGTGAGCGGGCTCGGCGAGGCGGGCACGATCTGGTGCGTGGCGATCATCGGCCTGCTGATGGGCGCGCGGCAATTCGTCGCGGCGCTGCTGGTGACCGTCCTCGTCCTGGCGGTGAACGTGCTGCTGCGCCCCCTCGCCGCCTGGATCGACCGCCACCGCGCCCAGCGCAAGCCGGAGGACGACGTGCTCGATGGATGAGCGGCCCGCTCCGCGCGTCATCGCCCCGCCCCGCCCGCCCTCTCTCCAAGGAGCCTTCCCATGCTGCACATCGACCTGCCCACCCGTGCCGAGATCCAGGCGCTCGGCGAGCACCGCGGCTGGCCCTCGGTCACCCTGGTGCTGCGCACGACGCCGCTGACCCAGGATGCCCAGGCCGACCGCATCGAGCTGAAGAACCTGCTCCGCGCCGCGCGCGAGGAGATGGCCGCGGCCGGCGCCGGCATGCGCGAGGTCCGCGCCATCGAGGACGCCGTCGAGGCGCTGATCGGGGACGACGCGTTCTGGGCCGGGCAGGCGAACAGCCTGGCGCTCTACGTCACGCCGGACAGCCTGCGCAGCTTCCGCCTGGCCAATCGCCTGGCGAACCAGGTGGAGGTGTCGGACCGCTTCCACCTCAAGCCGCTGCTGCGCGCCGTGGCCTTCCCGCACCATGCCTGGGTGCTGGCCATCGGCATGGGCGGCGTGCGCCTGGTCGAGGTCTCGGCCGACCTGCCGCCGCATCCGGTCGCGGTGCCGGGGATGCCGCGCGACGTCGGCGACGCGGCAGGGCGCGGCAGCCACATCGCGCGCAAGGGCGACATGGCGAGCGGGCTTGCCACCAGCGAGAACGCGCTGCTCGGCCACTATGCCCGCAGCGTGGACCGGGCGCTGCGGCCGCTGCTGGCCGGGCGCGACCAGCCGCTGATCCTGGCCGCGGCCGAGCCCATGGCGTCGGTCTTCCGCAGCGTCTGCAGCTATCCGCACCTCGCGGCCCAGGCCCTGCCGGGCAGCCCGGACCATGCGCCGGACCATGCGCTGGCCGATGCGGCGCGGCAGGTGCTGGACCAACTGAACGCCGCGACGGTGCAGGACCTGGGCGCGCTCCATGCGCGCCGCGCCGCGGAGGGCCGCGCCACGGCCGATGTCGCGCAGGCGGCGCGCGCGGCGACCTTCGGCGCGGTGGAGACGCTGATCGTCGACCTCGACGCCGAGCTGCCGGGCAGCGTCGGCGAGGAGGATGGCGCGGTCGCCTTCGCCGCCGGCGCCGATGGCCGCAACTACAGCATCACCGACGAGATCGCGCGCCGCACGCTGCGCACCGGCGGGCGGGTGGTGGCGGCGCGCCACGCCGACATCCCGGGCGGCGGCGCGCTGGCGGCGATCCTGCGCTACCCGTTCTGAGCGCGCGGGATCAGTTCACCGCCTCCTCCGGCAGCACGCCCCAGATCTCGGCGCGCCGAAGCCAGCCGCGGTAGTCGCCGACCTGCACCTCGCACCAGGCGCTGCCGGCCTCGCACTTGCGGATGCGCCCGACTACGCCGGGGCGCAGCCGCGCGACCTCCGCCGCGCCCTCCTCCGGGCGGCGGCGCATCGCCCGCTCGGCGCCGGCGGGGACGACGAAGCTCCGCCGGCTGGTCAGCAGCGGGCGCTGCACCCAGCCCTCGGTGCCCTCGGGGTCGCGGATGCGGCGCCAGAGCTGGTGCTCGTCGATGATCTGCACCGGCAGGTCCTTGCGCTGGTAGGTCCACTCGATCGGGTAGCGCAGGTCCGGGCCGATCCGCAGGTTCACCTGGTTGGAGCCGAGCGCGGCGAAGCGGGGCAGCGGCAGGTTGGTGGCGCTGCCGAGCCGGGGCTCGGGCGGCGCGGGCGGCGGCGCGGGCTCGGCGGGGCGGGCGGCGCCG
>CAYNYQ010000729.1:0-2100 GCA_964401305.1 uncultured Acetobacteraceae bacterium | reverse complement strand
CCGGTTCTTCTCAATTCCGTCTCATCGGGCTGTCGCCAGCGCCCGCCATGCCGATTCACGGCGACTTCCGACGCGGCGTCTCACCCTGAGTCTCAACCAGAGTCTCAACTCGTCTCATCCCGCGCGCGAGGCCGCGGCGGAATCGTCCGCACCCACGCCAGCGAATTCGCCCGTGCCCAGGCCCGCACCGCCGAACGCCGGGGCCGCGCCTCCAGCGTGCCAAGGCCCCCATCAGCGCCGTCCGAGCGTCCCGAAGCTCCGCCCGCCCCAGGTGATGCCCAGGATCGTGATCCGGTCGTCGCGCAGCCGGTAGCCGATGGTGAAGATCAGGCGGCGGGTCGGGCCCGGCATCACGATCTCCAGCACGCCCGGGACCGCGCCCGGATGACCGATCCGCGGAAACCGGCCCAAGCCGTCGATGGCATGGGCGAGCCGCGCAGCGACCTCGTCGGCCAGGCGCTCGCCGACCGCGGTTCCGTCCGGGTGGCTCTCGACGATCGCCGCGCGCGCCCGCTCGACATCCTCGACCGCAAGGCGGGTGAAGGCGATGGCGATCAACGGCGCCGGGTGCCCCGCGGCGCGAAGGCCTGGGCGATCTCCTCGGCGCTCGCGGTCTCGCCGGCATCGTCCTGGCGGAGGCCTTCGCGCAGATGGGCTGCCCAGCCCTCCTGGGCCTCGATGAACTGCGCGACGGCCTCGTTCACGAGGTAGCTGCGATCCCGATGCAGCGCCTTCGCCAAGCTGTCGAGCGCATCCCGCCGCTCCAGCGGCATGCGGACGGTCACGGGAACCGCCGTGTCCTGATCGGCCATCGCAGCCTCCTGTATGCTCTTGTACTACGATATCTTACTAGGCATTCAAGGCCGATGGACACGACACGGGCACACTGACGCGCCAGGCTCAGGACGGCACCGTCACGTTGATCCTCGGCACAGGCGGTGAAGGACATGGCGGCGCCAAGGCGCGCGCTCGGCGGCGCGCACGCGGTGGTGCTCGCGCTCCGCCGTGGCCGCGAGCCCGGCCGCTGGGATCGGCGGCCGCAGCCGGGCCGCTACGGGTGCCGCCGCCGCGGCACCCGCCGGCCGAGCGTCAGCATTCCGAACAGGACGGGCGACAGCACCAGGGCGACGAGGAACAGCGGCATGCTCCACAGCGTGCGGGCGATCTCGTCGAGGCCGAGGACCGCCAACGCCTCCAGCGCGAGACGCCGCAGGGTCAGCGGCTCCGGAGGCTCCGCCCTGCCGTCACCGTCTCGCGCCGGCGCCGTGCCGCCCCAGTGACGGGCACCGTGATGGGCGATACGGAGGTCGAGCGGATCCGCGGGCAGGACCGCATCCGCCCGGGCCAGCACCAGCTCGGGCCGATGCAGGCCCCTCCCCCGCAGGCCGGGATCCGTGAGATCCGGCAGCACGGTCAGGCCGCATACATCCTCCACGGCGCAGAGCACGATCCTCGCCGGCTGCCCGCCGCTGCCGCGGAAGGGAGCGGAGACCATGGCGAGCACGTCCGCCGCTTCCGGCCCCATGATGATCGAGCGCAGGAAGGCCGACAGGCCTACGTCCGTGGCCGCGTCGCTTGCATCGGACCCCGCCGTGGCGGGCAGGAGGTCGTCCTGCTGCGCCTGGTCGGTCGCGGCGAGGAGGTGCTGCGGCACCATGGCCGTCTCGGCCACCGCCGCGGCGACGTCCTCGGCGACCGCAGGGGCGATCGGCGCGCCGGCGGCAGCCGTGCCCAGCCCCGTGAGCAGCAGGACGAGGCCGGCCATGCGGCGGATCGAGCACAGGCGAGACACGGCGCGTGTCCCCCATCCGGATGGGTGGAATTTGCTGATCCGTAATTAACGAGAATGGCGAGCAGGCGATACCCGTTTGTCCAGAGAAGAGGCAAATTCCGCCAAAGTCGGAACGCAATCATCCCGTGCGACGGCGCCGGTGCGGCCCGGCCGCCAGGCCGCAGGGGCCATGGCAACCGGCGCGCGGGAGGCGTGGGTCCGCGGGGAGTTGGGGCTACCGGCCCGTCGCGGACAGCGCCCTGGCCTGCGCGAAGAGGCCGCCCTCGCCCTCCTGCGCCGCCAGCACCTGCTGCAGCATGGCCCGGCCC
>CAYNYQ010000728.1:0-2100 GCA_964401305.1 uncultured Acetobacteraceae bacterium | reverse complement strand
ATCAGCTCGAAGAAGATCGGGCCGATCACCGTGCCGGTGAAGATCTGCAGCAGCCGCCCGCCCTCCGGCGTCGGCGCGCCGTCGGTCAGGATGCGGTTGCGGGCGAGCCGGGCGATCTCCTCGGCGGTCAGGTCGGGCATGCGCGTCGGCAGCAGCTCGTAGTAGGTGTCGGGCGTGTCCATGAACTGCACGCCCGCCGCGCGCATGCCTTCGACGCTGGCGAAGATGTCCTCGGTGCCGAGCGCGATGTGCTGGATTCCCTCGCCGTTGTAGGCGCGCAGGTATTCCTCGATCTGGCTCTTGTCGTCGGAGCTCTCGTTGATCGGGATGCGGATCTGGCCGCAGGGGCTGGTCAGCGCGCGGGACTTCAGGCCGGTCAGCTTGCCTTCGATGTCGAAGTAGCGGATCTCGCGGAAGTTGAAGAGCTTCTCGTAGAACTGCCACCACACGTCCATGCGGCCGCGGTGCACGTTGTGCGTCAGGTGGTCGATCACCGTCAGGCCATTGCCCTTCGGATGCGGGTCGGCGCCCTCGATCCAGCGGAAGTCGACGTCGTAGATCGTGCCCGCGGGGCCGTAGCGGTCGACGAAGTAGAGCAGGGACCCGCCGATGCCCTCGATCGCAGGGATGTTCAGCTCCATCGGCCCAACCTTGCCGGTGACCGGCTTCGCGCCGAGCGCGATGGCGCGGTCGTAGGCGGCGCGGGCATCGGCCACGCGGAAGGCCATGGCGCAGGCCGAGGGCCCGTGCACGCGCTGGAAGGCCTGGGCGAAGCTGTCGGGCTCGGCGTTCAGGATGAAGTTCACCGCGCCCTGGCGCCACAGCGTCACCTGCTTGCTGCGGTGCCGCGCCACGGCGCTGAAGCCGAGGCGCGCGAACAGCGCCTCCAGCCCGGCCATGTCGGGGCCGGTGAACTCGACGAACTCGAAGCCGTCCGTGCCCATCGGGTTCTCGGGCGAGATGCGGCCGGCGAAGCCGGTGCGGTCGGGCGGGATGTCCATGGAGGTCCTCCTCAATACAGGATGTCGCCGGGCGCCGCGGCGCCGGGCGGGATCACCGGGGCGTCGCGCGCGATCCGCAGCAGTTCCGGCAGCAGGCGCATCGCGCCGAACAGCTCCGCATAGTCGCGGATGACGAAATAAGTGGGCTGCAGGTCGTCGATGGAATAGGCGCTCTGCAGCACGCGCAGCAGGTCGAAGCGCAGGCGGCGCACGCCGGGCTCCAGCACCGCATGCCGCGCCTCCGCCGCCGAGGAGAGGATGCCGGCGCCATAGGCGCGCAGCTGCCCCTCCTCCTCCACCAGCCCGAACTCGACCATGAACCAGTAGAGCCTGGCCAGCGGCGCGAGCGCGCCGATCCGCGCCGCCTCCTGCCCCATGCGGCCATAGGCCTGCAGGAAGGCGGCGAATTCCGGCTGGGTCAGCAGCGGCACATGGCCGAAGGCGTCGTGGAAGATGTCGGGCTCGACGATGTAGTCCAGCTCCTCCGGCCGGCGGATCCAGTTGGTCACCGGAAAGCGCCGGGCCGCCAGGTGGTCGAAGAAGGCATGGTCCGGGATCAGCCCGGGCACGGGCACTAGCGACCAGCCCGTCGCGGCGCGCAGCACGGCGGAGGTGCGGCCGAGCTCCGGCACGCCCTCGGCAAAGGGCAGCCGGGCCAGGCCCTGGCGGAAGGCGCGCGCGGCATGACGCGGCAGCAGCGCGGACTGGCGGCGGTAGAGCGCCCGCCAGGTCGCGTCGTCGTCCGGGCCATGGGCCGTGGCGTTGGCGGGCAGGGTGAAGTCGGCGCGGGCGGCGGCGTAGTCGCCGCGCAGGCCCGGCGGCAGCGTGGCCGTGTCCATGGCTCTGTCCCTCCCTCGGGTCCGGTGCGGCAAGAATGCCCGAAAGGGGGGAGGGGTTTTCGGCGATATCGCGTCCAGTTGGTGCCATATTCGCCGGGTTTCACCATGAGGGGCCCGGTTGATGGCGAAATCCGCTCCTACGCTCGATGCCGCCGACCGGCGGATCCTGCGGGCCCTGCAGCGCGACGGCCGGCTGCCCGTGGTTGCCCTGGCCGAGCAGGTCGGCCTCTCCGCCACGCCCTGCCAGCGCCGCGTGAAGC
>CAYNYQ010000727.1:0-2102 GCA_964401305.1 uncultured Acetobacteraceae bacterium | reverse complement strand
GGCCATGCGCCTGCGCCGCCTGGTCGAACTCGCCGAGCAGCACGCCGGGCCCGACGCGGGCGACGCGCGCGGCCGCGTCGATCCGCACGTCCTTCATCGGCGTGAGGTCGAGCATCAGCCCGCCCTCGCAGACGGCGTTGCCGGCGATGTTGTGGCCGCCGCCGCGGATGGCGAGCAACAGCCCCCCCTGCTCGCGGGCGAAGCGAACGCCGCGCTGCACGTCGGCGACGTCGCGGCAGCGCAGGACGAGGCCGGGTCGGCGATCGATCATGCCGTTCCAGACCTGCCTGGCCTGGTCGTAGGCCGGGTCGCCCGGCAGGTGCAGGCCGCCCTGGAGGGAGCGCCGCAGCGCCTCGAGCGCGGCGGCGGGGATGGCGGCGCTGCCGCCGCTTCCGGTCCGCAGGCGGAGCTTGGTGGGAAGGTGCATATCGGGCATGGGGATCCTCGCGCGGCTTGCCGCAGGCGCCCATCGCCGGCGGCGCAGTCAGGCTCGCAGCCAGGGCGTGCCCGCGCTTGCAGGCGGGATTGCCAGGGCCTCGAGAATTGCTTCGGAATTGCCGCTGGTGCGCCGCGGCGCCGGGCCGCGGCGCACGGCGGCGAGGGATCAGCCGCGCTGCCCCGGCAGGGCAGGCGCGCCGGCCAGCGCGGGGCGGCTCTCGGCCGGGACCGTGTACACCACCACGGCGTTGTCGCCGCTGCCGGTGATGGTCGCCGTCATCGGCGCCTGGCCGGAGGCGAGGGTGTCGGCATAGAGCACGCGGGCATTCTCGCCGCTGCCCACCAGGCGGCCGATGCCGCCGCCATGGGTGACGTGCCGTGCGCCCTCCGACCAGACGATGTCGGCGTCGCCGCCGCCCGACGGTGTCCACTGGGCGCCGAAGCCGCCCTCCCCGGCCTGGGCGCTGCCGGCGAAGACCGCTGCCGCGGCGAAGAGGGTGGCACTGGCGATGGTCTCGAAGCGGGTCATGGGTCGTCTCCTGTCTGCATGGACCCGAACGTCGGCGTCCGGGATGACGAGACCCTAGGCCCCGGGCGACGCCGTAGCTTGGTGGAAGCCTTGGCATTCGCGGGCGCTATCCTGGAGAAGCGCCGCATGTCGTGCATGTCGGCGATGTCGCGCATGTCGTGCGTGGCGCGGCGCGCAATGCGGCGGCGCGGGGCCGGCGCGCGCGCATCTCCAGCGAATCTCCAGGCGTCCCTCAGGCAGCGCGCAAGCAAACGCCGCGCAGCGATGCGAGGAGTGTCGCAGCCGCCGCGCCGCGACGGCCACGACACCCCGAGCGAAAGGCGCATCCCATGTCCAGCCTGCTGATCGATGCGGGCCTCCTGCCCGCCCTGGCGAGCCACCGGTCCATCCTTGCGGTCCGCCTTGCACTGCTGCGGGCGCGCATCGCCCGCTGGCAGCGCGCGCGGGCCGAGCGGCAGGAACTGCTGGCCATGGACGACCGCGCGCTGCGCGACATCGGGCTGACGCGCTGCGACGCCGTCGCCGCAGCGGCGGCGCCGATCCGGCGGGGCTGAGCCGGGCGCTACGGCACCATGGCGGGAGGCAGCGCGGCGGCGGCCAGGCCGGCATCGGGTGCGGGCGCCGGCGCGGCCGCCCCGCCGGCGCCATCCGCCTCCTCCAGCACCTGCAGCACGCCGAGGATCAGCGCCTCCTGCACCGCCAGGAACTCCGCGTCCGTGCCGACCAGCACATGGGCGAAGAGCTCGATCTCCACGGTCGAGCCGCCGAAGCCCACGACACGGACGCGCGGCAGGTCGGGGCCCAGTTCCACCTCCTGCCGGGCGCGCAGGCGCCGGTGCAGCGCCTCGGTCAGCCGCGCCAGCGCGACCCGGCCCGGACCATGGGCCACGGTGATTCTGTGCTGGAACAGGAAACGCTCGCGCGCCGCCAGGTTCACGATCGGCATCTTGGCGAGGTCGGCGTTCGGCACCGCGGTCAGCGTGCCGTCGAGGCCGCGGATCCGGGTCGAGCGCGGCCCCACCGCCTCGACCGTGCCCATCGCCGTGCCGTAGCGGATCATGTCGCCGACGCGAAAAGGCCGGTCGGCGAAGATGGAGATGCCGCCGAAGAGGTTCTCCACCGTCGACTGCGCCGC
>CAYNYQ010000726.1:0-2104 GCA_964401305.1 uncultured Acetobacteraceae bacterium | reverse complement strand
CGGAGACAAGCTGCTCCAGACGTTCCGCCTTCCGGAGCAGGACATCCGATCAGGTGATGCGATCTGATCGGATATTGCTCTGGGGCGGCCTGCACTTCGATGGAACGCAGGCGCGCTCCATCGGGGTGGCTGCAAGCCGCGCGGGAAACGTCGCTTTCCAAGGCAATACCCGGTCGGGGGACCCCGCCTGGTCGGATCTCGTCGCCCGGGGCGCGATCCGCGAGCACGGGGTAGCGGTTTCGCGCGCATGGATCACCCGGTCGGGCGTGGCGTCGCCCCTGGCGCGGGACGGCGCCTCGATCGTGCCTCGACTCCTGGCGCGGGGCGGCGCGCGGATGCCATTCCGCTTGCGGACGCCACGCCGTGGCCTACGATATCCGCGATTCGCGATGCATCGTCGCCGCATGCGGGCCCAGCCGGCGCGCAGGCGGAGCAGGGATGTGATGCGCAGGAGCGCGCCCGCCGGCTGCCCGGGGCCCACCTGAGGCGCGGCTTGCGGTCGGGCTGGCCGGTTGCGCGGATGCGCCCCTGGCGGGCGGGCGATGCGGGGCGGATCCGCCACGCCGCCTGGCCCCACGCTCAGCCCGCCGCCGGGCTCGCCCGGGCGGCATCGTCGGAAAGGAGCCGCAGGCTTGCGCGATACGACGGCGGCGGCGCCCGAGAGGCGTCCCCTTTCGGTGCGCGCCTATCTGCTCATCCTCGCCGTCACCGTGCTGCTGCCCCTGCTGATGCTGGCCGGGCTGCTCACCTGGCGCGCCACGGGGGCCGAGCAGGCGCGCACGGAGGAGGCGCTGGCGGCGACGGCGGACGGCGTGCTGACCGTGGTCGACCGCGAGGTCACCGGGCTGGTCGAGACGCTGCAGACGCTCGAGGCCGCGCCGAGCCTGACCGCGGGGGATCTCGCCGGCTTCCACGCCCAGGCAGTGGCGTTCAGCCGGATCAGCGGCATCGTGGTGATCCTGCGCGACGCGGCCGGCGCGCCGCTGCTGCACAGCCGCTTCCCCTGGGGCGCGCTGCCATCCGCCACCCCGGGCCTCGGGGCGGCCGAGGCCGCGGCGATGGCGCAGCAGGCGCCGGTGGTCAGCGGCCTCGTCCGCGGCGCCGTCTCCGGCGAGCCGGGCTTCGTCCTGCTCGGCCCGGTGCAGCGCGAGGACGGGGTCCGCTTCCTGCTGCAGCTGCTCGTCCCGGCAACGCGGCTGGCGGAGGTGCTGGGCGCGGTCGGGGTCGATCCGGGGGTGCGGCTGGTGGTGGTGGACCAGGCAGGGCTGGTGCTGGCCCGCTCGGTCGACCACGCCGCGACGGTCGGGCGGCGGGCCGCCCTGGCGCAGCCCGGCGAGGCGCCGGCGATGCGCGTCGGCCGCGGCCAGGACCACGAGGGCAACGCCGTCTTCTACCACCTCCGGCGCACCCGGTCCGGCTGGACCGTAGTGACCGCGGTGATGGCCCGGCAGATCGAGGAGCCGCGCCGGCGGGCACTGGTCAATGCGGGCATCGCCGCGCTGCTGCTCACCGGCGCGGCGCTGCTCTCGGCCCGGCTGCTCGGCACGCGCCTGGCGACCGCCATCCGCGGCCTCGCCGTCTCGGCCTCGGCGCTCGACCGCGGCGAGCCGGTGCGCGCCGCCCCCAGCGGCATCCGCGAGATCGACGAGGTGGCGGGCGCGCTTTCCGGCGCCGGCGAGCGGCTGCGCCTGGCGGCGGAGCAGCGCGAGGCGGCGGCCGAGCAGCAGCGGCTGATCCTGCACGAGCTGAACCACCGGGTGAAGAACACGCTGGCCATGGTGCAGGCGCTGGCGGCGCTGGCGGCGCGCGACGCCCCGGACGTCGCCACCTACCGCGACCGGCTGACCGAGCGCCTGCACGGGCTGGCGCGCACGCAGTCGCTGCTGACCGACGCCGAATGGACCGGCGCGCAGCTCGAGGAGCTGCTGCGCACCGAGCTGGCGATGTACGAGGACCCGCCGGACCCCGGCACGGACGGGGTGCCGGGCCGGTCGCGGATCGATGTCGGCGGCCCGCCCGTGCGCCTGCCCGCGCACCAGGTGGTGGCCTTCGGCATGCTGGTGCACGAGCTGGCGACCAATGCCGCGAAGTACGGCGCGCTCTC
>CAYNYQ010000725.1:0-2105 GCA_964401305.1 uncultured Acetobacteraceae bacterium | reverse complement strand
GCCGCCACGCTGCCCCCGGCCCCGACCCTGGCGCGCGCGACGATGCCCGTCGCCGCGCCGCCGCCGCCCGCCCCCTCTGGCGGCTCGCTGCTCGGCACCGCGCGCCCGATGCTGGCCCCGCCCGTGCCCTTCGGCGCCGCGAATGCCGCCACCCTCGGCGGCGCCACGGCCGTGCGATGAGCGGGCGCGATCCCGGGCTGGAGGCACCGCGGCCGCCACCGACCCCCGATGCCGCGCCGGGGGATCGGGTCATCAGCGCGCGGCCGGCGCCGCAGCGCGCCCTGGTGCGCGTCGCAGCCCCCGACCTCGCCCGCCGCGCGCAGCTCGAGCGCACGCGTGCGCGCCTGGTCATCGCCGCGGCCGGCTTCTCGGTGCTGTTCTCGGCGGTGGGCGTGAAGCTGACGCTGGCCACCCTGCTCGACCCCGCCATGCCGAAGCTGCGCGCCGCGCCCACCGTGCCGAGTGCCGAGCCGCAGGTCGCGCGCGCCGCCATCACCGACCGCAACGGCGAGGTGCTGGCGGTCTCGCTGCGCGTGACCGAGCTCTACGCCAACCCGCAGGAGATCAACGACCCCGTCGCCGCCGCCGACCGGCTGCTGACAGTGCTGCCCGGCCTCGACCGCGAGCGGCTGATCGAGCGCCTCTCCCAGCGCAGCGTGCCCGGCACCGACCGGCCCGTGCAGTTTGCCTACATCCAGCGCAACCTGACGCCGCGCCAGACCCAGGCGGTGAACAACCTCGGCCAGCCCGGCTTCCACTTCCGCCCGGCCGAGCGGCGCTTCTTCCCGCAGGGCGCCTCGGCGGCGCACATCATCGGCCATGTCGACGTCGACGGGCGCGGCATCGCCGGCGTCGAGCGCGGCTTCGACCTGCGCCTGCGCAGCGAGCGCTCGCCGCTCCGCCTCTCGATCGACATCCGCGTGCAGGTGGCGCTGCGCGACGCGGTGCAGGCGGCGATCGCCGACTTCAACGGCATCGGCGGCGCCGGCGTGCTGATGGACGCGAACACCGGCGAGGTGATCGCCATGGTCAGCCTGCCGGATTTCGACGCCTCCGACCCGCTCTCCCTGGCGCGGCGCCCGCAGGCCGGGCCGGTCAACCGCCGCTCCGCCACCCAGGACACCGACCCGACCTTCAACCGCGCCACGGTGGGCGTCTACGAGCCGGGCTCGACCTTCAAGCTCTTCACCGCGGCGATGGCGCTCGACTACGGCACGGTGAACGTCTGGGGCGGCTACGACGCCTCCCGCCCGATCCGATACGGGCGGTTCACCATCAACGACTTCAAGGGCAAGAACCGCTGGCTCGCCCTGCCGGAGATCATGGCGTACTCGTCCAACATCGCCTCCGCCCACATGGCACAGGCGGTGGGGCCGCAGCGGCACCGCGAGTTCATGGGCCGCATGGGCATGCTCTCCCGCCTGCAGATCGAGCTGCCCGAGACGGCGCGGCCCCTTGCGCCGACGGCGCAGGGCTGGCGCGACATCAACACCATGACCGTGGGCTTCGGCCACGGCATCTCGGTCACGCCGCTGCACGTGGTCACCGGCGTCGCCGCCCTGGCCAATGGCGGCGTGCTGCGCCAGCCGACGCTGCTCGCCCACCCGCCGGGTGCCGAGCGCGAGGGCGTGCGCGTGATCTCCGAGCGCACCTCGGAGACCATGCGCCGGCTGATGCGCCTCGTCGTGACCGACGGTTCGGGCAAGGGCGCCGAGGTGCCGGGCTATTTCGTCGGCGGCAAGACCGGCACGGCGCAGAAGGTCGGGCCGCGCGGCGGCTATCTCGAGAACAAGCGCATCGCCGCCTTCGTCGGCGCCTTCCCGATGAACGCGCCGCGCTACGCCTTCTACGTCATGGTGGACGAGCCGAAGCCGAATGCGCGCAGCCATGGCTATGCGACCGCGGGCTGGGTGGCGGCGCCGGCGGCCGGCGCGGTGATCCGCCGCGTCGCGCCCATCCTCGGCATGGTGCCGGAGACCGATCGCGCGCCGCAGATCCAGGCCTCGATCACCATCCCGATGCAACCGGGCCGGCCGGCCGGCGCGCCGCGCGGCAATGCCGTGCCCGCCCGCACCGCGGGCCAGCCGCCTGGCGCCGCGCCGCCT
>CAYNYQ010000724.1:0-2106 GCA_964401305.1 uncultured Acetobacteraceae bacterium | reverse complement strand
GACCGCCCGCAGGTGCCGCTCGACCGCGAGGGCATGGCGCGGCTGGTGCAGGGGCGGCGCGTGCTGGTCACCGGCGCGGGCGGCACCATCGGCGGTGAGCTGGCGCGGCAGGTCGCGGCGCTGGGGCCGGCGCAGCTGACGCTGCTCGATCACGGCGAGTTCGTGCTCTACGAGATCGACCTCGAGCTGCGCGAGCGCCACCCGGACGTGCCCAAGCGCGCCGTGCTGGCCGATGTGCGCGACGAGACGCGCATCCGCCGCCTGTTCGAGGACCTCCGCCCCGAGCTGGTCTTCCACGCCGCCGCGCTCAAGCACGTGCCGATGGTGGAGAACGACCCGCTGGAGGGGCTGCTGACCAATGCGCTGGGCACGCGCATCGTCGCCGATGCCGCCGCGGCGGTGCGCGCCTCAGCCATGGTCTTCATCTCGACCGACAAGGCGGTGAACCCGACCAGCGTCATGGGCGCATCCAAGCGCCTCGCCGAGATGTACTGCCAGGCGCTGGACATGCAGGCCCGCGCGGCCGACCGCGACCAGGCCCGCACGGCGGGGCGCGGCATGCGCTGCATCACCGTGCGCTTCGGCAACGTGCTGGGCAGCACCGGATCGGTGGTGCCGCTGTTCCGCCGCCAGCTCGAGCGCGGTGGGCCGCTGACGGTGACGCACCCCGACATGCGCCGCTACTTCATGACCGTGCGCGAGGCAGTGGGCCTGGTGCTGCAGGCGAGCGTGATCGGCGCCGAGGACCGCGCCGACCAGCCACCGGAGCTGGCCGAGGGCGGCATCTTCTTCCTCGACATGGGCAAGCCGGTGAAGATCGTCGATCTCGCGCGGCGCATGATCCGGCTGGCCGGCCTGCGCCCGGACGAGGACGTGGAGATCCGCTTCACCGGCCTGCGGCCCGGCGAGAAGCTGACGGAGGAGCTCTACTACGGCACCGAATCGCCGACGGTGACGCAGTTCCCGGGCCTCTTCGTCGTCACGCCGCGCACCGCCGACCCGGCGCTGGTCGGGCGCGCCATCGACGAGATCGCGGCCGCGGCGCGATCGGGCAATGCGCGGGGCGCGCTGGCGCAGCTCGGGCGGCTGGTGCCGGAGTTCGACCACAATGCCGAGGGCGTGGTGGGGGTGGCGGGGCGGTAGCCGCCGCTCAGCCGGCCGCCGTCCTCGAGCGCATCAGCGGCATCACCCGCTCGCCGAATTCCTCGGTGCCGGCGCGGTAGTCGTCGAAGGCGAGCATCACCCCCGACAGCCCCGGGATCGCCGCCAGCCGGTCCAGCATCGCCGCGACGCGCGCATGCGAGCCGACGAACTTGCAGCCGCGCACCGGCGCCACCTCCTCCCCGCGATGCTGGAAGGCGGTGGAGGCGCGGTCCGTGTTCGCCACATCCGCCGAGGCCTCGCCGACGCGGTTGCCGATCGCCACCAGGTCGATGCCCTGCCGGTAGGCGTCCCACTTCGCCTGCGCGCCGGCATCGGTCGCATCGGTGATCACCGTCACCCAGAGCAGCGCCTTCACCGCGCGCCCATGCCGTGCCGCGGCCTCGGCGAGCCGCCGCACCGGCACCGCGCAGGACTCCGGGTCGTTCACCGCATCGGGGGCGGCGCAAAAATTGAAATCCGCGTGTTGCGCTGCGAAGTCGAGCCCCTTGTCGCTGCTGCCGGCGACGACGATCGGCACCGGATGCGTGGGCCGCGGCTCCAGCACGCAGTCCTGCATGCGGAAGAAGGCACCGTCGAGGTCGCAGCGCCCCTCGGCCCAGAGCGCGCGCATCACTTGCACGTATTCGGCGAGATGGTCGTAGCGGCGTTCGTAGTGCACGGCGCCGGGCCAGAGGCCCATCTGCTCGTACTCGGCGCGCGCCCAGCCGGTGATGACGTTGATGCCGATCCGCCCGGGCGCCACCTGGTCCATGGTGGCGGCCATGCGCGCGACCACGGCGGGCGGCATGGCAAGGCTCGCCGCGGTGCTGATCAGCCGGATGCGGCTGGTGACGGCGGCGAGCGCGGAGATCAGCGTGAAGGGCTCGAGCGCCGCATCCCAGAACTGCGAGGGGCCGCCGAAGCCGCGATACTTCACCATGGAGAGCGCGAAGCCGAAGCCGT
>CAYNYQ010000723.1:0-2107 GCA_964401305.1 uncultured Acetobacteraceae bacterium | reverse complement strand
GGCCCAGGGGTGGAGCACGCCGGTCTCGTTGTTGGCGGCCATCAGGCAGACCAGGCCGGGCGGCGCGCCGGGCGAAGCCAGCAGCGCCTCCAGCGCCTCGGGATCCACGGTGCCGTCGGGCAGGACGGGGATCGGGACGGCGTCCGGCCCGGCGGCGGCCAGCACGGCGGGGTGCTCGGTGGCGCCCACCAGGATGCGCCGGCCGGCGGCGAGCCCGCGCACCGCCAGCGCATTGGCCTCCGTCCCGCCGGCGGTCAGGACCACGTCCTGCGGCCGGGCGCCGAAGCGGGCGGCCAGGGTCTCGCGCGCCGCCTCCAGCACGCGCCGCGCCGCCCGGCCGGCGGCGTGGACGGAGGAGGGATTGCCGCCGGCCTCGAGCGCGGCGAGCAGGGCGGCGCGCGCCTCCGGCCGCAGGGGCTCGGTGGCGTTGGCGTCGAGGCTGAGGGCGGCGCCGGGGGACGCCCCGCCGGTCATCGGGCGCCTCTCACTGGGCCGCCTCGCCCAGGCGCCGCGTGGGGAAGGGCGCGGCGGCGCGGCCGGCGATCTCGCCCGAGACGACGTCGGCCAGGGTGACCCCGGCCAGGAAGAGGCGGATGTGCTCGCCGAGCTCGGCCCAGAGGTCGTGGGTCAGGCAGCGCTCCCCGGCCAGGCAGCCCGGCGCGCCCTCTTCGCAGCGGGTGGCGCGGATCGGCTCGTCCACCGCCTCGACGATGTCGGCGATGGCGATGGCCTGCGGCGGCCGCCCGAGGCGATAGCCGCCGCCGGGCCCGCGCGCCGAGGCGACGAGGCCGGCGCGGCGCAGGTGGCCGAAGAGCTGCTCGAGATAGGCGAGGGAGAGGAGCTGGGCCTGGGCGATCTCCGCCAGGCTCACCGGCCGGGCGTGCTGCGGGTCGCCGCCGGCGCCGCCGCCCTGCTGCCGGGCGGCGAGCTCGACCATGGCCATGACCGCATATCGTCCCCTGGTCGAAAGACGCACGGCCTATTGCCCTCCGACACTGGCCTCGGCACCGACCACGTCGGTCGAGTGCCCAAAAACTTAGTCGCGCCCCGTGATTCCGTTATGAAGGCTGACCCGATCTGCCTATATTCCGGCCGCCCCGGCATCCGGGAGCCTGCTCGGGGCACCAGACGGAACCAACGGCGCTGTCACGCCGTGCCGGCATGATGGGGTGGACGCTAGATTAGCCGACCACCCTGGTCAACCATTCGCCGGTGGCACGACAGTCCGGTCGTCCGTTCGGGCATGGTGTGACGTGGCCTGTTGGCGGTGGAGGACGCCGGTCATGGCTCATGGACGCGCCGCCTGGCTGCCCCACCAAGCGTCGGCGCGCGCTTGGCCTGCCGTGCTTTCGGGGCGATCGCCCCCGGCAGACCCGACGCGCGCGGCACTCGAGGATCTGGAACCGAGGGACGATGCCTGAGGTCATGTTCGCCGGCCCTGACGGGCGGCTCGAAGGTCGCTACCACCATTCCAAGGCGCCGGGCGCCCCTGTCGTCCTGCTCCTGCATCCGCACCCGCTGCATGGCGGGACGATGAACAACCGGGTCGTCTACACGCTCTACCAGCGCTTCCAGGGCCTCGGGTTTTCCACCCTGCGGTTCAATTTCCGGGGCGTCGGCAAGAGCCAGGGCCGCTACGACGGCGGCATCGGCGAGATCGCCGACGCCTGTGCGGCGCTGGACTTCCTGCAGGCGGTCAATCCGGGGGCGCCCTCGCTCTGGGTCGCCGGCTACTCCTTCGGCGCCTATGTCGGCATGCAGGTGCTGATGCGCCGGCCGGAGATGGGAGGTTTCGTCTCCATCGCCGCGCCGGCCAGCCACTACGATTTCGGCTTCCTCGCCCCCTGCCCCTGCAACGGGCTGATCCTGCATGGCGAGGCGGACGAACTCGTGCCCGAGGGCAGCGTGCGCAAGCTGGTGGACAAGCTGAACACTCAGAAGGGCATCACCATCGACTACCGCACCATGCCCAGCGCGGGGCATGTCTTCACCCCGGAGGAGACCGAGCGCGTCGCCGACGCGGTGGAGGACCATGTCATGACCCGGCTGAACGGCAGCCGCATGGCGCTGGCCGCCGACTAGGGCGGCCCGATGGCCGGAGCGCCGC
>CAYNYQ010000722.1:0-2108 GCA_964401305.1 uncultured Acetobacteraceae bacterium | reverse complement strand
TGACGGCGCAGGTGCGCGCGGAGGTGGACGCGGCGACGGACCTGCCCGACCTGGCGGCGCGTCTGGCCACGCTGCAGCTCGACCCGCGCGAGCTGGCGGAGGCGATGGGCGCGGCGATGGCGGTGGCGCACCTGGCCGGCCGCGCGGCGCTGCTGGACGAGCTGCGGCCGTGACCGAGCCGACGAGCGCCATCCCTCTCGGCGTGCCGCAGGACGGCGAATTCCGCAGCTTCAGCGAGTGGGTGAACAAGGCGACTTCGTGGATCGGCGGCATGAATGCCCTGTGCGTGGATGCAAAGGGCCGGGCCTGCCGCTGCGGCGGCGACTTCATGCGAGCCCGTGACGAGGGCGCCTTCCCGGTGTCCTACTGGTTCGGCCTCGGTCCCGAGACGCCCGAGCAGCAGCGCCGTTCTGCCCGGCTGGCCCAGCGCAAGCTTCGACGGTTCGGATGAGCGGTACCGCCGGCGCTGAAGGCGCGCGCGCCACGGCGCGGGCCCTCGACCTGCCCTTCCGCGAGGCGATCGCCTTCTTCCGCCAGAAGACCAACGTCACCACCCAGAGCTACCTCGACGTCTGGGCCGAGGCGCACAGCCGCAGCTTCATGGTCGCCGGCGCCGCCACGGATGCGCTGGTGCAGGACTTCCGCGAGGAGATCATGAAGGCGCTGGAGCAGGGGACCACCCTGCAGGACTTCCGGCGCAGCTTCGACCAGCTCGTCACGAAGCACGGCTGGCAGCACACCGGCACGCCAGGCTGGCGCACCCGCATCATCTTCGAGACCAACCTCTCAACCGCCTATTCGGCGGGCCGCTACGCCCAGGCGACCGAGCCGGACACGCTCGCCGTCTATCCCTACTGGCGGTACGTGCATTCCGGCGCGCGCCACCCGCGCCTGCAGCACCTGTCCTGGAACGGCAAGGTGCTGCTGGCCAGCGACCCGTGGTGGAGCCAGCACTACCCGCCGAACGGCTGGCGCTGCGGCTGCCGGGTGGAGGTGCTGTCCGCGCGGGGGCTGAAGCGGCTGGGCCGCGATGGCCCCGATCCCTCGCCGCCGGTGATGACCAGGCCCTGGACGAACCCGCGCACCGGCGAGACGCGGGAGGTGCCGGTCGGGATCGACCCCGGCTTCGACTACAACCCGGGCCAAGCCTGGCAGGGCGGCCAGCGGCCCGAGCTGCCGGCGGATGCGGTGCTGCGGCCGCCACCGGCGGGCACCTGGCCGCCGCCGGCGCCGGGGGCGGCGATGCCGATGGCGACGCGCCCGGCGGTGCGTCGTGCGCCGCTCCCGGAGCCTGTCCGCCGGGCGCACGAGGCATTGCAGCGCGGCTATGCGGACTGGGGCTCGTCACTGTCCGAGGGCGAGCTGGCGGCCATCCGGGTCTATCGCCGGGCGGGGCAGGCGCTGAACGCCGTCATGCGCGGGGCAAGCGGCACGCCGGAGATCGCCGCCACCACCGGGGCCCTGCGCCAGGCCCTGGGACGCGCCGCCGCGCCGCAGGCGCTGCGCGTCACGCGCGGCGCGAGCGCGGCGGAGATCGCGGCGCTTGGCGATGTCGGTGCGAGCGGGAGCTTCCCGGCCTTCGTCTCGACCAGCATCGACCCGGACATCGCCGCCGCCTTCGCGGCCCGCCGCAACGGGCGCATCATAGAGATCGGCATTCCGGCCGGCATGCGCGGCGTTGCCTACATCCAGCCATGGCCGCCGCGCGGCCCGGCGCAATATGAGGTGCTGCTGGCGCCCGGCCTGCGCTATCGTGTGGTGCGCCGGGACCGTCGGCGCATCGTGCTGGAGATCGAGGATGTCGGAGACCAGCCAGGTGGAGGCTGAGGCGATCCGCCGCCGCTACGTGGCGGTCTTCGGCGGCTCGCTCGCCGCGGCGCGCGACTACCCGCTCGCCACCCTCAGGGAGCTGCTGAAGGCCGCCGACGCGCAGCGCGAGGAGTATCTGGCGATGGGGTTCGAGGTCGACGACGGCGACGAGGCCTCGGCGCGGGGCCGCTGAGGCATGGCCGGCGCCACCCTCACCATCCGCCTCGAGGCAACGCAGGCCGCGGCGCAGCTGCGCAGCGCGGCCGAGGCCTGGGGCCAGCCGGGGCCGATCCTGCGCG
>CAYNYQ010000721.1:0-2109 GCA_964401305.1 uncultured Acetobacteraceae bacterium | reverse complement strand
AGCATCTGGCTGCCGTATTCGGCGGTGGTGACGTGGCCGATCTGCTCGCCATCCATGCGCACCGCGGCGGCCTCGGGGCCGAGATGGCGGTCGGTGTCGATCTTCACCTTCACGCCGCAATAGCTGAAGATGCCCTCGGTCACGACGGTGACGGTATCGACGCCCGCGTGCTGCGAGGCGACGATGAAGGGCGCGGGCTTGTAGTCCGGGTAGGTGGTGCCGGCGCCGATGGCCGAGACGAAGGTGGTGTCGCCGCTGGGCACGATGCCGCCGTCCCAGTCCTGTGCCGCGTCGAGGAAGGGCACGGTCGCGCCCTTCTCCTCGATGGTGCGGGTCATCAGCACGAGGGGATCGGTGCGGATGAGCTCGCCGTCGCGGTTGGCGTAGCGGCTGCAGGCGCCGGCGCGGCCGGGGCGGATGCGGCAGAGCACGGGGCAGGCATCGCAGCGGACGATGCCCTCGTTCCCCTCGCGGGCGCCGAAGAGGGCGGTGCGGTCGGTGGTCATCGGGAGACCCTCGAGAGGGGCGCGGCCCCTCTCGACCTCACCCCGCCAAGGGCCGGTCGGACATGCATGTCCGACCCTTTGGGAACCTCTCCCCGCGGCTGCAGCGGCCTCGCACGAAATCCCCCTGTTCCTATGTTCGGTCGAAGCGCCTGTTCCTCCGTCCCGGCCGCACTCCCATGGCGCGGAGCGGCGGTGTCGGGGTCAAGGGTCGCCGCAGGCGACCGGCGCAGCCGGCGCGCAGCGCCCTTGAGGCCGGCGCCGATGCTCCGCGATGCTCGACCCGCCCGAGAGGTCATCCCCGCAGCGCCTCCAGCACCCGGTGCGGCAGCGCCGGCACGCGCGTGATCTCCGCGCCTGTCGCGTCGCGGATCGCCGAGAGGATCGCCGGCGCCGTCGGCACCAGCGCCGGCTCCCCGATGCCCTTCGCGCCATGGGGCCCGAGCGGCTCGGCCGCCTCGACCAGGATGCACTCGATCGGCGGCACGTCGCCCACGGTCGGGATGAGGTAGTCGTGCAGGTTCTCGGTGCGGCCGGGGATGTATTCCTCCATCAAGGCGAGGCCGATGCCCTGGGCGATGCCGCCATGGATCTGGCCCTCCACCAGTGTCGGGTTGATTGCCCGCCCCACGTCGTGCGCCGCGACGATGCGCTGCAGCGCCACCGTGCCGACCTCCGTATCAACGCTCAGCGCCGCGACCTGCGCCGCGAAGCCATAGGTGGCGTAGGGGATGCCCTGACCCTCGGCGTCCAGCGGCACGGTCGGCGGATCGAAGCGGCCGACGCCTTCCAGCGGCGCCTCCAGCCCGGCGAGGTCGAGCACCGCGTCGCCCACGTGCAGCCGCGCCCCCTCCAGCCGCAGCCGCGCGCCCTCGCCCGCATTGGCGCGACGCAGGATCGCCGACCGCAGCTCCGCGCCCGCCGCCTGCGCCGCGCGGCCGGAGACGAAGGTCTGGCGGCTGGCGCTGGTCTTGCCGGCGTCCTCCGTCAGGTCGGTGTCGCCCAGCACCAGCGCGAAATCCGTCACCGGCAGGCCCAGCGCATCGGCGGCGATCTGCAGCAGCACGGTGGTGCTGCCCTGGCCGATGTCGACGGCGCCGTTCCAGAACACCAGGTGCCCGTCGCGGTCCAGTGTGATGCGCATGGTCGACGGGTTCGACATGCCGGTATTGCCGATGCCGTACCACATGCAGGCGATGCCGACGCCGTGGCGCTGCGGCCCGCCTCGCGCATTCGCCGCCGCGGCCGCGGCGCGCAGCGCCTGCCAGCGCGGACGCAGCGCCTCGAGGCATTCCACCAGCCCGACCGAATGCGCCAGCACCTGGCCCGTCGCCGTGGTGTCGCCGGGGCGCAGCGCGTTCAGCAGGCGGAATTCCAGCCGGTCCATGCCCACCGCGTCCGCGAGCCGGTCCCACAGCGCCTCCTGCGCGATGGCGGCCTGCGGCACGCCGAAGCCGCGGAAGGCGCCGCTGGGCGGGTTGTGCGTGAAGACGGCGCGCGCCCGCGTGGCGACATGCGGCACGCGATAGGGGCCCATGGCGTGCACCGGCACCCGCCCGGCGACGGTCGGGCCCCAGCTCGCATAGGCACCGGTGTCGTAGACGCC
>CAYNYQ010000720.1:0-2119 GCA_964401305.1 uncultured Acetobacteraceae bacterium | reverse complement strand
GGCCGATGCCCTGGATCGAGCCCAGCGCCTCCCGCGCCTCGGAGCCGATGATGCGCGCCTCCAGCATCGCCTGCCGCCACTCGGCCAGGCTGTGGTAGTGTCGCGCCAGCAGCTTTGCGTTCGCCTCGCCGATGCGGCGGATGCCGAGGGCGAAGATGAAGCGGTCCAACGGCACGCGGCGCCTAGCCTCGATGGCGCGCAGCAGGTTGCGCACGGACAGCGCGCCCCAGCCCTCCAGCGCGGCCAGCTCGGCCTCCCGCGCGTGCAGGCGGAAGATGTCGGCGGGCGAGCGCAGCCAGCCCTTCTCGAACAGCAGCTGGATGCGCTCGCCGCCCAGCCCCTCGATGTCCATGGCGTTGCGGCGGGTGAAGTGGATCAGCCGCTCCACCGTCTGCGCCGGGCAGATCAGGCCGCCGGTGCAGCGGCGCACCACCTCGCCCTCGGGCCGCACGGCGTGGCTGCCGCAGGCCGGGCAGCTGTGCGGGAACGCGAAGGGGAGGCTGTCCGGCGGCCGCTTCTCCGGCACGACGGCGACGATCTGCGGGATGACGTCGCCGGCGCGCTGCAGCACCACCGTGTCGCCGATGCGCACATCCTTGCGCGCGATCTCGTCCTCGTTGTGCAGCGTTGCGTGCTGCACGACGACGCCGCCGACATTCACCGGCTCCATCACCGCGCGCGGCGTCAGCGCGCCGGTGCGGCCGACCTGGATCTGGATCTCCAGCAGGCGCGTCGTCGCCTGCTCGGCCGGGAATTTCCAGGCGATGGCCCAGCGCGGCGCGCGGCCGACGAAGCCGAGCCGCTCCTGCCAGTCCAGCCGGTCGAGCTTGTAGACCACGCCGTCGATGTCGTAGCCGAGGCCGGCGCGCGCCGCACCGATCTCGGCCTGGAAGGCCGCGGCCTCGGCCTCCGTCTCCAGCAGGCGGGAGAGCGGGTTGACCTGGAAGCCCCAGGCGGTGAGGCGCTGCAGCCAGCCCCAATGCGTCTCGGCCGGCCGCTCGCTCGCCTCGCCCATCGCATAGGCGAAGAGGCGCAGCGGCCGCTGCGCCGTCACCCGGGGGTCGAGCTGGCGCAGCGACCCGGCGGCGGCATTGCGCGGGTTGACCGGGATGCGCACCGCCTCGCCGGCGCGTTCCCCGGCCTGGCGGCGGCGCTCGCGCTCCGCCGCGGCCTCGGTCTGCTGCGCGTGGAAGGCGAGGAAGTCCGCCTTGGTCATGAAGACCTCGCCGCGGATCTCGAGCCGCGCCGGCACGCCCGGCCCCGCGAGCCGCAGCGGCAGGTCGCGCAGCGTGCGCAGGTTGGCGGTGACGTCCTCGCCCGCCATGCCGTCGCCGCGCGTGCCGCCGCGGACGAAGCGTCCCTCCTCGTACAGCAGGTTCACCGAGAGCCCGTCGATCTTCGGCTCGCCCACGAAGCGCAGCGCCTCCTCCTTCAGGCCGAGGAAGCGGCGGATGCGCGCGCCGAATTCGGCGAAGTCCTCGGCGCCGAAGGCGTTGTCGAGCGAGAGCATCGGCACGCCATGGACGAACCCGGCGAAGCCCTCGGCCGCCTCGGCGCCGACGCGGCGGGAGGGGCTGTCCGCGCGGATCAGGCCGGGGAAGCGGCCCTCGATGGCGCGGTTGCGGCGCACCAGCGCGTCGTAGGCGGCATCGGTGATCTCGGGCGCGTCCTCGGCGTGGTAGAGCCGGTCGTGCCGCGCGATCTCCGCGGCCAGAACGGCGAGCTCGGCGGCCGCCTCCTCTTCGGTCAGCGCCTCGGGCGGGCGGGCGCGCAGGTCGGCGGCGCTCATGCGTCCGCGGCCAGGCGCGCGAGGTTCGGGCCGGCCAGGATCATGCCGGTGAAGTCGCCTTCCTCCTCCGCGCCGATGCTGCGGTAGAAGGCCAGCGCCTCGTCGTCGCCCTCGTCCACGCCCCACCAGAGGCAGGCGGCGCCGCGCCGCGCGGCCTCCGCCGCCAGCCCCGCCACCAGGCCGCGCCCGAGGCCCCGCCGCCTCGCCGCCGGCGCGACGTAGAGGTCGAGCAGGATCATCGCATCGGCCGCGCGCGCGGCGTCGTAGACCATGCCCCCGGTGGCGAAGCCGGCGACGGCGCCGGCGTGCTCGCCGACCAGCAGGATCGCG
>CAYNYQ010000719.1:0-2120 GCA_964401305.1 uncultured Acetobacteraceae bacterium | reverse complement strand
GGACGCTGTTCCTCCGGCGCGATTTCCGGGACTTCAAGCCGCACCGCCATCTCCGCGTCGGCGACTTCCCGACGCTGCTGCCGCTGTCGGAGAATGGCGAGGTCCAGGCCGGCACCATGTCCGAGAGCCAGGAGCTCGTGTTCCTGCAGACCTTCGCGCGGCGCATCCGCGTCACGCGGCAGATGCTGGTGAACGACGACCTCGGCGCCTTCACCGACTTCGCCAGCATGATCGGCCGGCGCGTCGCCGACTTCGAGAATGCGACGGCCTACCAGCTGCTGAACGCGGCCAATGGCGATGGCCCCACGCTCATCACGGGGAATGCCGCGGTGTTCGGGACGGCGGCGGCACGCGCCAACAAGGCGGGTGCCGGCACCGCGCTCGACCTGCCGAACCTGGCGCTCGGCCGTGCCGCGGTCATGCGACAGAAGACCCTCGACGGCCTGCCGATCGCCGTTGGCGCGCAGATGCGCCTGCTGGTCGGGCCGAACCAGGAGCTCGCAGCGCGGCAGCTGACGGTTAGCGTCGCCGCGACGCAGACCTCGAACGCGAACGTCTATGCCGGCTTCGTCCAGCCGCTGGTCGAGCCGCTGATCCCGGCCAACCGCTGGTACCTCTTCTCCGATCCCTTCTCGGCCCCCGTCTACGTCTACGGCTATCTGAACGGCGCCGAGGGACCGCAGGTCACCACCGGCAATGTCCAGGGCGTGGATGGCGTCGAGGTCTCGGTGATCTTCGACTTCGGGGTCGGCGCCATCGACTGGCGCGGCGCCTGGTTCAACCCGGGCACCTGATCCCGGCTCCTTCCTTCCATCGTGAACCCATGCAGAGGGCGTCCTTCGGGACGCCTTCTGCGTTTCTGGAGCTCCCATCCCTATGCGCAACTACGTCCAGCCGGGCAATAGCCTGGCCATCGCCGTCCCCTATGCGGGCGGCATCCTCTCCGGCCAGGGCGTCCTGGTCGGGGCGCTGTTCGGCGTCGCTGCCGTCGATGGTGCGCAGAACGCCATCATCGAGGCCGCCACCCAGGGCGTGTTCGACATCACCAAGGAGCCGGCGCTAACCATCACCGCCGGCGCCCGCGTCTTCTGGGACAACACCAACCGGCGCATCACCACCACGGCCACCGGCAATTTCCAGGTCGGCATCGCCAGCCTCGCGGCGCTGGCCGCGGACACCACCGTCCGGGTGTGGCTCAACCGCGTGCCGGCGATCGGCACGTGAGCGTCGATCCCAAGGCCACGCGGGGCTATCGCAACCGCAACCCGGGGAACATCGAGCACGTCCCGGCCAACAAGTGGCAGGGGCTGGCCGAGCCGTCCTCGGATGGGCGTTTCTGCCGCTTCACCAGCCATGAGTTCGGCATCCGCGCGCTGGCGGCGCTACTGGTCACCTACCAGGACCGGCACAAGCTGCGGACGCCACGCGCGATCATCGAGCGCTGGGCGCCGAAGGTGGAGAACGACACCGCGGCCTATGTGGCGGTGGTGGCGCGGCGGATCGGCGTTGGGCCGGACGATGCGATCGACCTGCATCGGCACGATCACCTCCGGCCGCTGGTGGAGGCGATCATCCACCATGAATGCGCCGGGCTGACCTATCCGGCTGGCGTCATTGATCGCGCACTGACCCTCGCGGGCATTTCCCCGGCCGCGCCGGCGACGCTGCGCGAAGTCGCGACTGTCACCGGCACCGGGCGTGGCGCGGTGCTGGTGGGTGCAGCCGGCATTGCAACCGCGGTCGCGCAGGCCGCCCCTGCCATCCAGGCGCTGGGCACCCTGGCACCGGCCGTCGCCATCGCGGTCATCGCCGCCGCGGTGGTCGGGGTCCTCGCCTGGCGACTGCGGCGGCCAGCGTGAGCGCCTTTGCCGCGGCCATGGATGCACTGGCTGCGGATCCGAACATCGGGACGGATGCGACCTATCGCGCGGGCGGGACCGGGGCACCAGTCCTGCTCCGCGTGGTCCGTTCGTCGCCGGACCGCCTCGGCGATGCCTTCGGGACGAGCGTGATCCAGGCCAGCGACGTTCTGACCGTTGCCAACGCCGTGCTGCCCAGCGTCACGGCGGACGACACCTTCACGCTCGGCGCCGACACCCTGACCGTCCAGCACGCCGAGC
>CAYNYQ010000718.1:0-2130 GCA_964401305.1 uncultured Acetobacteraceae bacterium | reverse complement strand
CGGTGGTGATCACCGGATCGACGATGCCGAGATCGGCATGCGGGATGAACTTCACGGTCCGCGCCCCGGCGGGCTGCGCCAGGGCGGCACGCGGCAACAGGCCCTGGCCCGCGGCGGCGGCGGCCGCGCCGGCCAGAAGATCGCGTCGAAGCATGCGGAAGGCTCCCCGGCAGTCGCTCTCGGCGCGGAGTGAACCAGCATTCGCGGCCTGACGGCAAGGCGCCGGAGGTGCCGCGCCGGGCCGCCGCGCCGGATTTCGTGACAAGCGCCCGCCCGGCGCGGATGGTGCGGCCCTCGCCGCCAGCCGCGCCGGTCACCCAGGCGTGGTTTGTGTATGGAATACGATATGAATAAAGAGACCCCAACCGAGAAGCCATCCATGATCGCCCTTGCCCTCCCCCCGGTGGTCGCCGACCGCCTCGGCGCCGATCGCCTGCGCCTGCTCGCGGAACTGCTGCGCTTCGGCGTGGTGGGCACGCTCGGCTTCGTCGTGGATGCCGGCGTGCTGACGGCGGCGCTCGCGCTCGGGCTCGGGCCCTGGTTCGGCCGGCTCCTCTCCTTCCTGGTGGCGGCATCGACGACCTATGCGCTGAACCGCGCCTGGACCTTCCGCCACCGCGCCGGCGCGCCCGGCGCGGCGCAGTGGGCCCGCTTCGTTGCGGTCAATCTCGCCGGTTTCACCGCGAACTTCGGAACCTATGCGCTGCTCATTGCGCTCAGCGACACGGTCGCCGCCGAGCCCGTGCTCGGCGTCGCGGCCGGTGCCCTGGCCGGGCTCGTGCTCAACTTCGGACTGTCGCGCCGTCTTGTCTTCAACGCGGAGCCGGGGGCCAGGGACCCCGCCCAGACCCATCGGGAGCCATGACGACGAGAGAGCGACCTTCGCCGGCGCCCGCGCGGCGCCGCCCGCGCGCCCACCGGCGCGGCGCGGCCCGGGGCGCCTGATGGCGACCGATCCGGCCGCGACCGCGACGCACGCCGCACCCGCGACGGGCGGCTATGATGCCGCGGGGCTCGGCTGGCTCGGTCCGCCGCGTCCTGCCCGCCGCGGCGCGGCGGCGGCGCTGCGGCCGGCCGCCACGCCCATCCCGCCGCCGCTGCTGGCCGGCGGCGTCGCCCTGCTCGATGCCGCCGCGACCTTCGGCACCGGCAGCATGGTGGCCGCCCTGCCCGGCACGGCGCCGGGCTTGGCCGAGGCAATGCCCTGGCTGGCGGCGCTGATCCTGCCCGTCCTCGGCGCCCTCGGCGGCGCCTATGCCCTGCCCCGGCTCTTCGGCGCCGCGCGCGGCCCGGCGGTCCTGCTTGCCGCCCTCGCCCTGACCCTGGCCGGGCTCTGGCTCGCGGCCCAGGCCCTCGGCGAGGAGGCGGACGGGACGCTCGCGACCGCCATGGCCGAATGGTTCGTCCTCGGCGCCGCGCTGCTGATCGGGCTGCGCGCCGGTGTCGCCGCGCTGTTCCGCCAGGCCGCTGACCTGACGCGCCAGCGCGCGGTGCTGGTCGGCGAGGCCGGGGCGGCGGAGCGGCTCGCCGCCCGGCTCGGCGCGCGGCCCGATGTCAGCCTGCGCCTGGTCGGCTTCTTCGCCGACCGGCCGGCGCCGGACGGGACGGGCGGCGGCGGCCCGGCCGCCCTGCTCGCCGCCATCCGCCGCGGCGCGGTGGAGCAGGTCGTCCTCGTCCTGCCGCCGGAGGCCGAGGCGCGGCGGGAGGCGCTGGTCGCGGCGCTGGCACAGCACCCGGTGACGGTGCGGCTCGCCCCCGGCCAGGTCCGCCCCGGCGCGCGCCCGATGCCGCCCGAGGCCGGCGGCCTGCGGATGCCGGCCGTGTTGCGGCGGCCGATGGCGGGCTGGGGCGGCCTCGTGAAGACCGCATCGGACTACACCATGGCCGCGCTGGGCCTGGCCGTCGCCGCCGTGCCCATGGCGCTGATCGCGCTGGCCATCCGCCTCGACAGCCCGGGGCCCGTGCTGTTCCGCCAGCGCCGCATCGGCTTCAACCAGCGCGACTTCCACGTGCTGAAGTTCCGCACCATGCACGCCGTGGCCTCGGCCGACCCGGACAGGATCCTGCAGGTCACCGAGGGCGACCGGCGCATCACCCGCGTCGGCGCCCTGCTCCGCCGCACCTCGCTCG
>CAYNYQ010000717.1:0-2130 GCA_964401305.1 uncultured Acetobacteraceae bacterium | reverse complement strand
CTCGAGGCCATCCTGCTGGACGCCGTGCCGCGGATGACGCCCGAAGGACGGCGGGTGCTGTCGCGAGCGCCCGGCGTGGCGGCCCCATGAGGTGACCGGCGACGCACGCCTGCGCCGGAGACATCGGATTTTTCGCCCGGGGGCCTCGGGGCCGATCTGCTGCACGGCCGCGCGGGCGCCGATCAGCTCGCGGGCGACGCAGGTCATGACGTGTTCAGGTGCGCGCGGGGGCAGGCGCACGGCGGCGTGGTGCTGGATTTCGCCGGCAACGGGGCCGCGGCAGGGGACCGCCTGGTCCTGACGGGCTACGGCACGGCGGCGCAGGGCGCGAGCTTCGTTCATCTCACCGCGACGACATGGCAGGTCACCTCCGCCGAAGGCCTCGCCGACGAGACCATCGTCTTCGCGAATGGCGCCGTCCTCGCCTGACGACGACCGCGCGGCGGCCTCGCCTTCGTGCACCCGCCAGCCCGACCCATGCGGCCCGGCGGAGCAGCAGGCACGGTCCCCGACGGGGCGCCCGTGGGCCGGAGGCGGTTCGCCTCCGGCAGCATCCGCCCTGCCATTCCTTCTCCGGCCGCCCGACAGCAGAGCGCCACCCTCCGTCTGGAGCGTCGCTTTACGTGCGGCTTTGCGCCCTGGCTCCGGACTGCAGACAGCGCGGGCAGCGCCGCTTCGGCTCTCCGGAGACGAGAGCCCAACATCGTCGCCACCGACCAGCGACCGTTGGTCGATGGCGCACATGTCGGAACGCCAGCCGTCTCATCCAATCAGCGGCGCAGCGCGCTCAGGTCCCGACCAGGTGCCGCACGCGCGGCCGCCCATCGAGGTCGAAGGCGTTCGCCGCCTGGTGCAGCGCCGCATCCGCCTCTGTCGCGCGCGCATGCATGCGCTCATGCTCGGCCCAGTCGCGCACCAGGAAGGCCTCCACCACGCGCAGCGGATCCTCGGCGTCCGCGAAGCTCCACCAGGCGGAGGCGCCGTCGCGCCGCCGCACGGGCTGGAGCGCGGCGAGCGCGGCAAGCAGGGCATCACGCTCCCCCGGCGCGCGCAGTCGGTACTCGACCTGCACCAGCACCGGGCCATCGGCCGGGTCCGGCAGCCGCGCGAGCCCCGCATGGCCGGGCATGTGGTCGCTCGGCACCAGGCCCTCCCCGGCATCGGGCAGGGCATGCCCGCGCACCAGCAGCCCCGCGCTGAGCCCGAGCAGCGCCGCCGCGGCCAGCGCGGGCGCGATGCCGAAGGCCTCGGCCACTGCCCCCCAGAGCAGCCCGCCCGCCATCATCCCGCCCGAGAAGACGGTGAGGTAGAGCGCCAGCCCGCGCGCCCTGACCCAGTCCGGCAGCGCCGATTGCGCGGCGACGTTCAGCGCCGTCAGCACCGCGATCCAGGCGAGGCCGAGCAGCGCGCAGGCGGCGACCGCCAGCGCCGGCACCGCGGCGAGCGCCAGCAGCAGCCCGGCCAGCGCGACCCCCGCCGTGCCGGCCAGCACCATGGTGCCGGGCGCGGGCGCGAGCCGCCTGCGGAGTGCGGGCAGCAGCAGCGCGCCCGCCACCGCCCCGGCGCCGATCGCCGTCAGCAGCAGGCCGTAGAGCCCGGGCCCGCCGCCCAGCGGGCCGCGTGCCACCAGCGGCAGCAGCGCCCAGGGCGCCGCGGCGAAGAGGAAGAAGGCGCTGGCGCGCAGCAGCACGCGACGGAGCGCCGGGCTCGCCCGCGCGTAGCGCAGCCCGGCGCGCAGCGCCCCGCCCACCGCCTCGGGCGGCGCCCGCCGCTCGGCCGCCGGGGCGCGCCACCAGGCGAGCACGGCGAGGATGCCGAGGAAGGTCACGGCGTCGACTGCGAAGACCGCCGCCGCGCCGGCGGCCGCCAGCACCAGCCCGCCCAGCGCCGGCCCGACCGCGCGGGCGATGTTCACCCCGAGCGCGTTGAGCGCCACCGCCGGCCGCAGCACCGGCCGCGGCACCAGCAGCGGCACGATCGCCTGCCAGGCCGGCGCCGAGAGCGCCGCGCCGACGCCCCCCAGCAGCGCCGCCAGCAGCAGGAGCGAGGGCGTGAGCCAGCCGAGCCAGGCCAGCACCGCCAGCACGAGGGAGAGCAGCCCGAGCCCCGCCTGCGCCGCGAAGAGCAGCC